>CAZSDL010000065.1:0-12195 GCA_964605635.1 uncultured Woeseiaceae bacterium
GCCAATCGCGTGTTGCATCTGGAAACCAACCCCGGCAACGCGCGAGCGCTGGTGCAGGCGCACGGTACCCAGGATCTGTGGATCAACCCGCCGGCGCTGCCGCTCAGTACTGACGAGATGGACTTTGTGTTCGGCACGCCGTTCGCGCGCGTACCACACCCGTCGTATGGCGACGCACGCATACCTGCCTACGAGATGATTCGCTTTTCAGTAAACATCATGCGGGGTTGCTTTGGCGGTTGCACGTTCTGCTCGATCACCGAACATGAAGGACGCATCATCCAGAATCGCTCGGAAGGTTCGATACTGCGAGAAATTGAGGAGATTCGTGACAAGGTGCCCGGATTCACTGGCGTCATTTCGGACCTCGGTGGACCGACCGCGAACATGTACCGCCTGGCCTGCAAGAACAAGGAGATTGAGGCGGCGTGTCGTCGTCCAAGCTGCGTCTTCCCGGGCATTTGCAGTAATCTCGATACAGACCACTCATCCCTCGTGCACCTTTACAGACAGGCGCGCAAAACGCCGGGCGTCAAGAAAGTCCTGATCGCGTCCGGATTGCGTTACGACCTGGCGGTCAAGGATCCCGAATACGTAAAAGAGCTGGTCACGCATCATGTTGGGGGCTATTTGAAAATCGCGCCCGAACATACGGAAGACGGCCCATTGCACAAAATGATGAAGCCGGGCATCGGTGCCTATGAAGAATTCAGGGCACTGTTTGAGAGGTTTTCGAAGGAAGCCGGCAAAGAACAGTATCTGATTCCCTACTTTATCGCAGCGCACCCAGGTACGACCGATGAGGACATGGTCAATCTCGCGCTTTGGTTGAAGCGCAATAATTTTCGCGCCGACCAGGTCCAGGCCTTCTATCCTGCCCCAATGGCGACTGCTACCGCCATGTATCACTCGGGCAAGAATCCTTTGCGCAAGGTGACTTATAAAAGTGACGAAGTAGTGATCGTCAAATCTCCGGAGAAGCGCCGGCTGCACAAGGCTCTTCTGCGCTACCACGACCCGGCCAACTGGGCGTTACTCCGGGAAGCGCTAAGGAAGATGAACCTCGCGCAGCTCATAGGCTCCGGCAAGAACCAGCTTGTACCGCTGCAGCAAGCAGATGAGAGTCTTAGTCACCGCTCACCGCGGCGCAAAAATTCTCAGGAAGCGCACGAGAAGCGCCTGCGCCGCAACCGCGCACTGACGCAACACACCGGCCTGCCGCCCCGCACCGCCCGCTAAATCCCGGGTCGGACCTCAGGAAGCTGTTGAATTAACAGCAAGTCCAAAATACGTTTTTAAAATCAGAAGGTTGCTGAGGTCCGACCCCAAGACCATCAGAAACTTCAATTGAATCCGTGACTTGCTGAGGTCCGACCCGGGGGTTAGCGGGTAATGTACTGGCTTAGCTGGTCTTCGTACTTTTGGTAGAGCTCGTAATTGTGGGCCACGGTGTCGTTCAGGTCTTTCTGTATCCAGGCAGTGCGCAAGGACTCCCGCACCCACTGGTGCTCGGCCCAGTTGCCGCCCGCGGACTTCACCACTTCGATCTCGGCAGTCTGGATGCCCGCTACGTCCGCCATGCCGCCCATCATCTGGGTGAAATCGCTGATCGAGACGTTTTCTTCCCTTTCGGCACGCTCCGCAATCTCCCGCAAGCGATCACCCTTCTCTTCCTGCATTGCCGTCGCCCGCTCCATCACGCGGATAAACGAGCGCACCTGGTCTTCGCTGACTCGACCATTGCCAGGCGGCGAATAGCGATCTTCTTCCGCGGCGGCCATCAGTTCGGCCTGGCGCATAACGCCGCCGAACATGCCGCTCGGCGCCCCCCTGTCCGAATCTATATCCGGCATTCCACTCATGCCGGGACCAAGCGCTGAACCGTATAACGCCCTGCCAACGATCGTCGAAATGATAAACATGACGATGATCGTGGCGAGCAACGACACGATGTAATGCCCCGCACGCTTGCCGTCCGGCACTTCCAGGTAAATCGGAATGATCCGCCAAAGCAAGATCAGTGAGTAGATGAAGAGGCCCAGCATCAACAGCCAGCCGATCCATGGCAGCCAATTGACCGCCTGCCCGAGATAGCCGGGGACAAACGCTAACGATGTCGCCGCGAGACCCAGGGCAAAGCTGCTTTTCCCGCCAAATACGCCGGCAAGCCCGCTGAAAATGAAGGCCACCACACCGGCGGCGATGGCCGCGGTTACGAGATTCAACAGCGACGACGCGATGGTCGGACGAAATATGCCGAACATCGACGTGTCACTACTGATTAAACCAAAGATATAGGCGAGGACGGTGGATAGAACAATCAGCGGCCCGGTAATCAGGAACGCTGTTTTCTGCCAGTCGCCGGCTTCGGGCAGATAGCTGCGCCAGGTAGCTTCGGGGTCGAAAAGTGCTCCGCGAATGAGTTCCACGGTACGATTGAGATCGAACATTGGCCGTCTCCCCATATGGCATTTATTATTCGCGCGTTGTCGCGCGAGAGACCGCGGCTAGTTTGCTACAAAAACGACGACAATTATACGCCCGGCGCCTAAAGCGCGGGCAAAATTCGCCGAAATGACCAGTCCGTATACGGTCGGCTGCACAGTCTGAAACGGGCCGGGATTGAACCCCCGCTCTCCTGTGTATACTCTTTGCGCTGGCACTCGGCCTCCTTCAACGGCGGATTGCAATCTTATTAGGGGCTACGGATGAACAGACCGCTGATGGCTATTGGCCTGGTACTTGTCAACGACCGATCCCTGTCCCTGAAGCCGACCAACGCAGACAACGCCTCGTCTGAGTCGGTCCACAACTCTCCCCACCGCCAGTGATGTCCCGCGACTCGGCAAGCGTGGCTGATGCCGCGCAACGGCTGATTGTATGAGCGTCCCTGCGCTGCTCTCCGCCATTTTGCTGACGCCGCTAATCGGCGCTGCGGGCATTCTGTTATTGCGCAGGAATGCCAACCTGCGCGAAGCGGTGTCGCTGCTGGCCGCTGCCATTCTCTTCGGCCTGGTCGTGATGCTCCTGCCAATGGCCATGAGCGGCGAACGACCGGAGTTCGAGCTTTTCGAATTTCTGCCGGGTGTCAGCTTTGCGTTTCATATCGAACCACTGGGCGTCGCATTCGCGCTGGTGGTCTCGTTTCTGTGGTTCATTACGGTCATGTACGCGATCGGCTACATGCGCGCGCATCATGAGCAGAACCAGACACGTTTCTACCTGTTTTTTGCAGTTGCCATAGCTGCCACGATAGGTGGCGCACTGGCCGCGAACCTGCTGACTCTGTATTTCTTTTACGAAGCGCTGACGCTCGCGACCTACCCCCTGGTTACGCACGGCGGCAAGGACAGTGACCGTGCCGGCGGCCGCACCTATCTTACGATCCTGCTCGGCACGTCACTGGTATTCCTGCTGACCGCACTGGCCTGGACCTATGCAGTAACCGGGACACTTGCGTTTACACCGGGCGGAGTATTCACGACCGGCGACGAACTCTTACCGGGAATGACGCCGACCATATTGGCCGTGATTTTTGCGCTGTTTCTTTTTGGTACCGGCAAAGCCGCTCTCATGCCTTTTCATCGCTGGCTGCCGGCCGCCATGGTTGCGCCAACGCCGGTTTCCGCGCTGTTGCATGCCGTCGCGGTCGTGAAACTCGGCGTGTTCACGATTCTGAAAGTTACCGTGTACATTTTCGGGCTGGATGCGCTGACGCAGTTCGACGCAACATGGGTAATGCAATATGTCGCTGCTGCTACTTTGCTCATTGCAGCAGTCCTGGCGATTCGCGAGGACAATCTGAAACGACGGCTCGCGTACTCAACCATCAGCCAGCTCGCCTACATCGTACTCGCGGCAACACTGGCCAACAGCCTGTCACTTATCGCCGGCGGCATGCACATTGCCGCGCACGCATTTGCCAAGATCACCTTGTTTTTCTGCGCCGGCGCGATACTCGTATCGCTGCACAAGACGACAGTCTCGGAGCTTCGCGGAGTAGGACGCCAGATGCCGGTCACGCTCACCGCGTGGATCGTCGCCAGCGTATGCGTCATCGGCCTACCACTGACCGGTGGTTTCTGGAGCAAGTGGTATCTTGCGCAGGGCGCGTGGAGTGCCGGCGAACCGGTAATGATGATCGTCGTACTACTCGGCTCGCTGCTCGCCGTCGGCTACCTCCTGCCGCCTGCTATTCGTGCTTTTTCGGCCGCCCCGGCGTCGGAAACGGCGGCAGCACACGACGCAGTCAGCGCTGAAGCACCCATATGGTCGCTCGTCGCGCTCAGCATAACTGCTGCCATGACGGTCGTGCTGTTCTTTGTGGCGCAGCCGGTACTTGGCTTTCTGGAAGGGTATGTGAACTGAGATGGCCGCACCAGTCGACAAATCGGCACGTGACAATGAAGCTGAGGATAAGCTGTTCTGGGTCACCCGTCGCGGGGCCCGTATCGCTCTTATTGCATTGCACGTCGCGGCATTGATTGCCGTACTGATCGAATTCGTCAGACCGTTCCCGCCTGACGTCCATGCCGTCGAGCGCGTGCATTCACTGGATTTTCTCGCGTCGTACGCGGTGTATGGCTTCGTTTCCTGCGTGATCCTCGTCCTGCTCGGCCTGGTACTGCGACGCCTGGTTATGCGTGACGAAGATTATTACGGTGGTGAGCAATGATGCAGGACGACTTTCCGCTGCATCTCGACTGGGCAGGTGCTCCCGGGCTACCGCCGGCGCTGTTGTTCTTTGCCGGCGCGTTGTTGCTGCTGATCTGCCGCGGAGCTTATGCGCAGCGCTTGCAACAACTGGTATTGCTCGCAACGCCGTTGGTCGGCGCGCTGAATCTGCTGTCACTCGATGCCGGTATATCGTGGACGTGGCAGGTACTCGACTTCAATCTCGTACAGTTGCGCGTCGATCGGCTGAGCACGCTGTTCGGCTTGTTGTTTCATCTTGGCACCTTGATTGGGGTGATTTACGCCTTCAGGGTGCGCGACACGCTGCAACATGTTGCGACTCTCATATACGCCGGCAGTGCCCTCGGCGCCGTGTTCGCCGGCGACCTCATATCGCTGTTCTTCTACTGGGAAGGCATGGCCTTGTCGTCGGCATTGCTCGTGTGGGCCGGACGCAGCCCGGAGTCCAGCGGTGCAGGACTGCGTTACCTGTTGATGCATCTTCTATCGGGTCTGCTGCTACTCGCCGGCGCTGTCCTGATTTACCAGGCTACGGGTCGCATCGAGTTCAGTTTCATCGGTACGGAAGGCATTGCGGGCTGGCTGATAATGCTCGCCTTCGGCATCAAGTGCGGCTTTCCTTTCTTTCACAGCTGGATCACCGATGCCTACCCGCAGTCGACGCCGACGGGCACCGTGTTCCTCAGCATGTTCACCACCAAGGTCGCCGTTTACTCACTTGCGCGAGGCTTTGCCGGTACCGAGTTCCTGATCCTGGTAGGCACGGTAATGGCGCTGTTCCCGATTTTCTATGCGGTCATCGAGAACGACCTGCGGCGAGTTCTCGGCTACAGCATGATCAACCAGATCGGCTTCATGGTGGTCGGTGTTGGCATCGGTACCGAACTGGCACTGAACGGCGCGGTCGCTCACGCGTTCAACGAAGTCCTGTTCAAAGGCCTGCTGTTCATGAGCATGGGAGCGGTCCTGCTGCGCGCGCGTCATGTATTGGGCAGCGACCTGGGCGGCCTTTACAAATCAATGCCGCTCACGACGATATTCTGCGTGGTTGGGGCAGCATCAATTTCTGCCTTTCCACTCTTCAACGGTTTCGTTTCGAAATCCATGATCATGGCCGCGATGATCGAGCAGGGTTACACACTCGGCTGGCTCGGGCTGTTGTTCGCCTCGGCAGGCGTCTTTCACCATGCCGGCATCAAGATCCCTTATTTTGCCTTCTTTGCACATGACTCCGGGCTGCGCGTAAAAGAGGCTCCCGGTAACATGCTGCTCGCCATGGGCATCGCCGCGGTACTGTGTATCGTGGTGGGATCGTATCCCGCGCTGCTCTATAACCTGCTGCCCTGGCAGGCGTCTTATGAGCCGTATACCTATCCGCATGTCATCGTGCAGGTGCAGTTGCTGCTGTTCTCCGCGTTGGCATTTGCCTGGCTAAAACTCACCGGTATTTATCCGCCGGAACTGCGCTCGGTCAATCTCGATGCCGACTGGCTTTACCGACGTCTCGGCATGCGCCTGTCGACTTCGGTCATTGGCGCGGCGACAGCGGTTTCCGGACTGTTCCGTCGTCCCTTGCCGCGATTTACACAGGACTGGTTCAGGTCATTGCTTGGAGTGGGCGGCGTATTGACCCGCTCGGCCCAAACCAGCACAGCGGCTTTGTTGGTCGGAAGCTTGCTCGCGGTTTACCTTATTTTGTATTACTTCGCAGTCTGGCAAGGTACCTGAGCCATGATAACTGCTGACATCAGTGATTCGAACGAGGTGAGGTGAGCATGCGTATCGTTATCACAGCGGCAATTTTTGTTGCGACCTGGTTGCTTTGGTCGGGACTGTACATTCCGGTGGTACTCGGGCTCGGCGCACTGTCCTGCGTACTCGTGACCGTGCTGGCAGTGCGGACCGGCTTCTTCGAGAAGGATATTTACGCCTTTCATCTTGGACCCCAGTTGCCGATGTTCTGGCTCTGGCTGTTGAAAGAAATCTTTATCGCAAATGTCCAGGTTTTGCGCATTGTCCTGAGCCCGAAACTTGCCATCAGTCCGACGATCGTCAGCATCGACGCCAGTGTCCTGCCACCGGTCAGCCAGGCGACGTTTGCCAACTCGATAACGTTGACACCGGGCACAGTCACTCTCGACATCGACGCCGGCAAAATTGAAGTGCATTGCCTGACAGCGGAATCCGCTGCGGGACTCCAGGAAGGCGAGATGTTGCGACGCGCGCGCCGACTTAGCGGGGTTTAACGCCATGTATTACGCTGCAATCATCGCAATTCTTGTCACGATGGCACTCGCGCTGGCTCGCGCGCTGCTCGGCCCGACTGTTTATGACCGGATCCTCGCCGTGAACATGTTCGGCACCAAGACAGTGCTTCTGCTTGCCGTGTTCTCGTTTCTGTACGGCCGCCTGGACTTTCTGGACCTGGCACTGGCGTATGCACTGATCAATTTCATCGGCGTCCTGGCAGTCCTTAATTTTGTACAGAGTTACGCCACCACCCACCGTGAACAGGATGACCAACCATGACCGTCGCATCGGTTCTGGACATTGCAAGCTGGATTTTGCTTGTGTCAGGCGGCGTTTTTGTCTTTGCCGGCGGTCTCGGCGCCCTGCGAATGCCTGACCTCTATACACGCATGCATGCCGCAAGCCTGACAGATACCCTCGGCACCATCCTTATTCTGACCGGCATTATCCTGCAATCCGGACTGTGGCTGGCTGCCATAAAGCTACTCGCCATTATGGTGTTCCTGCTACTCACCGGCCCAACAGCTGCCTATGCATTGGCCAACGCTGCGCGTCTCTCCGGGCTCCGCCCGCAGGGCCTTGCAGAACGTGACAAGGGGCGCTGAGTGATGGTTACCCTGTTCGGCGTTTTTCTGCTCACCATGCTGCTGATCACTGCAATCGGCATCGTGCGTTCGGAGAACCTGTTCGCGGCCGTCATGCTGACGGGCATTTTCAGCCTGCAAATGGCCATCATCTTTTTTATCCTGGACGCAGCGGACGTCGCCCTGACCGAAGCTGCAGTTGGCGCGGGTGTCGCAACGGTATTGATGCTCGGCGCTCTCGCCCTGACGCGGGACCAGGAACGG
The DNA here is from genome assembly GCA_964605635.1 of uncultured Woeseiaceae bacterium. Lineage (GTDB taxonomy): Bacteria > Pseudomonadota > Gammaproteobacteria > Steroidobacterales > Woeseiaceae > IDS-8. The sequence goes on from CAZSDL010000065.1 coordinate 7,794, forward strand.
CAGCCGAAGCGCCAGCCTGTCCGTTGGCTGGCAATCGGCATCGTCTCCGTAATCGTATTACTCATGCTTTATGCGACCTTCGATCAGCCGCGCCTGGGTGATCCGGAAGCGCCGGTGCAGCAGCATGTGGCACCCTGGTATCTCGCCGAAACGCCGCGCCTGATCGATATTCCGAATGTCGTTACAGCAATTCTCGCCAGCTTCCGCGGCTACGACACGCTTGGCGAGGTATTCGTGATTTTTACAGCGGGCATAGGTGTCATGTTCATACTGGCGAACGGCGGCGACCAGCGGCGTCTGTCCAAGCGGCCGAACGCGGAAACCGAAGGCCTGCGCCACCATCTGGTGCCACGCGTTGTGGCCCGCATGCTGGTACCGTTCCTGGTTTTGTTCGGCCTGTACGTACAGTTTCACGGTGAGTACGGTCCTGGCGGCGGTTTTCAGGCCGGCGCACTCGTCAGTGCGGGAATCATTCTTTATGCGTTGGTCGAGGGCGAGCGCTCCGCGCTACGCGCAATCCCGTCGTGGGTACTGGCGGGCATGAGTTCGGCCGGAGCACTGTTGTATATCGGTGTCGGTATTGCTGGAATGGTTCTTGGTGGAAATTTTCTGGATTATTCGGCTCTGCTGTCGAATCCGGTGGCCGGCCAGCACATGGGCATTCTTTTGATCGAACTCGGCGTCGGACTGACCGTCACCGGCGTGCTGCTGACCATTTTCCATGCCTTCGCCGCGCGTGAGCAAAAGCACTGATGGAATTCTTCGGCCTTTACAACTACTGGATATTCACGTTGCTCCTTATGACGGGGATGTACACCGTCATGGCGAAAACAAATCTGATCAAAAAGCTGATCGGCATGTCGATCTTCCAGTCGGCCGTTTTTCTGCTGTATATCTCGATGGACAAGGTAGATGGCGGCACCGCGCCCATATTGAAGCCGGGTGCAGTCGATCAAATTTATTCCAATCCGCTGCCGCAGGTTCTGATCCTGACCGCGATTGTCGTGGGTATAGCTACGCTTGCTCTCGGACTCGCTATTGTCGTGCGCATCAGTGAGGCGTACGGCACCATCGAAGAGAATGAAGTTCGCGAGATGGACCAGGAATGAACGGTTTGACTGCGCATCTGCCGGCTCTCCAGGTCATCGTACCGTTGCTCGCGGCGCCGCTCGTCGTCCTGCTGCGCACGCGTAGTCTCGCCTGGGCGGCTACTACTGTCACTTCGTTGTGTGCGTTCGGCGTGTCGGTTGAGCTCGTCAACCAGGTTCGTAGCGCGGGCTCCATGAGTTACGCCGTCGGTTCATGGCCGGCGCCATTCGGCATCGAATTGCATATCGATGCGTTTTCCGCGCTCCTGCTTTTAATCATTACCGGTGCATCGAGTGCTGCGCTGCTGATTGCAAGGCACAGCCTGAGCCCGGAAGTCCCGGACAACCGGCAGCATCTTTTCTACACCGCTTGGCTTCTCGCCCTGGCCGGATTGTGCGGCATAGTCATTTCCGGCGACGCGTTCAATATTTTTGTATTTATGGAAATCTCGTCGCTGGCAACATACATACTCATTGCCGGCGGCCCGGATCGGCGGGCACTTGCGGCGGTATTCAAGTACCTGATCATGGGTACCATGGGCGCGACGTTCTACCTGATCGGCGTCGGCATGATCTACATGATGACCGGGACGCTCAATCTCGCCGATATGGAAACGCGCATCGACGACGTCACGGACCTGAATCCTGTGCTGGTGGCCGGCGGATTCATTACCGTCGGACTGGCCTTGAAAGCCGCGGTCTTTCCCCTGCACACGTGGCTGCCGAATGCCTACACATTTGCACCGCACGCAGCGACGGCTTTCATCGCCGCATGTTCCACGAAAGTTTCACTCTATATACTTTTTCGCCTCGACTTCGTTGTGTTCCAGGGCAATCTTCCCGGACACATAGAACAATTCTCCAGTTTTATGCTGCCGCTGGCGCTTGCAGCCATAGTGGTGGCATCCGTCATTGCACTGGTACAGACCAATCTCAAGCGACTGCTCGCTTTTTCGTCGGTCGCGCAAGTCGGATACATACTCCTGGGCGCCGGCCTCGTTTCCCTGACGGGGCTGACCGGCGGCATCGCACATATGTTCAATCATGCCCTGGCGAAGGGCACCCTTTTTCTCGCCGTGGCCTGTCTCGCAACGTCGGGAATCAAGCTGTCAGTCGAAGGTATTGCCGGCGTCGGGCGTCGCATGCCTTTGACGATGGCGGGCTTCGTGGCCGCCGGGCTCAGTCTTATTGGCATTCCCGGCACGGCCGGCTTTGTCGGCAAGTGGTACCTTGTGGTTGCAGCGATGGAACTCGGCGTGATCGGACTGCTGATAGTCATTCCGGTACTCGCCGGTTCCCTGATCGCGGTGCTGTACGTGTGGCGCATCGTGGAGTCGGCATACTTTCCTGGCACCGAGCAATCCACGGCAAGAAACGAGGCGCCCGCCTGGATGCTTGCCGTGCTGTGGAGTGGCGTGCTTCTTAACGTCTACTTCGGCTTGCAACCGATGTTGCCACTCGAGCTGGCAGATGAAGCAGCCAGGATACTTTTGTATCGCGGGGAATGAGACTCGGCTGACAAAAACCGTGCAGTGTCACTGCACGCGGCAGCTGCCTGGAGTATGCGGGCGAGCCTGCACGTCGTACCCCGACATGCAGGCTGCGTTCATCTCAATCGACCAGTCGTTTACAGATTGCCAGACAGTTATTCCGCGACCTGGATATTGTCAGCCTCGAGTTCTGTTTCTCCTCGGTCCTTGTCGATTTCACCATGGATCCGCACTCTGAGATCCGGACTCGCCTCAATGCCATCCCAGTCGTCGTCGTTAATCTCGACAATCATCACGCCGGTGTCGTCCTGCAGCTTGTATTTTTCGTCACCGAGCGAGCGCACAAGGTAGCCCCCGACTCTAACGTCGGTGTCATCCGGCAATTGCAGGGCTTGTGCCACGGTTACGAACTTGTAGTTGTCGGGACCCTTGAATCCGCCGCGTTCCGAATCCGCGTACGCCGCAAAGGCCAGGCTGCTTAAAGCAATAGCAGAAAGTAAGGCTTTCATTAAATATCTCCATCAAGGACGTAGAAGCCAATACTTTATTGGATCAAGCTGAGCGTTAGATTAAGTTATGAATTCAAGTTCCACAACGAGGCCGGAACCACCATCGCCCCTCGCCGGAAACAATATGGCTGCGCCATGCACTTCGGCAATGCGGTGGCAGATTGCAAGGCCGAGTCCGAGGCTTTCACTCTTGCTGTCGAGCTGTTTGAACCCCTGCGCCATCTGAAGCCGGGTGTCGGCCGCAATACCGGGGCCGGTGTCGGCCACACGCAGGCGCACACCATTCGGAACCGATTCCACAACTACCTCCGCGTGCGTACCGGACGGGCAGTGCAAAAGAACGTTTTGCAACAGATTCTGCACCAGCATATCCAGCAATACGGCGTCACCATTAACGCTCGCCGGCATCAACCGACTTTCCAGCTGCATGCCGGCATTGCGAAACTTTTCATCGAAGCGTGCGACGACGCGACCGGCAACATCCACAAGCGATATCGCTGCGAAGCGTTGCTGCCACTTGCCTTGCTCAAGTCTTGCCAGGGTCAGCAATTGCTCCATCAGGCGGCTGATACGATCGACCTCCGACTTGACGACAGCGAGATCCGGTTCGTCTCCGGCGAGTTCCAGCTTGAGGGTCGTCAACGGCGTGCGCAATTCATGCGCAACGTCGTTGGCGAACTGGCGCTCACGCGTGAGCACATCATCTACGTCGCGCATCAGGTCGTTGAGGGAGTCGCGCAGCACGCTGATCTCTCGCGCCGGCGCCCTGACAACGAGCGGTTCCAGAGAGCTTGCGCTACGTGTTTCCAGTTGGCGGGCGAGTCGAGTCATCGGCCACAGGAAGAATGCGATGAGAATTGCCAGCAATGACAGGTTGATTCCGCTGCCGATCAGCGCCGGCGTGATGATATCTTCGAGAATCTCACCCTGGACTTCCGCATAAAGGTCATCTCGTCGCAGAATTTGCACCACGAAGCCATCTTCGTGCTCCTGGTAGCCGTGCCAGCTGTAACCGTCGTATTGCAGGTCGACCGAGCCGTCTTTCACGCTGTTAAAAGGACGACTGTGCCGCAGGTTGCTGACGTGGGTTGCGCGCCGCGTGTCGTAAACGGTAACCCAGGTTGTCTCCTCGTCGTCATCGTCGAAGACATCCTCAAGCAGTTCCTTCAGGTCATCGGCATCCAGACCAAAGCCGTGGCTGCGCGCGACCTGACTTCCGGCGCAGTAGCACACGAATGCGCGCCAGTAACTCCTCCGGCTCGAAGGGTTTAACAGGGTAATCGTCCGCACCGGTATCCAGTCCGCGAACCCGGTC
>CAZSDL010000066.1:0-12144 GCA_964605635.1 uncultured Woeseiaceae bacterium
ACACGGCAGGCGACAGGAGGCGATCCATGGTTTCCGGGCAACAGATTCTGGACCAGGCGTTGGTGCTGGGCCGCGCGCGTGGCTGGGAAAAACTGACGCTCCACCAGATAGCGATGGCGCTAAGTATTCCGCTTGCGGATATCTACCAGCATTTTCCCCAGAAGGACGACCTCGTGGAGGCCTGGTTCGACCGTGCCGATCAGGCGCTGCTGAGTCGTGTGCCCAACCCCGATTGGGACGTGCTGCTGCCGAAAGAACGTATCGAGCAGGTGATTCTCTGCTGGCTGCATGCCATGGCCGAGTACCGGGAACTGACCGGGCAGATGCTCCTGTACAAGCTGGAGCCAGGCCACGTGCACCTGCAAATGGCAGGCGTCCTGCGTATCAGTCGTACTGTGCAGTGGTTTCGGGAGGCCGCCGGGCTGAAAGCCAGCCAGCTGCACCGCATCACCCAGGAGATGGCCCTGAGCAGCATTTATGTCGCAACGTTTATTCACTGGCTGCGGGACAGCTCGTCGGGTCAGCAGCAGACCCGAACTTTTCTCCGCCGCAAGCTGGATGCCGGGGATACGCTGAACCTCTGGCACTAGTGGCCGGTAACCAGATTCCCGATGGAACTGATTACCCATGTCGGCCTCGGTGCGCTCAGTGCCCGCACAGTCAAAGCCCGTTTGCCGTGGCGCTGGAGCCTTGGCGCTGCTGCGCTGGGAGCAGTATTTCCGGACAGTGATTTCGTGTTGCTGCTGGTCGATCCTCTCTCCTTTCACGCCTACTGGCACCGCAGCTTTACCCACTCACTGGTGATGCTGCCCCTGTGGGCAGCACTGCCGGGCTGGCTGCTGTATTGGTTGAGCCGGCGGCGACAGCCGTTTCTGCTGCTTTGGCTATATGCGTGCCTGGGCGTTGCCTCGCATATTGCCCTCGACCTGCTGACTGCCTGGGATATAGCCCTGCTGTGGCCGGTCGGCGACTGGCGGATTTCGCTGGGATGGCTATTTATCGTCGACCCCTGGTTTTCGGGTCTTTTGCTGTTGGGGCTTGCAGCGGCACTGCGCTGGCAACCTGCGGTATGGCTCGCCTGGGTTTGCCTGGCACTATGGCTCGCCTGGTCGGCTTCCAACAAGCAGGAGGCACGCGAACGGGCTGCGGATTTTGCGTCGACCCTGGATGTGCCGTCGCGGGTCGACGCCTGGCCCCAGCCCTTCTCGCCGTACCACTGGAAGCTGTTGGCAAGTACCGAAGAGGGTCACTGGCAGGCCTATGTGCACCTCGGTGAGAAGTCTTCTCCACTCGCAACCCTGTGGCCCCATCCCTGGCTCCGCGCCACCGCCGGATCCTATCGGCCCCTGGACGCATCCAGCTGGGAGTATCACTCCCGTTTTGCAGGGCAGGAGGACGACGGAGACCTGGCCCGGCAGCTATGGCTCAGCAATGCACTGCGGGATTTTCGGTCCTTCGCCTGTCATCCCGCACGTTACACGTCCGATGACACCCCGCAGTGCATCTGGTTTACGGACTTGCTGTATGTGCTACCGGAACAGCGTCCGCCCTTTATCTACGGTGCATGCAGGGATGAGCAGGGTAACTGGACAACGGCGCGCAAGCACCGAATGAAGTAGGCGGATTCTCCACAGAAACTCACTCTGCGCTACACGTTCAATAACAAATGCTCGCGCTCCCAAGGGCTGATCTCACGATGGAACAGGCGCATCTCTTCCCGCTTGACCTCTCCGTAAATCATGCAGAAATCCTGGCCCAGCACCTGGTGCACGTCGTCGGCGGCTTCGAACAAGGTTAGCGCTTCATCGAGCGTGGTAGGAATGCGGTACTCATCGTCTTCCAGCTCACCGACAGCGGGCTCGCCGGGTTCGGTTTCATGCAGCATGCCGAGGTAGCCGCAAGCAAGTCCCGCCGCGATGGCCAGGTACGGGTTGCAGTCGACACCGACCACGCGGTTTTCCAGGCGACGATCCTTCGCGCCGGAATTCGGTACACGCAGCCCGGTGGCGCGGTTGTCGTAACCCCAGGCAAAATTGGTCGGCGCGCTGGAATTGGCGTCGGACTCGAAGCGCCGGTAACTGTTCACGTACGGCGCCAGCAGGGGCAACGCCTGGGGCAGGTATTTCTGGCTGCCACCGATAAAATGCATGAACCGTTTGCTGGCCTTGCCCTGCGCATCGCTGAAAATATTCTCACCGGTTTTAATGTCCACGACACTTTGATGCACATGCATGGCAGAGCCGGGCTGGTCGCGCATCGGTTTGGCCATAAAGGTGGCAAACATCTGGTGGTTTAGCGCCGCTTCACGAATGATGCGCTTGAAGTAGAACACCTGGTCCGCAAGCAGCAGCGGGTCGCCATGCGATAAATTGATTTCCACCTGACCTGCACCGTCTTCCTGGATAACAGTATCGATGGCGAGGCCGGCGTCACGTGCGAAGTTGTAGATGGTATCGATGACCGGGCCGTAGTCATCCACGGCGGACATAGAGTAAGACTGGTTGCCACTGCCTCGTCGCCCGGTCCGGCCGATCGGCGCCTGGATCGGTTCATTGGGATCGAGATTCGGCTTGATCAGGTAAAACTCCAGCTCGGGAGCAACGACGGGTCTCCAGTTCTTCTCGGCATAAAGATTCACGACGCGCTTCAGGACATGCCGCGGCGCAATACTTACCGGTACGTTATCGCGAGTGAACAAATCATGAATCACCTGCACGGTTGGTTCTTTCGCCCACGGCACGGCCTTGGCCGTTGACATGTCCGGTTTGAGTACCAGGTCCCCTTCGGCCCACTGATTGTCGATTTCCATTTCCACGTCCTGGCCGGTGATGGTCTGGTAAAAAATGGAAACGGGCAGATAGGTTTCGTGCTGCGGGTTGAACTTGCGTGCCGGCATGGCCTTGCCGCGTGACATGCCTGCCAGATCCGGCACAATACATTCCACTTCGTCGACCTCACGACCGGCCCGATAGACTTTAAACGCATCCGGCAATTCATCCAGCCAGTGCGGCTCGGGCTTCTTCATGAAGTCACTCCGATTCAACCTTGTTTATGTCGCCCGACGCATGGATGGGTCTGTGGGCGGGAGGCAAAGTATAGTCCAGTCACTAAGGCCGCGTGGCAGCAACGCCGCGGCGACAGCATTGCCGATATAGCCGGTCGCTCCGGCCAGCAACACGCGATTTTTCGATGCCGTCATGACAGCAAGGTTGCCTCATTCACCTATTACAGGGAAATTCGCTTCGACCCCTTAATTCTTCCTTTAAATGCATAGAGGACATAATTCGGGAATTCGGTCACATCGCCTTCCGGTTTGAGGCCTTATCGTAGGGAGTCTATGGCCTCGCAAAAATCAAACCTGAGCGCTTCCCACGACTCGCCCTATGCGGCGGAACTGCAAGACAGAGTCGCAGGGCGGAAATTCAAAGAACACCTCGAGAAAAAGTACGCTGGAGCCCGTCTGCGGGAGTATCGCGTGCTCATCCGCGTGACCTGTGTGCTCAGCGCTCTGGTATCGTTGTTCAGCCTGGTCCGGCATTTTTTTAACGGGCACCTGAGCCACGAGCATCTGCAGCTGATCGTTGTGGTGATCCTGGCTTCTATTGCACTCGCCGCAATCGCCTGCAGTTCCCTGTTCGAGCGCTTCTACCTGCCGCTGGCAAAGATTGTCGTCCCCATGCGGAATGCACTCGCGGCGGCAATCATTGCGAGGGTTGCAGCTCAGGGCCAGATGGAAACGCTCATGATCCTGCCGCTCATGGTCGTAGGACCGTTTTTCCTGCTCGGACTTCCACCCCGCGTCGCCCTGTTCTCTGTCGTGGTGACCATAATTTCTTTCGTCGTATCTGCCACCGCTGTCACACCTGTTCTTTCCACGACGGTGTTCGCCTGCACGTTCCTGGTGGCGATCGCCATCGGCTGTGCCGTCGCGTCGCGTTACATCGACGAAGGTTCGCGTAAAGGTTTTCTCGAAAGCCAATTGATTGCCGAGTTTGCGGAGCACGATGCACTGACCGGCACCAAAAACCGTCGCATGTTTGACGAGCACCTCGCACGCCTCTGGCAGCAGGCGATCGACGACCGCCGCAGCATCGCCGTGCTGCTGATCGATGTCGACTATTTCAAGAACTACAACGACCACTACGGGCACCAGGCGGGTGACCGGGCGCTACGTCGCGTCGCCGAAACGCTGCAGAAATTTGTCAACCGTCCCCTCGACGTGCTGGCGCGTTACGGCGGCGAGGAATTCGCAGTCGTGCTCAAAGACACCGAGTGCCGGCAAGCCGCGCATATCGCGGAGCAGATGCGCCGCGCGGTAGCGGACCTGGCGATCGAGCAACGTGATGGAATATCCGGGCGGGTAACGATCAGCGTGGGCGCCGCCGTGCTGGAGCCGACTGCCGAGCGCGGCCCGCGCGGCGCGCTACAGCTTGCCGATCAGGCGCTCTACGAATCCAAGGTGCGCGGCCGAAATCGTGTCGAACTGAAGGAAGACGAGGACTACACTTTGCTCGTCACCGGGGTCTTTTCGAAGACCGCCGGGCCGGGCCCGCGCCAGGACGTCCCGACCGAACCGGGCCCTGCAAGGGTCGCGCGCGCCTGAGTCACGGCCAATCGGCCTGTACGTCCAGCCTGACGATCGCACGGTCACCGGCCGTACTTGTTGCCTCGACGATAGCGGCCTGCCGAAGTCGTCGATCATCCTTGCCGGATGCAACCAGCGCATCTACCACGGAACGCGCGCGAAAGCCTGCCAGACGGTTGAGAGTCGCCTCGCCAACCTGCTCATTGGCCACCAGTGCATCGAAAACAGCGCGGTAGTAAATCGCGCTCCTGTCGCTGAACCGGCTGCCGATTGCTGCCTGCCCCTCTGCCGACAGCCGATTCGCGGCGAACTCTTCCAGTACTGAGTGCACTTTTGAGTCAGCGAAATCGATCGATGTGTCGTTGGCCTGCCCGGGTGGACGACTGCTCGTTGCCAGAACAACATGCAAGCGGATCTGCTGCCGCGCCAGCGCCTCGTGATCGATTACCGGATCGTAGCCGGGGTATGCGATCAGTCCGAGCTTCGGCCGCCGCTCGAGTATGGAGTCAAGCACAGCGATCTTCGTTGCAGCTTCATCAATGATCTCCGCGCTCCCGGCGAGGAATTCAATTGCTCCCAGGTCCATATCCGGTTCGCCCGCGAGCTCGGCAAGGTTCTCCCAGGGCTTACTCGTAAGCTCCATCACGTAATCGGTAAAAGCCTGGGCGAACAGCGCAGCAGGATCAAACCCGGATGTGACGGAGCGTTGTTCTACCGGCACCTGGAACGCGATGAGACCGTCGTCATCTTCGAGCAACGCGACCGCAAGCTCCAACGGCAGGTCATCGGCGGCCGGAATCAGCCCGTTCTCGCCCAGGCGAAGTTCCCTGATGTCGATGCGGTTTTCCAGGTTTAACCACTCATCGTCGAGCGATAGCTGAAGCGCCAGGTCAAGACTGCCACCCGCGACCGGACGTCCGATCGTCTGCGCAAGATACGGCGACACCGGGGACAAAGGAAAATTCTGCAGACGGATGTGCATGCGGGTGGCATCCAGCATTTGCGACGGCAGCCATTCAGCGACAATTTCGCCGCTGCCCGTATCCGCCAACCGACCGCGGAGCGAGAGCGACAGGGCCGATTGCGGGTCAGAAGTGTTACGCGCAATGCTGCCTGCTATCTCATCGGATGCCAGTCGTACCGCCGGCGACAAGCCCAAATCGGCAAACTCCGCCTGTCCGCCGACGACCTCGATCCTTGCGATCGTCACCGGAGGCTCCGGTGTATCCAGCAACAGGGCGACGAGGCGGCGCGACGAAGTAAGCTCGCCCGCGGCGCCCTGCTCAATTCGTACCCGGGGATTTTCGAGGCGCGCGGTGTCGACTGACACCACAGCTTTCGAAGGGGCGACGGCGATGCCGGTGCCAACGACGGTTGCGACGTTAAAAACGGATTCGCTGCTGGTCGAATCAACGATGTCGAGCGTTCGCAACGTGAGGTCGCCGTCGATGTGTGCCTGACCTTGCCGCTGCCCGATCGCCGCGTTGCCTTGCAGCTCGGCGACGGACCAGCTGAAACCCGGCACAAAACCGTCCGCAGTCGCTGTCAGCTCGAACGGTGCAGGCGCCGTCGTGCCGAGATCGTGCAGCTCGAGTTCCAGTTCGGTGAGAGAAACCGCAGTCCCGGGCCTGCCGCTCCCGCTGGTGGACCCCTGCACCCGCAGTTGACTGCCATGAATTGCCAGGTAGCCGATGCGATTGTGCCCGCTGTCGGAGTTCCCCTTGATCGAGCGCCAGAATGCGTCGCACAGCCGCAGAGCGGCGCTGCTGCTGCCATCGGCGACCTCGAAGGTCACGACTGCATGATCGATCAGGAGTGTGCGGACAAGCCACGCTTGTTTAAGCAGGCTGCTGACCTGGAGATCGACATCGAGTCGATCGAGCGCAATGATCGCCTTGTTTTCTGCTCCAGATAGGTTAACGTTAGTAGCAGTAAGAGTCAGCGTGAAAGGGTTCACCGAGGTAGACGCAATCTCCAGCGTCAGGCCCGATTCTTGTTGCACCGCCGCTTTGAGCGCACCTTCGATGACCCGGGGTGCCAGCAGAAACCCCGCTAAGGCATAGAGAACAATGCCGACGATTAACAGGATTGCCAGTTTTTTCACTAGCGCTTGTTTCAAAGCAGTGCTCCGGTCGACCTGCGGCCCTGCAAGACCGAGTCGCTATCTCGAGGAATAGCAGCGTGGCACGAGAGATGAACACGATCAACGATATCCCGCGGCAGGGCGGCCAGTTTGACCCGCGCATGGTAATCGGCGTTGTCGTAGCCGCCATTATCGTCGTCGCCATAATTTACCTGGTTACGCGTGCGCCGGACCCGGAACCGATACCCGAGCCGTTACCAGAGTCGACACGGCCCCTCGAGACCGTTACGCCGGCGGAAACAGCCGCGCAACGCGGTGACAGTGCGCGGGAAATCATCGAAGAACTGAGATCGAGTACGGACGACATCGACTATCCCGTCGCGTACGAGCGCGCACAGCAGTTCCAGGCCGACGGGCGCTTCGCAGATGCACAACTTCTCCTGTTTTTCGCCGCGCGCGGCGGCCACGCTCCGGCGGCATTCGATCTCGCTACGCTGCATGATCCGAATCATCATGAGGGGCAATCGAGCCTCGCGGAAGAGCCCGATGCTTTTCAGGCGTACCGCTGGTACGTGACGGCGCGCGATGCTGGTCATGAAAACGCGGACGAGCGGCTCGCCGAGCTGCGAGCGTGGGCAGAACGCAGCGCCGCGTCCGGCAATCCAGACGCCGAGCGGCTGCTGTTGCAGTGGGAGTAGCCAGACGTGATGTATAAACGAATTTTCTTGCACTTTACGGTAGCGGCCGCCATAGCAGCGTCCGCTTATTTCGCTGCCGCTGAGGCGCAGGTAACACGACCGCTCCTCCAGGAAGGAAAGTCGGCTCTTTATCAGCGCATTATTGTCGTACCGGGAGCGGCGCTGGCTGACGCCGCCGGTGATACGACCGACACTCGCGGCGTGCCGCCGTTCTCCACTTACTACGTCTATGAGCGTGCGACCAGCGACGGCCAGGAATGGTTGCAGGTCGGGACTGACAGCAACGGCAGAATCGACGGGTGGCTCCCGGCGGACCAGGCCGTCGACTGGAAACAGACGCTCACAGTCGCTTTCCGGGATCCCGAGCAGCACTCGCGAGTACTGTTGTTTGGCGACCGTGCGTCACTCAAGAAACTGATTGACGAGAACGATGCTGCCACTTATCGCCAGTTTCGCGAACAGGCGGCGGCCGGCGATACGGCAAATTCTCCTGTGGTGGCGATACAACCCGAGCACCATGTAGACATTCGTCGAGACTTCTACCTGGTACCGATCCTGAGTCACGAAGACGTGCTCGTCAGCGGTCAGCAAGGGCGCCTCCTGCAAGTCGCGACCGTGCCGTTGCAGGATTCAGCCGAAATCGCCAGCGCTTACCGTACCGGGCTCGTTTTCGTTATCGACTCTACCATTTCGATGCGGCCGTACATCGAAGCCACCCGCTCAGTCATGCAGCGCGTTTACCGCTCGATCGAGGCCGCGGACCTGTCCGAGCGGGTCAGCTACGGGCTGGTGGCGTATCGCGACAGCACAGAGGCGGTGCCGGAACTCGACTACGTAACACGAATTTTCGCCGATCTGGCCGACGGCAGCAGCGGCGAGGACTTTCTGTCGAAAACCCGCGCCGTGCAGCCATCGACGGTCTCCAGTGACGGATTCAACGAAGACGCTTACGCAGGCATTGAAGAGGCTATTCGCTCGATCGACTGGAGTGGCTACTACGCGCGGTACATCGTCCTCATCACGGACGCCGGGCCGCGTGCAGGATCCGATCCCCTGGCAACATCCCCACTGGATGCAGCTTCACTGCGGCGCCTGGCGGCCGACAAGAACATCGTCATTGGCGCGTTTCATCTGAAGACGCCTGCCGGTGCTGACAATCACGCCTACGCAGAGGACGAATACCGCCAATTATCCTCGGTCAGCGGCATCGGCGATTTCTACTACCCGGTGGAGACCGGTGACGTGGCCGGTTTCGAGTTGGCATTAACCGCGCTGACGCAACAATTGACCGACCAGGTGCGTGCGGCTGCCAGTGGTCAACCACCCTCGCGGCGAACAACCACGGCGTCCGGGGGCACGCAACTCGATGTGTTCCAGGAGAAAGTTTCCCGTCTCGGTTACGGACTCCGCATGCGCTATTTGCAGGAGCAGGCCGGCCAGGGCGTACCGTCGTTATTCAATGCGTGGGTGGTCGACCGGGATTTCGATGAGCCTGCCGAGCGCGACCTGGACGTTCGCGCGCTCCTGACCCGCGATCAGCTGAGCGATTTGCACGAAGTGTTACGCCAGGTACTGCTAACAGCGGAAGAAGGCGCGCTCGCGCCGGACAATTTTCTCGATGAATTGAAGAGTGTAGCCGCGTCCATCAGTCGCGATCCGCAGGCGGTGACGTCGGCAACCCGTGCCTCGGGCGGCCAGAGCCTCGCCGATCTCGGCTACATGCGCGAATACCTGGACGGGCTCCCGTACCTGAGCGAGGTAATGAACCTCGACCTGAGCATCTGGGAACAGTGGGCGGCGCAGCGGCAATTCGAGTTCATCAATCAACTCGACGGCAAGGTCGCCTATTACCGCGCATTGCACGACAACGTGGACCTGTGGGTCTCCCTGGACGGAGGTCCGGTCGACGGTGACTCCGTTTACCCGCTGTTACTCGAGGCGCTGCCCTGACCAGTGCCGTCTTTTCACTGCGCGACGTGGTGAAAAGCTACGCGGCGGGCGGCGCCGAGTTTCGACTGTCCATACCGCGGCTGGACATAGTGCGCGGCGCCAAGCTCGCCTTTGTCGGTGAGAGCGGGTCCGGCAAAAGCACCCTGCTCGAGTTGCTCGCGATGATCCTCAGGCCGACAGAGAGTGGCGAATTCTTTTTTCGGCCAGAGGAACAGGGAGAAGGTCACGATATCGCGGCAGCCTGGCAATCTGCCGATGCCGATTTCATGGCGGGCTTGCGGAGTCGGCACATCGGTTACGTGCTGCAGTACGGCGGCCTGCTGCCTTATCTCACGGTGCGCGAAAATATCGAGCTGTCCCGACGGTTGCTGCACCGTCCCGAGGAGGGAGCCGCGGAACATTGGGCAGAACGACTCAATATAGCCGACCAGCTGGTGAAGCGGCCTGCCGAACTTTCGGTGGGTCAGCGCCAGCGGGTGGCAATTGCGCGTGCACTGGCCCACGACCCCACCGTGCTGATCGCCGATGAACCGACTGCCTCGGTCGATCCGGTCAATGCTGCGCGCATAATGGAAGTAATGGTCGGGCTGGTCGACGAAATGGGTGTGACCCTGATCGTTGCCAGCCATGCGCTTGGCCTGATGCAGCGTGCGGGATTGCGCATGATCGATCACCGGATTGACGCGGACAGCGGAAACGCACTGCACGTCGTGGTGTCCGATGCCGCAAACTGAATCGCAGAGCGCTCTCCTTCTCAAGCTTGCGTGGCGTGATTTTTGTCATGAGCGGGTGATGAGCGCGTGCTTCGTGCTTTCGCTCAGCGCCGTCCTGCTGCCGTTGCTGGTGCTGTTCGGCCTGAAGTTCGGCATCGTTTCCAATCTTCTCTCGCCCCTTAAAGAGGACGCACGCTACCGCCAGATCCTGCCGGCGGGCAGCAACCGTTTTGGGCCTGAATGGTTCGAGGCGATGGCACAGCGCTCCGACGTCGCTTTCATCGTGCCTCGCACTCGGGCGATTGCTGCGAGCATGCGCCTGCGGACAACGGGCGACGGCGCCGGACGCATCATCAGCGTCGAGCTCATTCCATCCGCCGCAGGCGATCCGGTACTCGACGCGCTGGACGAACCTGCGGGATTCGACCAGGTTGTTCTGTCACTCGACGCTGCAGACAAACTCGGCACCGAAGCCGGCGATTCCATCGAAGGTATTCTTTCGCGCACCTGGTCGGGCGAGCAGCAAACCGTGTTGCTGCCGCTGCAAGTCACCGGCGTTGCATCGGCCGGGGCGTTTGCCCGCGATGGCATGTTCGTGTCCCACGACCTGATCGTGGCAATCGAGGATTTTCTGGATGGTCGCGCCGTACCCGAACTTGGCTGGGACGGTAACACCGAACAGCGAACGGAGCCGCGACACTTTTCCGGATTCCGGCTTTATGCACGCGAGCTGGAGGATGTTGCGGGTCTGCGCGCCGGGCTGCTGGATGAGGGGATCGATGTCCGCACACGGGTTGCCGATATCGAGCTGGTGCAGTCGCTGGATCGCAATCTCGGCATCGTTTTCTGGATCATCGCGATCATTGCCGCCACGGGATACGGGCTGTCCTTCGGCAGCAGCATCTGGGCCAATATCGATCGAAAACGCCGCGAGTTCAGCGTACTTCGCCTGACAGGATTTCGCAGTCGCGGCATCGTCTGGTTCCCGATTGTGCAGGCGATGTTGACTGGCGTTATCGGCTGGACCATTGCCGCCGTGGTTTTTTTCGCCGTTCAGGCCGGACTAAACGCACTTTTTGCAGCCAGTGTCGGAGGTGACCAGGCGGTCTGCCGGCTCTTGCCGCAGCATTTCCTCATTGCTCTGGCTTTGACGCTGCTGGCCGCAACCATGGCCGCGGCGCTGGGCGGCGTGCGCCTGACGAAACTCGAACCATCGATTGCGTTGCGCGAAGGTTAGCTGCCAGCCCCTGCTGCCTCAGTTTGTCGCCGTACTTGACCAGCGCCCATAAGTACGCCACCGCACAGAACTTTTTCCTGATGTCGTCGATACTGCCAAGTCTCAAATGCCAGCGGGCATTTGCCGGTCTATCAGGACACTTAAAATGAACCAGTCAATCGAACATTCCACGGTACGAGGAAAACGTGCATCGCCCTTGTGGGCTGCTGCCGCCCTAGGCGGTTTCCTCGCGCTATCCGCTTGCGCATCTACGCCAGAACCGCCGACCCGTGAGTTGCAGGCCGCAGAGTCCGCCATTGCCAGCGCGGAGCAGGATCGCGTTGCCACCTACGCCTCCGCGGAACTGCGCGAAGCACGCGACAAACTATCCGCGGCCCGTACCGCAGTGCGTAACGAGGAGATGGTAAGAGCCAGGTACCTGGCGGAAGAATCGCGCGTTCACGCTCAACTAGCCGCCGCGCAAGCCGAAGAAATCAAGGCAAAAGCCGTCAACGACGACATGCAGAAAAGCATCGATACGTTGAAGCAGGAAATGCAACGTAGCTCGGGAGCACGGCAATGAACAAGCACATCAACCGATACACCAAAGTCATCGTCACTGCGGCAGCTTTCGCGCTGCTCGGAGCCTGTGCCACGCCGCTGACGGCGCCGGAAGGCTCGGCAAATGCGCGTAACAAGCTGACACAACTGCAGACGGACCCGCAGCTTGCGAGCCGCGCCCAGGTCGAGATACAGGACGCTGAAAGGGCAGTCGTTGCCGCCGAAGTGCCGACCGAGGACACGGAACGCGCGCGGCACCTGGTGCTGATGGCCGACCACAAGGTCGACATTGCCCGCGCCCGGGCACAAAGTCGGCTTTACGAGGACCAGCGCCAGGC
>CAZSDL010000067.1:0-12098 GCA_964605635.1 uncultured Woeseiaceae bacterium
GTCCGGCGACACCGATCGGCGTTAGAATAGCGCGAACCCTCGCTTAGGCACAGTGCATGACATACCTGCGAACACACAATCCGCTACGACCGCTGATCGCGCTGGCACTTCTGTTGCTCTTGGCGGGCAACGGGGACGGCAATACCCTGGCGGACCAATGGCAATGGTCGGACGTGCCACGGGTCGTTGCTATAAGCGACGTGCATGGCGCATACGATGCGATGGTCAAGACCTTGCAGAATGCCGACGTGCTTGGCGACGACCTGCTCTGGAGTGGTGGCGCGACACACCTCGTGGTGACCGGCGACCTCCTGGATCGCGGCCCGGACTCCCGCCAGGCCATGAATCTCGTCATGCGGCTGGAAGAGGAGGCCGTTGCAGCAGGCGGCCGGGTGCACCTGCTGCTCGGCAATCACGAAGTCATGAACCTCGTCGGGGACTTGCGCTACGTGGCCACCGCCGAATATGCCGCGTTCGCGGAGGACGATGACGCTGAGGCAGCGGACGACAATGATGGCGACAAGGCGTTACCGCCCGGTTTTCTCGCGCACCGGCGTGCCTTCGCCGCCGACGGCCAGTACGGTGCCTGGCTCCTCGGCAAGCCTCTTATTGTCGTAATCAACGAGACCGCTTTCGTGCACGGCGGCCTCTCGCCGCGGGTGGCAGAACTCGGCCTCGAAGGCATCAACGGGGACATGAAAGCGCGGTTGGTCGAATACGTGACACAAATGGGCGTATTGATCGATTCCGGTGTTGTTAAACACACCGATGACTACTATGAGCGCCCGGAAAAGCTGGCGGCTCTGCCGGCCGATAAATCGCGACCGGCTGAACTACAAGCGGCGATCGACACCGTGGCACGCCTGAGCGACGACGCCATACACGATTCTGACAGTCCGCTCTGGTATCGCGGCAACGTAGCCTGCAGCCCGCTGATCGCGATTGACCAGCTCTCTGCGGCGCTCAAGCGCATCGGCGCGGCGCGCGTCGTCATCGGCCACACACCCACGCCGGCCCGTGGCGTTTTGCAGCGCCTCGATGGCCGTGTCATCGAGATCGATACCGGCATGCTGACAAACTACTACGGCGGCAAAGGCCATGCCCTGATCATCGAGGGCGACGCGCTCCTGGTGGTGAGCGAGAGCGACGACATTGCCAGCGCGCCGCTACCTCATCCGCGACGGATCGACCTTCTCGCCGCCGATGTTCCCGCGCCTGATCTCGAAAAGTGGCTGGCCACCGGGGAGATCGTCTCCAGCGCCGAGGCAGCCGGTCGCACGGTCGTGCAGCTGCGCCATGACGGGGGCAGCATCGCGGCGGTGTTCCTGCCAAATCCGCGTACGCGCGGTTTCGTTCCGGAACTCGCGGCGTATCGCCTGGACCGCCTGCTTAACCTCGGCATGGTGCCGGCGACCGTGAGCAGAACCGTCGGCGGGCAAGCCGGAGCGATGCAGTTTCTGCCTCCCAACGCGGTCGACGAAAGCCAGCGTTCGGAGCGGCGCGAGGGATCGTCCGCCTGGTGTCCACTTGCGGAGCAGTGGCAGGCCATGTACGCATTCGATGCGCTTACCTTCAATCCGGGACGCTTGCCGGCCACGATGCTGTACGGCCGCAGCGACTGGCAACTGGTTCTCGTCGGTCACGGCAATGCATTCGTGCCGCGTACCGGACGTCCGCCCTACCTGCGTGAAACCGAGCTGGCGCTGAACGAGACCTGGGAAGGCGCTCTGGGCGGGCTGACAGACGCGGTACTTCGGGAGCAACTCGGTGATGTACTCGATCGTCGCCGTCTGAACGCGCTCATCGAGCGGCGCAGCGAATTATTGCGCGAGGCGCGTCGCGCCACGGAGTGATGCCGGCGCCGGAGCAGCGACTTCAGTCTATCGTCGCTATGCATTCGATTTCGACGCGTGCGCCGAGCGCCAGACCGCTCGCGCCGAGCGCGCTGCGTGCCGGCTGGTTGGCGAAGTAGGTCCGATAAACTTCGTTCATCGCGCCCCACTCACTCATGTCGGCAAGGAACACAGTGCATTTGACCACGCGGTCCATCGATGAGCCGAATTGCTCCAGCGTGGTCTTGATGTTTTCCATCGTCTGGCGAGTCTCGGGGCCGATACCGCCCGGAGCGAGTTCCAATGTGCCGCGTGTGTTGCCGAGTGCTCCGGACAAGTACAACATGTTGTCGACGCGCACTGCACTGGAGAACGGCAGGCCGAGATCTTCGGTTCCGGGTGCGTTGAGATACTCGATGTGTGTCATGGCGGTTGGTGGCGTTGCGTCGCAGGCGGCGAGCAGGGCTACTGTTGCTATGAGTGTTGGCAGGAAGTATTTGATGGCTGCACCCCTTTTCTAGACTTCGTTCGTGCGTGCGGCGTTGGCGATGTGTTCGGCTGCGCGGAACGCCAGCGCCATGATGGTCATGGTCGGCTGGCCGCGGCCCGATGTCACAAAGCTCGAGCCGTCACAGATGAACAGGTTCGGAATGTCGTGGCTGCGGTGGTAGCGGTCGACGACCGACGTGGCGGGGTCGTCGCCCATGCGGCAGGTGCCGAGCAGGTGCGCCCCGCCGGTCGACGCGTTGACCGGGAACGCCCAGGATTTTTTTGCGCCCGCAGCGTCGAGCAGTTCAATGGAGCGGTCGAGAAGGAAGTTGCAGGTCGCCAGGTCATCCGCGTGATCGAGGTAGGTAAGCCGGATCGACGGACGTCCCCAGCGATCCTTGCGCGCCGGGTCAATCGTGATGTTATTGCGGTCGAGTGGCAGCGACGTCGTACTGCCAAGGACTGACATCTGGCGCGTGAAATTGTGGGCTAACGCATTCTTGTAATCCGCACCCCAGCCTGGCCCGTCCGGCGGCGCGCCTGCGAGCGCATACAAAATCGGCGTCGCGGAAAAAAGCGGTCGCGCATCGATTCCACCGCCGCCGTAATAGCCGCGCGCCGGATCGCTGTCGTAAAAGTCGTGAATGATGCGCGTGACCTGCACGCCCTTGAAGTCGTTTAACTGATGTTCGAATACGCCGTTCGCCAGCGAATGTCCGTTGAACATCAGGTTGCGGCCGACGAAGCCGCTGGAATTGGCGAGGCCGTCCGGATGTCGCGTGCTGGCCGAATTGAGCAACAGGCGCGGCGTCTCCGCGCCGTTTGCCGCCAGCACTACTGCGCGCGCTTTCTGCGCCTGCTCGCGACCCTCCGGATCGTAGTAAAGGACTTCACTGATGCGACCGTTCGGGCTGGTTTCGAGACGATAAACCGCGCACTCCGCGCGAATTTCACAGCGGCCGCTCATCTGCGCCAGCGGGATCATTGCCGCGAGGGTGGACGATTTTGCGCCGACTTCGCAGCCGAAGCTCATGCAATAGCCACAGTTGATGCACGGCGCACGACCGTTAAATGGCTGCGACAAAATAGCGAGCGGCGCAGGTTGCGCATGCAGGCCCAGTTTTTTCGCGCCGCGTTCCAGCAGGACACCAGATGACTTGACCGGTATGGGCGGCATCGGAAACGGTTTCGAGCGCGGCGGGTCGAACGGCCCCGGCGCGCCGGAGACACCGATTTCCCAGTCGACCCTCGTGTAGTAGGGCTCGAGTTCGTCGTAGCTGATCGGCCAGTCGGCGAAGTTGGTGCCGCTCAGCGACCCCAGAACGCTCTGTTCCTTGAAGTCGATTTCGTGGAAACGCCAGAAATTTCCGGTGAAGTGCACGCTGCTCCCACCGACGCCCTGTACGTAGTCGAGTACCGGCCGTTGTTGCGGCACTTCGGCGACTTTGCTCTCGTCATCGCGAAAGGTATGTCCGTGGACCTCAGGACCGCCGCCCAGCAGTTCGTGACGAAACATCACGGACAGTTCGTCGTGCGTGAAGTCTGCGGCGGTGCGAAACGGTCCCTGCTCCAGCACGACGACATCGAAGCCGGCCGTGGACAGTTCCTTCGCAAGAATGCCACCGGCCGAACCCGAACCGACGATGACGAAGTCGACGGCCTCGTCGTTAGCGAAGCGCGTCTGCGATTCATTCGCCATTCGAGTTACTCCGCATGTATTCTGCGTCGTAATAACCGAACGGAGGGTGCCAGGCCTGATGATGTTCAGTGCCGAAACCAAGCAGTTCCCAGCCCACGTTGTCACGATTGCCGCCGTGGGCGCTCATACCGAAAAAGCCGGCCAGCGTCATGAAACGTATAAAGCCGAAAAACGGTGTCTCCTCTTGCGTGGCCAGCCAGCGGTCCTGGTCGGCCTCATTGAGGTCAGAGAACCGGCTGGCCCCGGCGTAGGCGTCCGCGATGCCGGCCTGGAACTCGTCGAGAGCGCTTTGCGCAAACGCGAAGCTGTCCTGCATGATCGAGCCGAAGCTCTTGTCCATGAACCAGATGACGCCGGCTTCGCGAGCGCCCGGAGTATCGGTCGTCGGTAAAATGCGCGCCGCAATGGCTTCGAATTCGCGCGCCTGTGCCGCCGTAAGAATCTCGAACGCAGCTTCTTCATCCCGCGCGGTGCAGGCAATACCGGAGACGGCCAGGATGCCGGGCAGGCCAATGCGCGCAGCAGAACCCGCCGCAAGCGTGCCGGATCCGGCCAGGAACTCGCGGCGCGACCATTCAGAAGTCATGATTATTGTCCCCTGCGCGTACGGCCGTGGGATCACGGCCCGCTGCGCTCAATACGCGCGAAAATAGCACATGCGACTTTGCGCGGCGAGCCTGTCAAAATGAGTCCGATAAAGCGATTGAGAAAGGAAGGCGGCAGCAAGGCCGGCAGCAGACGATGGGCAAACTGACTACACATGTTCTGGATGCCGCGCGTGGCAGGCCGGGCGCCGGCATAGCGATCAAACTGTTTTCGCTCGCAGGGGGCCGGCACCTCGTCGCCTCCACGGTAACCAACAGCGACGGACGCACCGAGCGGCCGCTCCTCGATGAGGAGACTTTTCGTCCCGGCAACTACGAACTCGAATTCCTGGTGGCGGATTACTTTGCGGACGCCGGGTTGCCGGTCGACGACCCGCCGTTTCTCGGCGAGGTGATCGTGCGCTTTGCGCTCGCGGACGGGCAGAATTATCACGTGCCCCTGCTGGTTACGCCGTGGAGTTACTCGACGTACCGGGGCAGCTAGCGTGACGCGCATTCGGCAGCGGGAATTCGCCCGTGATACGGGCTCCTTCAATGTGACTGCCGTTGTAGGAGCGCGCCTTGCGCGCGAATGGGAAATACCCGACCGCTGCCGCATTCGCCCGCATGGCGGGCTCCAACATGAATTGAAGCGCTGCAGGAGCCCGTACCACGGGCGACGATGCGATCCGCTTAAGGGTGGCGCAAGATGAGCGCTGCAACTGGCACAGTCCGCTTCGTCCTGGACAGCGAGATCATCGCCATCGACAACCCGGATCCCACGCGCACGGTGCTGCAATACCTGCGCGAGGACCTGCGTCGCGTCGGCACCAAGGAAGGCTGTGCCGAGGGCGACTGCGGTGCCTGCACTGTGGCGCTGGCCGAGATCGATCGCAGCGGCGAAGGGCTGCAAGTACGCGCCATCAACTCCTGCATCCAGTTCCTGCCGACGCTCGACGGCAAAGAGCTCATCACGGTCGAGAGCTTGCGCGGCAGCGACGGGTCCCTGCATCCCGTGCAACAGGCCCTGGTCGATTGCCACGGTTCGCAATGCGGCTTCTGCACGCCGGGATTCGTCATGTCGATGTTCGCGTTGTACAAGAACAATGCGGAGCCATCGCGCCGCGACATCGATGATGCACTGGCGGGAAACCTTTGCCGTTGTACCGGTTACAGCCCGATCATCAGGGCGGCCACGGACATGTACGCACTGGCGCCGCCGCGCAACGGGGATCAGTCCTGGTTGCGTGCACCGTGCACGCCGGGCGGCACGTGTGGCAGCGACGAGCGCACGCGCAAGGATCGCCTTGCATCTATAAAGCCCGACAAGCCCCTTGAGGTCGCATGGCAAGGGCGGAAATTCATCGCGCCGCGCTCACTCGTGGGCCTGGCGGAAAGCCTCCGTGACTATCCGCAGGCGACTCTACTGGCTGGCGGCACCGACGTCGGGCTGTGGGTCACGAAGGAGCTGCGCGAGCTCGAGACAGTCATCTACACCGGGGCCGTCGAGGAATTGCGGCAGATTACGACCAGCAATACGCATCTCGAAATCGGTGCCGCCGTGCCGTTGACCGATGCCATGCCGGCGATTTTGGCGCACTGGCCCGACCTTGAAGAGCTGCTCCTGCGATTCGCCTCGCCGCCGATCCGCAATGCCGGCACCCTGGGCGGCAACGTCGCAAACGGTTCGCCCATCGGCGACTCGATGCCGGCACTGCTGGCACTGGACGCCTCCCTGGTCCTCACAAAAATCAGGGACAGTGAACCTCGACTCAGTCAAAGGTCACTGTCCCTGAAAGAGTTCTATATTGATTACCGGAAGACGGCGCGCGATCCGGGTGAAGTGCTCGAGCGCATTCGTATCCCGTTGCCGGTGGCAGGTGCGAAGCTGCGGAGCTTCAAGGTCTCGAAACGCTTCGACCAGGATATCTCCGCGGTCTGCGGCGCGTACTACCTCGAACTGGATGGGACGCGTGTGGCGGCGCTGCGGCTGGCCTACGGGGGCATGGCGGCGATTCCGAAGCGCGCTGAAACGTGCGAACACGCGCTGATCGGCCGCGAGTGGAACGTCGATAACGTCACCCGCGCAATGTCAGCGCTGGACGAGGATTTCAGCCCGCTTACGGACATGCGCGCATCGGCCCACTACCGCCGCGCCGTGGCACGCAACCTCCTCAAGCGTTTCTATCTCGAGACGACGGCAACCGACAGCACCCGGGTTTACGACTATGGACGCCAGTCGGTTGCCTGAACGTACCCATGAGAGCGACGCCATAGCCGGCGGCGCCGGCGAGGCTGTGCCGCACGATAGTGCTCACCTGCACGTGAGCGGCGCTGCGTTCTATACCGATGACCTGCCGGAGCCGCGCGAGCTTTTGCATGTCGCGGTCGGCTTGAGCCAGCGAGCCCATGCGCGTATCAAGTCCATCGACCTGACGGCCGTGCGCGCCGCGGACGGCGTTATCGAGGTCATGACAGCGGCCGACATTCCGGGCGTAAACAATTGCGGGCCGTTCGCTGACGATCCGATTCTTGCGCCGGGACTCGTGGAGTACGTCGGCCAGGCGGTGTTCGCCGTTGCCGCCGAAACCGTTACCGCGGCCCGCAAGGCAGCGAAACTGGCGCGCATCGAATACGAAGAACTGGAAGCGATTCTCGATCCGCTGACGGCTATAACCGCAGATTCGTTCGTGCTGCCGACGGAGACGATCCGCCGCGGCGACAGCCGCAAGGCAATCGATGCCGCCGCGCACAGGCTCAGCGGCCGGCTGCATCTTGGCGGGCAGGACCAGTTCTATCTCGAAGGCCATATCGCGATGGCACTGCCGCGCGAAGACGGTGACATGTTCGTCTACAGTTCCACACAGCATCCGGGTGAAGTGCAACATTACGTTGCGGACGCGATCGGGCGCCGCAGCAAGGATGTGGTGGTCGAATGCCGGCGCATGGGTGGCGCGTTTGGTGGCAAGGAAAGCCAGCCGGCGCTGATTGCCTGCATCGCGGCGCTGATGGCGCATAAGACCGGACGGCCCTGCAAACTACGGCTCGATCGCGACGTCGACATGATCATGACCGGCAAGCGCCACGATTTCGTGATCGACTACGAAGCCGGCTTCGACGACAGCGGCCGACTCGACGGCATAGAATTCATGTTCGCGTCGCGCTGCGGAATGTCGGCAGACCTGTCCGGCGCAATCAACGATCGAACGATGTTCCATTGCGACAATGCGTATTACCTCGGCGACGCCACCATCGTGTCCCATCGTTGTAAGACGCACACCGTGTCGAACACGGCGTTCCGCGGTTTCGGCGGGCCGCAGGGCATGTTCGCCATCGAATACGTCATGGACGATATCGCGCGGCACCTCGGACGCGATCCGCTGGAGATCCGGCGGCGCAACTTCTACGGGATCGGCGAACGCAACGTCACGCATTACGAGCAGACGATCGAGGACAATATTCTTGAGGAGATTGTCGGGCAGGTCGCAAAAACGTCGGATTACACAAAGCGTGCCGACGAGATTCGGCAATTCAATGCATCGAGCCGGATACTAAAGCGCGGCATCGCGCTGACGCCGGTCAAGTTCGGCATTTCCTTCACCGCCACGCATCTCAACCAGGCGGGTGCATTGCTGCACATTTACACGGATGGCACCGTGCACATCAATCATGGCGGCACCGAGATGGGGCAGGGATTGTTCACCAAGGTCGCACAGGTCGTGGCCGAGGAATTGCAGATCGACCTCGGGCGCATCAAGATTACGGCATCCGATACGAGCAAGGTGCCGAACGCCTCGGCCACCGCGGCCTCCAGCGGGTCGGACCTCAACGGCAAAGCGGCGCAGGCGGCGGCCAGGAAGATCAAGAAACGGCTGGTGCGCTTTGCCGTGGAGCGTTTCGGCGTCGAACCCGAAGAGGTCACGTTTCACAACAACGCGGTGCGGGTGGGTGAGGAGACGCTGGAGTTCACGGAGTTTATCCAACTTGCGTGGCACGCGCGCACATCATTATCGGCGACCGGCTTTTATCGCACGCCGAAGATTCACTACGATCGTTCGACCTTTAGCGGGCGACCGTTTTTCTATTACGCGTATGGCGCGGCGGTATCGGAAGTCATTATTGATACACTGACCGGCGAGCATCGGCTGCTGCGGGTCGATATCTTGCACGACTGCGGCAAGTCGCTGAATCCGGCCATTGACATGGGACAGATTGAAGGTGGTTTCGTGCAGGGCGCAGGCTGGCTGACGTCGGAAGAACTCTGGTGGAATGAGCGCGGTGAACTCAAGACGCACGCACCGTCGACCTACAAGATTCCCACCTCGTCCGATCTGCCGGTGGATTTCAGGGTGGCGATGTTCGAGCCAGGGCTCAACCAGGAAAAAACGATTTATCGTTCGAAAGCAGTGGGCGAACCGCCGCTGATGCTGAGTCTTTCAGTGTTTCACGCGATTCGCGATGCCATCGCGAGCGTCGGCGGCACGGGGTGCCGACCGCCGCTGACCGCGCCGGCGACACCCGAAGCAGTTCTTGCCACAATCGAAGCGCTGGGTGACGAGGAAGCAGCCGCATGATCGATTGGCTGCCGGAACTGCGGACACTGCAAGCGGCCGGCAGCGACTGTGTGCGGGTCACCGTTATGGACGTAAGAGGCTCCGCGCCGCGCGAGATCGGCGCCACGATGCTGGTGACGGCAGAGGACGTGCGCGGCTCTATCGGCGGCGGGCAGCTCGAGTACGAGTGCACACACATCGCAGCCAAAGAAAGAAGCCGAACCGATTCTCGAAAATCGGGTCGACCGCTTTCTTGCGCGACCCCTTTCCTGCGGATATTTCCCCTGGGAGCTGCGCTGGGGCAGTGTTGTGGCGGGGTAGTGGACGTGCTATTTGAATTTGTGCCGGCAGAGGGTGCGGACTGGCTGACCCAGGCGCAGCACTGTTTTGCGTCGCGAACTCCGGCCGTGTTGAGTACGTCGATCACAGCCAACGGCGAGTCTTCCCGCGCGCTGCTGATCGAGGCTGACCTGCGCCACGCCGATGACGCGGTAATCGAGGCAGCCCGCCGTATATTCGCCCGCAACTCACAGGCAGTGTGTGTACGGTTCGGCGACACCCGCACCTTGCTGGAGCCGATCATGGATAGCGCATTTGCAGTTGCTTTGTTCGGTGCCGGCCACGTCGGCTCCGCGCTGGTCAGCGTGCTCTTAAATCTCGATTGCAAAATTCGCTGGGTCGACGGGCGCCGCGACATTTTTCCGTCGTCCATGCCGGGCAACGTCACGGCAATCGAGTCCGCCGATCCGGCGCGGGAGGTTTTGGCGATGCCAGCCGGCACTTTCTACCTGGTGATGACGCACAGCCATGCACTCGATTACGAGATCTGCGAGCAGATCCTGACGCGCGACGATTTCGCCTACTGCGGCCTGATCGGTTCGCGCGCGAAGCGGCGGCGGTTCGAGAAACGCATGCGGGGTCAGGGTGTGCCGGACGCGAAACTCGAAAGACTGACTTGCCCGATCGGTATCGCGGGCATCGATGGCAAAAGGCCGGCGGAAATCGCCGTGGCCGTTGCGGCGGAGTTACTGACAATCCGACAGTTACTAGCGACGCGCGCCATCGAAGGCGATGGCGACAGCAACGTGCGTTTGCTGCGTCGCTAAGTCGAATACCGGATGGAAGCATACGTCATCGAATGGCTTGCATTGCTCGGACGCTGGGCGCATTTCGTTACCGGTGTCGCATGGATCGGCGCCTCGTTCTACTTCATCTGGCTCGACGATCACTTGCTGCCGCCAAAAGAGCCGGCGGCCGGCGAGCGCGGTGTCGGGGGCGAACTGTGGTCGGTACACGGCGGCGGCTTTTATCATGCGCAAAAGTACCGCGGCGCACCGCAGGCGTTGCCGGAGACCCTGCACTGGTTCAAGTGGGAGGCGTACAGCACCTGGCTTACCGGCATGTTCCTGCTGGTACTCATTTACTGGTATGGCGCGAACGTCTACCTGATCGACCCTTCGGTCGCCGCGCTGTCGCAAACGGCTGCCATTGTCATCGCCGTGCTCGTAATAGCGGGTGGCTGGATTGTCTACGACCTTCTGTGCCGCTCACCGCTCAGTCGTAATGAGAAATTGCTGAGCGCGGTATTGTTCGCGCTGATCGTGCTTCTCGCCTATGGCCTGACCAAGGTATTCAGCGGTCGCGGTGCCTACATTCACTACGGTGTCGTGCTGGGAACGATCATGGTTGCCAACGTCTTCTTTGTCATTATCCCCGGGCAGCGGCGCATGGTGCAGGCGGCGGCGCGCGGCGCGGAGCCCGATCCAGCGGACGGCATTCGCGCCAAACAGCGCTCGGTGCACAACACCTATTTCACGCTGCCGGTGCTGTTCGTCATGATCAGCAACCATTACGCCATGACTTATAACCATCCGTGGAACTGGCTGATCCTCGTCGCGTTCACGCTGGCCGGCGCACTAATCCGCGTGTGGTTCGTCGCACGTCACAAAGGCAAGGCAGCGATGTGGCCGGTCCTGCTCGCGGTCGTGATCCTGCTCGCGGTCGCGGCAGCGATTGCCCCGCGTTCCGATGCGCGTAGTGCCGTTATTGTAACGATGGACGATGTGCGACCGGTTATCATGCAGCGATGCAGCAATTGTCATTCAGCGTCGCCGAGCCACGTTGCTTTCGCAGCGGCGCCCGGCGGCTTCATACTGGACACCGATGAGCACATTCGTACCGAGGCGTTGCGCATTTACCAGCAGACGGTCGTGTTGAAGGCGATGCCGATTGGTAACCTGACCCAGATGACCGATGAGGAGCGGCAGCTGGTTGATGATTGGTACAGGGGGTTGGAGTGATCGGTGCAATGACCGGCGACAACGATAAAGCCGTTTCCTGTTCGCGCGCGAGGCGCGCTCCTACTGCGCAATAAATATGGCTGACGCACGTTATCCCAGAAATCTTTGCGGCTACGGTGCCGAACCACCGCAGGCACTGTGGCCAGACAACGCACGCATTGCCGTACAGTTCGTTGTCAATTACGAGGAAGGCGCCGAGGCCTGCGTGTTGCATGGCGATGAAGCTTCAGAGATGTTTCTCTCCGAGATCGTCGGAGCGTCCGCCTACCGCGGACAGCGGCACATGAACATGGAGTCGCTGTACGAATACGGCGCACGCGCAGGGTACTGGCGATTGCATCGTCTGCTGACAGAGTACGAGGTGCCGGCAACGGTTTTTGCAGTCGGCATGGCGCTTGAGCGAAATCCGTCCGTGATCGAGTCGATGCAGACCGCCGGCTGGGAAATTGCCAGTCACGGTTACCGCTGGATTGACTACCAGTTCGTGGACGAAGCGGTGGAACGCGAACACCTGCAACGCGCCATGGATCTTCACTTGAAACTGACCGGCGCAAAGCCGCAAGGCTGGTACCTCGGTCGCTGCAGTCCGAATACGCACCGACTGGTCGCGGAGCACGGTGATTTCGTCTACAACGCCGATT
>CAZSDL010000068.1:0-12039 GCA_964605635.1 uncultured Woeseiaceae bacterium
GGATGGCTCCGGAAATGCCGATGGCAATGTACAGGTCCGGCGCGATGATCTTGCCGGTCTGGCCCACTTGCATCTCGTTGGGGACATAGCCGGCGTCGACTGCTGCACGCGATGCACCGACTCCCGCGCCCATGGTATCCGCCAGTTCGAAGATAATGGAAAATTTCTCCTTGCTGCCGAGTGCCCGGCCACCCGAGACAACGGTTGTTGCCGATTGCAAGTCCGGCCGGTCGGAACTGGCTGACTTTATTTCCACGAACCGTGTGTGCGAGGGTAGTTCAGCAGAAACTTCGACGCGCTCAATCGCTACCGCATCGTCCTCATCGACCGCCTGGTAGGAGGCGGTTCGTACCGTTGCGACTACCGGCTGGTCCGATGGTGCCTCCACCGTGAGCACGGCATTCCCGGCGTAAATCGGTCGCTTGAACCGATGGCTGCTCTCTACTGCCATGATATCGCTGATCTGGTTCACCCCCAGCAATGCTGCAATTCGCGGCATCAGGTCTTTGCCGAACGTCGTCGAGGGTCCGAATACATGCGTGTAGTCGCTGGCCATAGCCGCCGCCTGGGGAGCTATGGTGGCTGCCAGCGAATGTTTGTAGTCGGCATGGTCGATCTGAAGAATCTTGCGAGCGCCCTTTAGTTTTGCAGCTGCCTCTGCCAGTGAACTCCCTGCGTCAGAAAAGACGGCGACATCGATTTCCGCTTCGGGTAGCTCCAGCGCGCAGGAAATGCACTTCGCGGTACTCGGGTTAAGCGACGATCCATCGTGTTCGGCAATCAATAGTATCTTTGACATTACAACAGTCCCTTGTTTTTGAGTGCGGCAACGAGTTCCGAGACATTTTCGACCATAATGCCGCGCTGGCGCTGCGGTGGCGGCTCGTAGGAGACATCTGAAAGACCCTGCCGGACTTCGACGCCCAGGTCATCCGTACTGATTTGTTCCAGCGGTTTCTTCTTTGCTTTCATGATGTCCGGCAACTTGACGTATCGAGGCTCATTCAGTCGCAGGTCGGTTGTGACCACGGCGGGCAAATCGATCTCGATGGTTTCCAGGCCGGCGTCCACTTCACGCGTTACCCGTGCCGTGCTGCCGTCGATCTGGATCTTTGAAGCGAAAGTCGCCTGGGGACGCTGCCAAAGTGCAGCAAGCATCTGGCCTGTCTGGTTGTTATCGTTGTCGATGGCCTGCTTGCCCAGCAACACAAGGTCCGGCTTCTCCCGTTCCACAAGGGCGAGGAACAGTCGGGCGATGCTCAATTGATCGGGCCGGGTAGCCGTTTCGACAAGAATTGCACGGTCGGCACCCATAGCCAGTCCGGTTCTCAATTGTTGTTGCGACTCCGTGGTACCGATGGACACTGCCACGATCTCGGATGCGTCACCGCGTTCCTTCATACGCAGCGCTTCTTCGAGAGCGATCTCATCGAACGGATTGATGCTCATTTTCACGCCGTCGGTTTCGACCCCGCTGCCATCTGACTTGACGCGAACTCGCACGTTGTAGTCGACGACCCGTTTCAGACCGACCAGTATTTTTTGCACGTAATGCTCTCCGACGCCGATAACCTGACGGCACTGTAAACGCCATATTGTCTCTAAGGGGATTCATGTGTACAAGGCAGATGTATAGGCAGGCAGTCATTAATCACTCCGGATTTCGACAATGTCGCACCATACGTTCCTGATCGACGCTGCCGAATTGCATTCGCACATCGCCGAACCTGGCTGGTGTATCGTCGATTGCCGATTCGATCTCATGCAGCCGGAACGGGGCTTCGCCGACTACAAGGCGGGACATATTCCGGGCGCGGTTTACGCGCATCTCGATCAGGACCTGGCAGCACCCCCTGGTGCGACAACGGGTCGGCACCCGCTGCCTCCGCCGGCAACGTTCGCCGAGACGCTTGGTCGCTGGGGCATCACCCCGGAGTCCCGAGTGGTCGTCTACGATTACGGCAGCGGCGCCATTGCAGCCCGCCTGTGGTGGATGCTGCGCTGGATGGGACACAGCGATGTGGCACTGCTCGACGCTGGCTATGCCGGCTGGGTTCGTGCCGGCTACACAGTCTCGAGCGAAAGTCCGCAGGTTCGACCCGCGCATTACGCAGGGACCGCTGACGCTGGGATGGTCGTTACTACGGATGAAGTCTTACAGTGGCTGCGTGAGGGCGGCGGCGCGCGCCTGCTGGATGCGCGTGATGCCGAGCGCTTCCGCGGCGAAAGGGAGCCGATTGACCCGGTCGCCGGCCACATACCGGGTGCCGGCAATTTGCCGATGGCATCGAGCCTGAACTCTGACGGTAGCTGGAAGAGCCAGGGCGAACTGCGGGAGCTGTGGTCTGAGGCGCTGCAGGGGCGCCAGGAGATGCCCTGGATCGCGATGTGCGGGTCCGGTGTCACAGCCTGCCATCTCGCCCTGTCGGCGCAGCTGGCGGGCTATGCCATGCCCCGCCTGTATGCCGGGTCCTGGAGCGAATGGATCCGTGACAGCGGCCGTCCAGTGGCCATCGGCGGCTAGCAGCCTGTCGGGGCAGCGGCGGACCGCCGCGGGCTGCCTCTGAACTTAATACCCGGACTCCCGGTCGAACAGGCCAGGCCCCGGACTTAATTTACGTGCCCTAACTCACGCAGGTGGCTTCGATTTTATGAACAATAAAGGTTTTATAAAACAGCTAGTAACGTTAATTTCTGCAAGTACTATGTTAGCTTGTGCCGCACCCCAGAACGGGCCGCGCAGCGCGGATCGGGACATCGATTCCCGCGGCAGCGATTGCATCTCGATCCGTACTATCCGAGACTATACCCCGCTGGATGACCGTAGCCTGCTGATCTGGGGCCCGGCTAAACGGGCCTACCACATCAGTTTGTTTCGTCCGGCCATGGAACTACGATCCTCGTTTGAGCTGGGCTTTTCGTCGCGCGACGATCAGCTCTGCCCGTTTGGTGGTGACGGCATCGTAATTGGCTCGTTCCGCAAGGAGACGATCAGTATTCAATCGATCACGCGGCTCAGTGCGGAACAGGCGGACGAGTTATTGATCCGTCACGGCCGTAAGGAACCCGCAGAACAACCGGCTCCGGCACCGGAAGAAGTAAAGGGTGCCGAAGTCGAGGAGCTAGGCTGAATTGCTGTGACGGCCGGTAGCAGACCGACCGTTGAGCGAATCGGCCGCGCAATCCGCAATCTCCGTGCGGACCCACCCGGCCGGCCCAACAGGGCTGGCCGGGCTTTTCTGCTCCAGTCCTCCCGCATCACAGTAATTCCTGCCGTCGATTCCGCCCTCAGCAATTAACTTGCGTGCCTTTGGCCGGGAATCGACAATCGCGCGACCGTTTGTTTTGACAGGGGACCGCCGTTGGCCGGGCCGCTAGCAGGTATCAAGGTTATCGATCTGAGTCGCGTACTGGCCGGCCCATGGGCGAGCCAGTTACTGGCCGATTACGGTGCGGACGTCATCAAGGTGGAACGGCCGGCAATAGGCGACGACACCCGCGGTTGGGGTCCTCCGTGGTTGACGGACGAGCAGGGCCGTGAGACCGGTGAGTCCGCCTATTTCCAGTCGACGAACCGCAACAAGCGATCGATCACCATTGATCTCGCACAGCAACGCGGCCGTGAGATCGTCAAAGCGCTCGCAGCGACCGCCGATGTGCTCATCGAAAATTTCCGGGTCGGCACGCTAAAGCGCTTCGGTCTCGATGCAGAAGCCTTACAATCCCTGAACCCGCAACTTGTTTATTGCTCGATTTCCGCGTGGGGACAGCAAGGCTCGCGAGCCGCGGAGCCGGGTTACGATGCGATGATGCAGGCGTCCGGCGGGCTGATGAGTATCACCGGAAATGCCGATGGTCCCGGAGGCGGTCCGCAAAAGGTCGGGGTAGCCATTGCCGATATCATGGCGGGCATGTATGCGACGACTGCCATCCTTGCCGCCTTGCAGGCGCGACAGCAGAGTGGCAAGGGGCAGTTCATCGACGTACCGCTGTACGATTCCCAGGTCGCGTGGCTGGCCAACCAGGCCATGAACTACCTGGTAAGCGGTGAGGTCCCGCGACGACTTGGCACGGCGCACCCGAACATTGTCCCCTACCAGGCTTTCGCAACCAGTGACGGGCATCTGATGCTGGCAGTCGGCAACGACCGCCAGTTCCGCGCTTGCGTGGCTTGTCTCGACTGCGCGGAACTTGCGGCATCGCCGGATTACGCAACGAATGCAGCGCGCGTTGCCAATCGGCAAACGCTGATCGAGGTACTGTCGGAGCGCTTTCGGCGACGGACGACAGCGCAATGGATCGATGTTTTGCGAGACGCACAGGTGCCCTGCGGCGCTATCAACGACCTTGCCGAGGTTTTCTCCGGTCCCTATGCAGCGGAGAAACAACTGGTCCGCATGCTGCCTCACGCGATCGCGGGCGCGACGCCCAGCGTCGCCAATCCTGTGCACTTCTCGATGACACCGGTCGAATACCATCACGCTGCACCGGCTCTCGGCGAACACACGACGGCGATATTGATTGAAACCCTCGGTTACTCCCAGCGGGAAATCGACGAGCTGCGGCAATCGGGAGTCGTTTGAACGTGCGTTCGGTCGGCGTTAGCCGGTATGGGCGCACGGCGTGCAAGAGTGATTGCGGCTGATGTACGACTGGCTGCACGCAGAAGGTGACGACGACGCCGAGATTGTTACTGCAACCAATCGTCTGGCACGCGAACTGCGGACCGAGTACGACCGCAACCAGGTCGCGCAGGGCCATCTCGCATGGCGAACGCCGCGCATCCTCGCGTGGTCCAGCTGGCTCAGGGTATTGCTGGAGCGATCCAGCCAGCCGGCGCTATTACCCCTGCGACTCGAACCATCCGCCAGTGCGCTGTTATGGGAGCAGATCCTTCGCGATGAGGCCGGCGAGCGACTGCTCAATTCGGCGGGGCTCGTACGGCAGATGCAACATACCTGGCAGCGTTTGCAGGACTGGTGCGTGCCCACGAGTGATCTGTTGCCGTCCGCGGAGAGTGAGGACCAGCGCCTGTTCGCGCTCGTCGCCACAGCTTATGAATCGGAGATTATGCGGCAGGGCTGGATCGATAACGCGCAACTGCCGGCCTGCGTCACGCGTCTTGTTGCGAGTCGGCACATTCTGCTGACGCGCCGGGTTCTCCATGCGGGTTTCGATCGGCTTCCTCCGGCAGGACAGCAATTATTTGCGGCCATGCATGATGCAGGTTGCCATGTCCAGGCAGCGCCGCTGGCAGATCATTGCAGGCAGCTTGAGTTGGTCGCCGCGAGCGACCGGGATGCTGAACTGCGTGCGGCCGGTGCGTGGGCAAGGGCGCGACTGGAAACGAACGGGTCGGCACGCATCGCGCTTGTCTATCCGTCACTGGAACGCGATGCGCTGCGGACCAGCCGTCTCGTGCGCGAAGGATTTGCGCCGGGGTGGCAATACGACCAGGCGCTGCAGAATTCCGTCAACGTGTCCTACGGGCGACGCCTGTCCGAGTATCCGTCGATAGCAGTAGCCCTTTTGTGGCTGAGGTGGGTGCATCGAGACCTTGATTCCCGGGAGGTCAGTATATTGCTGCGTTCGCCGTTCACACCGAGTCCGGGCAACGACGCGCATTACCGCTTTGAAACTCGCTTGCGCCGTTTGCCGGCTCGATTCTGGTCAGCGTCCGACCTTGCAGCGGCGCTCGCCGGCGGCGACGACAATACGGACGGGTCCGAGTGGTTCCGGTGCTTGCGGCAAGTTGTGGAAGTGCAGTCGTCGAGTACCGGACGCTCGTCTCCTGCGGCGTGGGCGGACCAGGTTGATGCGTTCTTGCAACGGCTCGGATGGCCCGGAGGGAAGGCGCCGGACAGCGCCGAGTTTCAGTTGCAGAACCGGTGGCGCGAGTTACTCAATGAACTGTCACGCCTCGAAGCTGTTCGACCGCTCCTGAGTTTTGCCGAGGCATTGACGCGCCTTTCCATATTGGCGTCGGAAAGCATCTACCAGCCGGAATCGGCGCACGGCGCATTGCAGCTATTGGGTCCGCTCGAAGGTGCGGGGCTGGAATTCGACCACGTGTGGGTGGCAAACCTCGAATCGATGCAGTGGCCACCGGCGGCCTCGCCGTTGCCGCTGGTGTCTCGTCGGCTACAGCGCCGGACCGGCATGCCGGACGCGCTACCTGTCGATACGCTGGACTACGCGCGGCGCATTCTCGAGCGCCTCGCGGGCAGTGCCGAATCGGTCGTGCTTAGCTGGCCGTCAACGGACGGCGATGCAGACTTGCAGCCGAGCCCCTTGCTCGACCGGTATCGGGAGCAAGCACCCGCAAGCATTGCCGATCCGGGCTGGTTCGCCGCACAGTTGTGCAGTCGCGACGCATTGCAACGTGTCGGTCCGGATCTCGCTCCAGCCGTACTCTGCGGCGAAAAAATTACCGGCGGTGCTTATACGCTGCAACGGCAGTTCGATGAGCCGTTCTCGGCTTTTGCTTACGGACGCCTCGGAATCAAAGACCTGCCGATGTGGGAGACCGGTCTGGCGGCGAGTTTGCGCGGCCGCATTATCCACCAGGCCCTTGCCGGGCTGCTGTCCGGCAAGCCGACTGCCGCGAGCATGAGGGCGTGGCCCCTCAGGGAAAGTGAACAACGCATCGATCGGGCGGTGCATTCAGCGCTAAACGAACATGCCCGGCACGCTGATGCGGTTTTGCGGCACTTGCTGGCTCTGGAGCGTGACCGACTGAATGTCTTGCTCAGGGACTTTATTGCGCAGGAACTGCAACGGCCCGAGTTCAGCGTCGCAGAGGTAGAGTATCCGCTGCCACTGGAACGGCATGGCGTTGTTGTTGACCTCAGGGTCGACCGAATTGACCAACTGGATGATGGCTCCTACCTGGTCGTCGACTATAAGACCGGGGCTGTGAAAAGCTTTTTAGACAAGGACGGTGCTCCTGTCGAGTGGCAACTTGTACTGTACGCCATGGCGTTGCAACGCGAGATCGGCGGACTGGTATTGATCAATATCGACAGCCGTACGATCGCCTACAAGGGTACCGGCAGTTCTGTGCCGTGGAACCCGATGGAAGCCGGGCAGTGGAACGAGCGCTTCAACTTGTGGCAGCAGCGTGTCGATCAGGAACTCGCGCGCTTCGCTGCCGGCGACGTGCGCATTCACGTTAACCTCCCTCGGCAGCAGAGCAGGGCGCTAAATATACTGAGTCGCGTCGAGGAACTCAGGCATGAGTAACGACGCCAGCTTGCTCGCGGCCGATGAGCATGCCCGCCAATCGGCGTTGGACATCACGCGCTCGTTCATTGTGCAGGCGCCCGCCGGATCGGGTAAGACCGAGTTGCTGATACAGCGTTATCTCTGCCTGTTGTCCAGGGTGGAGAATCCGGAAGAAATTCTGGCTATTACATTCACACGCAAAGCGGCCTCGGAAATGCAACTTCGCCTCTTGAACGCCATGCGGGATGCCAAAGAGGGCAGGGATGTAGACGAACCTCATCAGCAAACAACGCGGCACGCCGCACAGCGTGCGCTGGAGCGCGACGCCGTGAAAGGCTGGCGTTTGCTCGAATCGCCTCAGCGATTGCGCGTCCAGACCATTGACGCGCTGAACGCCTCGATTGCACGAACGCTGCCGTTCAGTTCGGGTCTTGGAGCCTCCGTGGACGTAGCATCGGACGATGCGATCCGCTTACTCTACGGCTCCGCGGCTGCTGCAACGCTCGATTGGCTGGCGTCATCCGACAGGCAAAACGCCCAAGCCGTCGAAACGCTGCTGGTGCATCTCGATAACAACACGGCTCTTTACATCGGCTATCTCACGCGAATGTTACAGTCCCGCGATCAGTGGCTCACAATCACTGGTTCGGGAAGCGATCAGTCGATGGATGCCGACGCGATGCGCTACCGGCTCGAAAAAAGTATCGCCAACCAGGTTTCAGCGCAGCTTCGCAAGGTCGCAGCGCTTGTACCAGCCGACCTGGTTCCGGATCTTCTTCACCTGGGCCGCTATGCGGCACAGAATGTGTCGGCAGATTCACCACCTGCGCGGCACCTGCGCTTACTTGAGGTCTGTGAGCGCATACCGGGTGACGATCCGTCTTCAGTCGACGTGTGGTGTGGACTCGCGCAGCTGCTCCTCACCGGCACCGGCGGGTGGCGCAAGACTGTAAATCGAAATACCGGCTTTCCGCCCGGCGACCGCGGCGAGAAGCAACGAATGCTTGCTTTGCTCGAGGCTCTTGCCAGGCATGAACAGCTGGCGGTTGAATTAAGCCAACTTCGCACGTTGCCGCCCGTGCGCTACGCTGACGAGCAGTGGAATGTACTTCTCGCCCTGTTTCGACTGCTGCCGCTCGCAGTAGCGGAATTGAGGCGATTGTTCGCCGAGCAGCGGGTCACCGACTACATCGAAATAGCCATGGCGGCACACGGTGCACTCGGAAACGTCGAGGATCCGGGCGACATGGCGCTGCTGCTCGACTACAGCATCCAGCATTTGCTAATAGACGAAATGCAGGACACGTCGATATCGCAATACGAATTGCTCGTGAAACTTGTGGCCGGCTGGCAGCCCGGCGACGGCAGAACATTGTTTTGCGTCGGAGACCCGATGCAGTCGATCTATCGCTTCCGCAATGCAGAAGTAGGGGAGTTCCTGCTGGCGCGTGAGAAGGGTGTCGGCCCGCTGCGGCTCGATGCTCTTGTACTGCGCCGCAATTTCAGATCCGGTGAGAACCTCGTGCACTGGTTCAATACGATCTTCGCGAACATTTTTCCGCAGGCGGACGATGTGGCTACCGGCGCGATCGCGTATGCAGAGTCGGTTCCGGTTGAGGGGCAATCGGGTTCCGGCAGGTTTCAGGTTCATCCGCTGTTCGATGTCAGTGGGGAAGAAGAGGCCGAATACGGCGTTCGGGTAATTCAGGAATGCCTGCAGGGGCAGGATGGACAGTCAACGGCATTACTGGTGCGCAGCCGTACGCAACTGCCGGGGTTGCTGGCAAAACTGCGCGAGGCGGGCATCGGCTACCAGGCGCTGGATATCGATCGCCTTACGGATCTGCCAGAGATCATCGACGTGTTGGCGCTCACGCGCGCATTGTGTCACCGGGGCGACCGGATTGCATGGTTGGCCCTGCTCAGGAGCCCCTGGGTCGGCTTCACCTGGAATGACCTGCATGCTCTGGTTCGCAACGATGCAAGGCATTCGGTCTGGGAACTCATGCACGATCAACAGCGCGTCGATGGGCTTTCGCCGGACGCACGTTCGAGAATCGAATTGCTGTGCCAGGAATTGTTGCCATTTCTGAAAGGCAACGGAACTGCCCCGCTGCAGGAAACGATAGAACGTGCCTGGTTCCGCCTTGGTGGCCCCGCACTTTTGCGTGACGCGGCGCAGACAACAAACGTTTACCG
Source organism: uncultured Woeseiaceae bacterium (assembly GCA_964605635.1). GTDB lineage: Bacteria > Pseudomonadota > Gammaproteobacteria > Steroidobacterales > Woeseiaceae > IDS-8. The sequence goes on from CAZSDL010000068.1 coordinate 9,424, forward strand.
CTTCTTTGATGTCCTGGCTCGAATGGAGTCCTGCGGAACCTTACCGGACGTGGCGCAGCTCGAACGACAGCTGGACCTTGAACGAGTAGCGACGCCGGTCGATTCACATACGCGCCTGCAGGTCATGACGATGCATAAGGCGAAGGGCCTGGAGTTCGACCAGGTGATCCTCTACGGCCTGGGTCACAAGACACACGGCGAGCGAACGAGCGTCCTCAGCTGGCTCAGTGCTCGGGATCGAGATGGCGGTGAGGATTTCCTGATAAGTCCGCTCGGTCCGCGCGCGCAACTTGAAGGCGACCGTCTGCACAAGCTGATCGAGGCGAAGTTGCGGGAAAAAGACCGGTTGGAGACGGATCGTCTGCTGTACGTTGCTTGTACGCGGGCGCGCCGAACGCTGCATCTGATCGGCCATGTGCCGTTGTCGGCGGATGGGGCTGAGCTTCGCAACCCCCAGGCAGGGAGTCTGTTGCAACGGATCTGGCCCGGCGTCAAGGGCGACTATGTCACTGCATTCAACGCTTCCGGCAGGCTTGCCGAGGAACAAGAAAGGTATCGGGCGGACCTTCGGGAGCCTGAACTGTACCGATTGCGCGACTTCCTGCCGCAACCGCCGTTGCAAAGGTTACCGCCCCGCGCTTTGGCGCCGGGCAATGCAAAAGAGGACCGCCCGGTTGACTACTACTGGGTAGGGTCGATCGCCCGTCATGCGGGTAGCATCGTGCATCGGCTGTTGCAGCATTTCACGGAAGGAACACTCCCAGTCGACCGTATTGACGATGCCGTTGTGGATCGGCTCGCGCGACGCTGGGCCAGTGAAATGGGTGTGCCGGAGGTTGACATGGATTCCGTATGCGAGCGTGTTCGCGCCGCGTTGCGCCATACGCTCGAGGACGAGAAAGGCCGCTGGATAGTCTTTGGGCGGGGCGCATCGGAACTGCCTGTGACCGGCCTCTGGAATGGCGAGGTCGAATCTGTCGTCCTGGACCGGATTCGCACGGATGACGAGGGTGTGCACTGGATTATCGACTACAAGACCAGTACCCATGAGGGCGGTGATCTGGAGCGGTTCCTGCAGCAGGAAGTGGAGCGATACCGGCCGCAACTCGTCAAGTACGCTGCGATTTACGGCTCCCTGTCGAACGCGCCGGTCCGCGCCGCACTCTATTTCCCGCTATTGCAGGCGTTTCGCGAGGTAGCGATCAACGGAGTATCGTCGGCTCTCAAATGAGCGCGTGCCACGAGTTGTCAGAGTCGCCCCTCCAGGCGAAAGCTTCGTCGTCCCTCCGCATCGGCCGAACCCAGGTACTGCAGTTGATCACTGACGGCGGCAGGGGCTTCCGGTCGTGCGGCGATGAGCCCGATAAATGAGTAACTTCGGTCGGGAGAAAATTCGATATCGCCGCTGACATCCATAACACCGGACGTATCTCGCACGATGCCACGAATCGTCTGGCCCTGCATTTCCAAAGTGGCGCGATAATCACCCAGTGTCGACGCGCTAAGCGGGCGAATGACGAGGTTCGCGACATCGACAACTCCGGACGCGTCAACGGGTACCCCATCATTCAGAACGACTCGTTCCAATTGCAGGCGTATGTCACCGTCGATACCACTCACGGCAACAAGGCGCTCGAGCGACCGGATGGGCATTGCGGCCGAGACATCCGACAGGCGAACCGAACCGCCAAGGCCAATGCCGATGTCTGCATCAATGAAACCCGAGACCGGCTGGGCCGAAATCGCGAAAGCGGCTTCGCCCTGGAACAAGGCAAGGGGCCGGAATCGCCAGCGAAGGTCAGTCACATAAATTCCAGCGACTGCGCCTTCACTGGCCTGTCCGCGCCACACAGATCCGGTGATGCCCGACATCGAGACGTCCGGTGTGGCGAACCAGGTGTAGGCAATGCGGGCGGGAAAGGAAATGATGAGCCCCAGCAGCACCGTCACAACGCCGGCGATGACCAGACGTCGCATGGAACGTCGCGCAGGGTGTGTCGTTTCCGGCATTGCTGTCAGCGTTCCAGCTGGATGGTTGCGTTGACGCGTCCGTCCTTGTTCCGCGATGCCGGGGTGAAACTCGCCGACAGTACATGCAATTTGTAGCGTGCACTCAAATCACCGAGCCAGAGTACCAGGTCGTCAAATGTGGCATTCTGGAACTCGATCCGTATACCGTTACTACCGGTGGGCTGGCTGCGTTGCAAGGCACTATAAAGACCACGGCTACGGAGTGTTTCATCCACCACCACGACCAGCGATTGATCGAGTCCCGCAACCTGCGACTGCGACGATGCAGGATCCTGCAGATCGGATCGCAGGATCCGCAGATCGGCCAGGGCGTTCCGCCAGCTCGATACGCTCGACGACATGCTTTTCTGCCCTCGATCCAGCGGCATCCAGACAGCGAGATAGAAAACCGCGATAGCGAACACGACGGCAGCCAGCAATACGAAAAGTCGCTCGCGCTCATCCAGGGATTCGAACCAGTTCTTCATGGCGTACGCACCTGTACCTGCATGCGGCTGTTTACGCGATCGTCAACCTGGTCAGTCGATTGGATGGCTGCCGCGAAGCGGCCACTTTCCCCGATGAGCTGCTGGATGTTGTCAAGAG
>CAZSDL010000069.1:0-11949 GCA_964605635.1 uncultured Woeseiaceae bacterium
TGCCATCCAGCCAGATTACGTAGCGCACGCCCTTGTCAGCGATCATCTCGGTAACGCCGGGGCGCTGCATCAGTTCCGGAAGCCCCTTGGTTTCAGAGGGTGCGGTGCGCGGCTCGAACCAGGGGAAAAGTGCGTCGACAAATTCTGTGTTCGGAACCACACGCAGCCCCGCCGAACCCCTGCCAATGGAATCGCCGACACAGGAAATGAACTTCGCTTCCGTTTCATTTCCCAGGTGATAGCTCTTGGCCATGATGACGACGCCTTCACCATCAGCAAGGCCGGTAGTGCCCTGGCGCACGTCTTCGACCCTCGATGTCACACACGCGCCAAGCGTGATCGTCAGCGCCGCCAGCGCAAGATTGTGCCCGCGCCGTTTAACGTATTCAGCTCGAATCATCACGATCGCCCTCCGAAGACGTTGTTCGTATAACTTCGCCAGCGGGACTGCCATCAGCCGTTTCCGGACTGCGAGCCAGACTCCGTCGCGCTTCACTCAAGGCACTGATGCCAGTGGCCTTGTCCATCTGCAATATGACCAGCGCGGCCGCATCGCGCATTGCCAGCACCGCCGCCCGCCGCAGGGCTTCGTCGTCGCCGCCGAAACCAAGGTCCTGGCTCTTACCATACGCCGCGATCGGCCAGTTGGCTATCTGGTTGCCTTCCTGGTCGAATATCCTGATGCGGTAGCGTATCCAGACGGCAAATGCGTCCGTCTGGCTCTGGCTGGGGACGGAAAATTCGAAAGCATCGATGCTCGGTTCGATCAGTGCGTCAAATTTCAGATTGCTCGGGTCTTCATCGTGCCGGAGTACGGAAAAATCGCTGAACATGGAGTCGAACAGCTGCGTGAACAGCATGCTGTTGGCTCGACCCATATCGATGGTCCACTTCTTCTTGCCGATGACCTGCTCTTCGTGCACGAAATGCTCGAACTGCTCCGGGTACCGGGCTGCAACAACCAGTGGCAACTGGTCGATCAATGGCTGCGGAATTGTGGGATCTTGCAACGCGACTTGTTTGGTCGAGCAAGCACCTAGCGCAATGGTTAACACTGCAACTGGCAATGCCTTGAGGTATAGAGCCGTCAATTCGCCGAATTCCCGGAAAAAGGCCTGGTCTGCAAAGTGTGACTTTAATAAGAACCTGAGAGTCCACAAGAGTTCCGCAGGTCCGTACAAAGCGCCTGTCCCGACTGTAGACCGGGTCAGGAGACCGCGCAACCGCCCTGCTCAGGGGTGCCACGCCACGGGCGCTTCTTCCATCAGTGCTGCCTGCTCGCGCAGCGCCAGGACATGCTCATCCCAGTAGCGGGGCGATGCAAACCAGGGAAAAGCCTGCGGAAAGGCCGGGTCGTTCCAGCGACGCGCGATCCAGGCCGCATAGTGCATGATGCGCATCGTCCGCAATGCTTCGACCAGATGCAGTTCCCGCGCGTCGAATCGTCGAAAGTCTTCGTAGCCGGCAAGCAAAGCGGCAAGCTGCGGAGCCTGTTCGTGACGATCCCCGGACAGAAACATCCACAGGTCCTGGACGGCAGGACCGGTGCGGGTATCGTCGAGGTCGACGATATACAGCTGGTCGCCGGATGCGAGCACGTTACCCGGGTGGAAGTCGCCGTGCAGACGCAGGTTGCGGCAAGCGCCTGCGCGCTCGTAACAGCCGTTGATATTCTCGGTCAGGTGGTCGGTGACACTGCAATATGCGTCCACCAGATGGGGTGGGATGAATTGCTGCTCGAGCAGATACCTCCGCGACGCATGCGCGTATGTTTCGACATCCACGTACGGGCGGTATTCAAAGGCCCGTAACTCACCCTGCAGGTGAATGCGAGCGACGAGTCTTCCCAACTGGCGCAGCAGGTCTGTGCGGTCGAGCTCCGGGGCACGACCACCCCGGTACGGCGCTACTGAAAAGCGAAAGGAACCGCGTTGATGCAGCGTTTTACCGTGCAGGTTGAGGGGCGCAACGACCGGAATTTCCTGATCGGCGAGCTCCTGCGTAAAGCTGTGTTCCTCGAGGATGGCCGCGTCGCTCCAGCGGGCAGGGCGATAGAACTTCACGACCAGCGGCTCATGATCGTGGACACCCACACGATAGACGCGGTTTTCGTAGCTGTTCAGGGCCAGCAGCCGACCGTCACACGCAAAGCCCAGGTCTTCAAGTGACGCGAGGATGTCATCTGGCTGCAAGGCCGCGTAGGCCAGCACAGGATCTTCATCCGGTGCGGGTGCCGCTGTCAGCATGACATTGCCGTCAAGCTCGGGTTCGTCGTCCGGTTCTATCCGGTTGCCGCCGGGGCGCCCGGCCGAAGGCTGGCGCCGCTCGCTCATGCGCGCAGCCGCGAGTCTCTCTTGCGCTCGTTTTCTGTCAGAAATTTCTTTCTTATTCGGAGACTTAAAGGAGTAACTTCAAGCAGTTCATCATCATCGATGAACTCCAGTGCCTGCTCCAGCGAATAGCGTACCGGCGGCGTCAGCAGGATATTTTCATCACTGCCGGCCGCGCGAATGTTGGTGAGCTGCTTGGCCTTGGTCGGGTTGACGACAAGGTCGTTCTGGCGGCTGTGAATGCCGATAATCATTCCTTCATACACCGGCTCGGCATGGCCGATCAGCAAGCGACCGCGTTCCTGCAGGTTGTAAAGCGCATAGGCCAATGCCTTGCCGGGCACCATGGATACGAGCACGCCGTTGTTGCGCTGACCCAGCGCTACCGGCAGGTAGCGGTCGTAGCGATCAAACACGTGATAGATCAACCCCGTACCGGAAGTGGCGGTCAGGTACTCGGTACGAAAGCCGATCAGGCCCCGGGTCGGGATTCGATAATCGAGCCGCACACGGCCCTTGCCGTCCGGTCGCATATCGACCAGTTCGCCTTTGCGCTCGGCGAGCCGCGACATTACGGCCCCCTGGTAATCCTCCTCGAAGTCAACCGTCAGCATTTCCCACGGTTCGGTTTTCACGCCATCGACTTCGTGAAGGATGACTTCCGGCCTGGAGACGGCCAATTCGAATCCTTCGCGCCGCATGTTCTCGATCAGCACGGAGAGGTGCAGTTCACCGCGCCCGGACACGCGAAACTTGTCCGGATCGTCGGTCGGCGCTACGCGCAATGCCACGTTATGCTTCAGTTCCTGGTCCAGGCGCTCGCGAATCTGGCGGCTGGTCAGGAAACGTCCCTCCTTACCGGCAAACGGTGACTTGTTGACCTGGAAGGTCATGCTGATGGTCGGCTCATCGACGGACAGCGGCGGTAAAGCTTCGGGCGCGTCCCGGGAGCAGATCGTGTCGGAAATGCTGAGCACATCGATACCACTGAGGACAATTATGTCCCCGGCACTGGCTGAGTCGATCTTGCGCCGCTCCAGCGCATGAAAGCCGAAGAGCTCCAGAACCCGCTCGCGCCGCACCGATCCATCGGCGCCGACAATGCTGACCGGCATGTTGGTCGAGATGCGCCCGCGCTGGATGCGCCCGATGCCGAGCACGCCGACGTAGGGATCGTAGGCGAGGCTGGAAATCTGCAGCTGTAACGGTCCCTCTTCATCAACTGCCGGTGGCGGCACATGCGAGACGATGCTTTCGAACAGCGGCGTCATGTCGCCACTCGCGGTATCGGCGGTCAGACCTGCGTAACCTTCCAGCGCAGAGGCATAAATGACCGGGAAATCGAGCTGCTCTTCGGTCGCACCGAGTCGGTCGAACAGGTCAAAAGTCTGGTCGAGAACCCAGGCGGGCCGGGCGCCGTCACGGTCAATCTTGTTTATCACGACCAGCGGCCGCAAGCCGCGGGCGAAGGCCTTTTGCGTGACGAAGCGGGTTTGCGGCATCGGCCCGTCCACGGCATCGACCAGCAACAAAACGCTGTCGACCATGGACAACACTCGTTCCACTTCGCCGCCGAAATCCGCATGGCCCGGGGTGTCAACGATGTTGATGCGGTAGTCGCGCCACTTCAGTGCGGTATTCTTGGCCAGGATGGTGATTCCGCGCTCCCGCTCGATGGCGTTCGAATCCATGATCCGGTCGGGCGCCAATGCCCTGGGCCCAAGCGTTCCCGATTGCTGCAGGAGCTTGTCAACGAGGGTGGTTTTGCCGTGATCGACGTGCGCGATAATGGCGATGTTGCGAAGAAACTGGATGCCGGACATGGAAGAAGTAGGGTGAAGCAGGAAAAGGGCGCGAATTATAGAGTCCGTCACGCGCAATTGATACGGGCGCGGCGCTAAAACCGACCTGCAAGCAGTCGGCCGACCGGGGCACAGAATTCGTCAGTCAGCAAGAGCCTTGACCAGCATGGCGACTTCTTTCGCACCATCATCGATTACCTGCGAGCCGACCTGTACGAAACCCATGCGCTCATGAAATTGCATGGAGGCCGGGTTGGGAGGTCGCAGATTGACTTCGCATACCAGTCGCGGACTTTGCGTATTGAATGAGTTTTCAAAGTCGCGGTAAAGGGCCGCCGCCAGACCACGACGCCGCGCCGCCGCAGCAACAGCGACACGGTCGATATAGGCAAAGCTTGCGTACTTGTCGCAGAACCAGCGGAAGTTAGGACTCGGATAGTCAGCATCCGGCGTCAGGCCGATCAGGAATGCAGCCGGCACGCCGTCGACCATCGCGATGCGAAAATAGGCGGCCTCTTCCAGGAATTTCTGCATTTGCACGAAGGGCACGCTGTTGACGTGCGGAACGGCCGCCTCGTTCATCTCAAGCACGCATTGCAGGTCGTCCGGCTCGACGTCGCGGATAGGCACTGTCATTTCTGAATGGTAAGCGGCGGCCGGCAGTAACGCCACTCGTTGTCAGTTGCATTGCTGCATGGACCTTCAGGCTCGTAGGCCAGCGGCGTTCCGGGTAATATTGCTAACACACTCGCAATTCGTACCGATTCGTCACTCCGGGATTTCCTGATTTCTATGCACAACAACGGTTTCGTCATTCTTCTGATACTAACCTGCACGCTGGTCTTGGGTGCCTGCTCTGATTCATCGCGCAAGGAAGCGGACTCAGCAGAGACATCGCTGGCATCGCAAGACAGCATCCTGCGCTATGTTCCGGCCGACGCGCCGTATGTAATGGCAGCCCCGGAGCCACTGCCGTATGACGTCCGCGACGAACTCGAGGAAAAAGCTGCGCCGGTTCTCGAAGCTTATCGCAAGTTACTTAAAGTCACGTTGCAGCAGGAGGCCGATGCAAGCGCGCAAAACGGCTCGGGAGATCAGGATGCCCGCAAATTCGATGCCCTGTTGAATGAAATGTCGAATCTGATGACTCCCGAAGGTCTCGAATCGGCCGGCATTGATCGAAACTCAACGGCGGCGATTTACGGCAATGGTTTGCTGCCGGTTTTCAGAGTCTCACTCAGTGACGAGGCCCTGATGGAGTCGACGTTGTCACGACTTGAGGAGCAGGCCGGAAACAAGATGCCGGTTGCATCGATCGACGAGCATGGTTACCGGATCGCTGAAGGGGACGACGGCACGGCACTGATCATTGCAGTGCTTGATGATTACCTGGTTGTGACCGTCGTTCCGAGCAGACCATCCGACGCTGTACTGAAATCAGCGCTCGGACTTGAGTTGCCGGCAACCAGCATTGCCGAGTCCGGTGAGCTAAGCAAACTGGCAGAAAAGTACGGTTTTAAGGCGCACGCACTCGGCTTCCTGGATGTCGAGAGAATTGCCGCCTTTTTCCTGAACGATCCGACCGGCATCAACAAGGACGCGCTCGCGTTGCTGGGCTACGACGGGTCCACTACCTCCGACGTATGCCGGCAGGAGGTTCGCGCGATGGCTGGAGTTGCACCTCGCATCGTCGCCGGATACTCGAAGATTACCGCCGGCGAGCTGGTGTCAAATACCGTAGTAGAGCTGCGCCGCGATATTGCCAACGGGCTGGCGACACTTACGGCGCCCGTGCCGGGATTGGGGCAGAAGAATCACCGTGGTCTGATGAGCTTCGGCATGAGTCTCAATCTATTGGCGGCGCGCGAATTCTACGAAGCTCGACTGGCTGCCCTGGAGGCCCAACCGTATCAATGTGAATTCTTCGCCGGGGTGCAGGAGGCGGTGGCGGGTGGTCGCGACATGCTCAACCAGCCGATGTTTCCGCTCGTCTACTCGTTCAGGGGTTTCCTGGCGACCATCGATAGCATCAAGGGCATGAATATCGCGGCGGGTCAGCCGCCTACGGATGTCGATATGCGATTGCTGATCGCAACTGACAACGCCGAAGGGTTCGTTGCGATGGCGGCGATGTTCAGTCCCGAACTTGCGGCGCTTGACTTGCAGGCAGACGGCAAGCCGGTGCGGCTCCCGGTGCCGCCGGTCGCATCCCAGGTTCGAACGGCCTGGATCGCCATGACCGATGCTGCATTGGCACTTTCGATCGGTGAGGGCGACGAGACTCAACTGCCAGGTATGCTGTCGGCACCGCTGGTGTCACCGCCGCCGTTCATGAGTATCGACATGGATGCTGCAAGCTACTACGGATTTGTTGGCGATGCCGCTACGCTCGGGGGTAGCGAGGAGAACACGCCGGAAGTGAATGCAGCCGTCGGTGAAGCCATGACAAGTCTACAGGCGTTGATCCAACGCATAACCGTCGATGTGCAATTTACCGAGCGAGGAATTGAAATCCCGTCAACGGTGACACTCGCTGACTGAAATCGTTTGAAGATGACGGCGAAAAGATGGCGCGACCGGAAACCGGCTGTGCGTTACGGCACCAACAATACCGGACGCCCGGCGAGTTCGCAGAGATTCTCAGCTGTAGCGCCAATGATTTTACCGGCTACCCGGTTTTGACCGCGTTTCCCCACGACGATGAGTGATGCGCCGTGTTCGCTCGCATGACGAACGATTTCTGCGGATGGCTTGCCTTTTAGAAGGATACCGCTGCCACGCCCGCCGCGCGCGTTGATTTGTTCGACCAGGTTTGAGATCGCAGCTCGTGCTGCCGTTTCCGAAATCCCGTCCTTATCGTCGGGATCCATTACATGGACGCATTCGACTTTCTGCGCTTTGGGCGCGAGAGCTATCGCCGCGCACTCGGCTTTTTCCCCTTGCGCTGAAAAGTCGGTTGCCAGCAGCACGTGATGCATCGTATTCGCGCAAACGGCAGAACATGCGGCTTCTCCTTTCTTCGCCCCGGGTTCGATCCACTGCAACAATAACGGTACGCCGGTTTTTCGGACGGTGTCTCTGGCAACACTTCCAAGAAAAAGCTTGCTAATTCGGTTTTTTCCGCGAGACCCGATGACGATAAGTTTGGAGCGAGTTTCGTCGACCACTGCGAGAATCTCATCGGCGGGGTCACCGCTGGCGCGGACCTGCACTTCGACCGTGAATCCTGCCGTGCGCAGAGGATTGGCACAGTTTTCGAGCCACTCGGCAAAATTACTCTCGTGTGCGAGGGCTGAGCCCTGCACATACCCAAATTGGATCACATGAGTCAAAACGAGTTTTTGAACTCCCCAATCCTGCAGTGCCGGCAAGCACTCAAGAAGTGGCTGGTCGGCAGGTGACAAGTCCAGTGCGATTACGGCGTTATCGAACATGGCGCCTTCCTTCGGGTTCACTCGTGTGCAATGGCAAGCCTGCGTGATGCGTTTGCGCTGCCGGAAACCAAGCCTGTGTGCGGTTCGCAAATGCCACCAGCGACAACATCACAGGTACTTCGACCAGCACACCAACGACGGTTACCAGGGCGGCGCCGGAGTTCAGGCCGAACAGCCCGATTGCTACGGCAACGGCCAGTTCGAAGAAATTGGAGGTGCCGATGAGCGCACAGGGTGCGGCTATTTTGTACGGCACTCGCCAGAGAAATGCGGCCAGGTACGCGATCGCGAAGATGCCATAGGACTGGATCAGGAGCGGCACCGCAATCAGGGCGATCAACAAAGGCTGGTCGAGAATTACCCGTCCCTGAAAGCCGAACAACAGTACTACCGTCGCAAGCAAGCCGAGCACCGAGAAAGGTTTTACCCGTTCGATGAACCTGGCAACCGAGCGTTCTGCCGCCACGACGTTGTCTGCATCCGCGCTCAGTTTCACCCGGGTTATGACCCCGGCGATGAGCGGGATCAATACATAGAGTCCGACCGATAGCAGCAGGGTTTGCCACGGGACCTCGATATCGGTGACGCCAAGCAACAGCGCAACGATTGGCGCGAAAGCGAAGATCATGATCACGTCGTTCAGCGCAACCTGGACCAACGTGTAGTTGGCATCGCCGCGTGTCAGTTGCGACCACACAAACACCATGGCAGTACACGGCGCGGCACCGAGCAGGATCAGCCCGGCAATATACTGGCTCGCATTGGCCGGATCGATCAGGTCCACGAAAAAATAATGAAAGAACAACACGCCGAGTCCGGCCATGGTGAACGGCTTGATGAGCCAGTTGACAACCAGCGTGATGATCAGCCCTTTGGGACGCTCATGAATTCGCTTGAGACTCGAAAAGTCCACGGACACCATCATTGGATAAACCATGAACCAGATCAGTATCGCGACGATGAAGTTGACCGATCCGTACTCGAGACTCGCGAGTGTGCGAAAGAGGCCCGGAAACCAATTGCCCAAAGCGATGCCGACGACGATGCAAAGCCCCACCCAGACGGATAAATAGCGCTCAAAAAAGCCGATCGGTTGCGTTGCACTCATGCGGGAGCCTTGCTCGTGTTTCAAACTTGCTTCAGGTGACGTCACGAATGTGTGACCCGATGCGATCCAGCTGCGCTTGCAATCGTGCACGGTCGCTTTGCAGGTCTTGCAGCGGTAGCGCCAGGAACATTTCGATTCGAGCGCGCAGAATGCGGTACGCATCCATAAAGGCGGCGTCGATTTCCTCGCCGGTACCATTGGCGTGTGCCGGGTCTTCGACACCCCAGTGGCTGCGCAGGACCGAGCCGAGATAGGCGGGACAGGTTTCGCCGGCGGCATTCGAACACACCGTAATGACAATGTCGGGAGTCACTTTGAGGTTGTCCCAGGACTTGCTGTGATAGCCCCCGGTCGAAATACCTTTGCGCTTCAGCAGGGCAAGCGATCGAGGATGGACGGTGCCAGTCGGATGACTGCCGGCACTCATTGCCCGCCAACCAGCGGGTGCCAGGTGGTTAAAGATGGCTTCGGCGAGGATCGAGCGACAGGAATTGCCGGTGCATAGAAAAAGGATATTCATGGCGTTCAGGCTATGCGAGGGGCGACCGCGAGGGCCGCTGTCCGGGCGACCTCACCGCGATGTCATCCAGTTCGGCGCACTGTTCCGGGTGGCCGGCGCAGCATTCTTCCGCCAGGTACGCAATCAATTCCTGCATCAATGACAATTTCGCGCGATAGCGCTGGTAACGGCCTTCCTGTTCCACAGAGAGCATGCCGGCATGGGTCAGTGCCTTTAGATGGAATGAGAGGTTGGATGCCGGCACGTCCAGAATCGAGCCGATCTCGCCGGCGACCAGGCCCTCTGGCCCCTGCCTGACCAACAGCCGGTAAATGTCCAGCCGCAGGCCGGATGACAGGGATTCAAATATCAAGGTTGCCGTGCTTCGTTGCATATTTGGATATTACAACAACTATTGAAATATGGAAGACGCCCGGTTCGCGTAACGTAGTGGACCTTATATATAAGACTCGATCAAAACCTCCCTCGGCTTAACGCCGCATTTATAATTACCGCTACCGGCTCAACAACAAGACCGACGTCAACATAAGGATTCACAATCAATGCTGCCCAACGGGTTTCGTGCTTCGCCGATTGGCCGGGTATTTCCTGCGGTCATTTTCTTGCTCTCAATGTCGGTCGCTATACCGACCATTGCGCTTGCCGAAAATTTTGAGCAAGGCCTGATCGTCGCGCCTTCAGGCCATACCGTGGCTCTCTCACGCGAACGCATTGCGCCGGAAAACCGCATGCTGGTCGATCGCCTGGAAAATCTGCTGCCTGGTCTGATGGCGGAAGCGGATATCGATATGTGGCTTATTCTCAATCGCGAATATGCGGAAGACCCTGTGTACTTCACCCTGGTGCCTCAGCCGAGCTTTGCAGCGCGGCGCACGACAATGCTGATCTTCAATCGCCGGGCAGACGACACGATTGAACGACTCACCGTCAATCGCTATCCACTGGGCGAGCCTTACGAGTCAGCGTGGTCCGGCGGCGAGCTGGACGAGCAATGGGTCGCGCTGGGAACGTTAATCGGCGAGCGCGCACCTGAGCGAATCGGCATCAATGTGTCGGACAGCTGGCCGGAAGCCGACGGACTCACACACGGCCTGCACCAGAAGCTGCTCGACGTGCTGCCGGATGGTTTTGCAAGCCGGCTGGTGTCTGCCGAGGACCTCGTGGTGCGTTGGCTGGAAACCCGCAGCGACGAGGAGATCGGCGTCTATCCGCATATCGTATCCATCGCGCGGGGCGTGCTGGCCGAAGCTTTCTCCAGTCGGGCCATCACGCCCGGGGTGTCGACAACAGACGATGTCGCCTGGTTTATACGGCAGCGATTCGAATCGCTGGGCGTGCCCATCTGGTTCATGCCTTACGTCAACATCCAGCGGCCAGGTATCGAGTGCGATGAAGAAGCGGCATTCTGCGGTATCAGCGGTGTGATCCGGCCCGGTGACGTACTGCATACCGATGTCGGCATTTGCTACCTGAAATTGTGCACGGATACGCAGGAAATGGGCTATGTGTTGCGGGCCGGGGAGACGGATGTTCCAGAGGGACTGAAGGACGCGTTGGCGCAGGCCAATCGCTGGCAGGACCTTCTTACGTCGGAATTCAGGACCGGTCGAAGCGGAAATGAAATTCTTCTTGCCGCGCAGCGGCGCATGCGCAATGAACCCTGGTCGTTCAATATCTATACCCATCCCATCGGCTTCTTCGGGCACGCACCGGGCCCGACGATCGGTATGTGGGACCTGCCCGGCGCCGTCGATGGCACCGGTGATTGGCCGCTGCATCCGAACACCGCTTACGCCATCGAAGGTGGTATCAAGCTGGCGGTTGCGGAGTGGGACGATCAGCTGGTCAATATCAAGACCGAGCAATCCGCGTTGTTCGATGGCGAACGAGTGATTTACCTGGGAGGCCGCCAGACGGAGTGGCATGTCATCCGATGAAGCGCGAGCAGTGCACCTCAGTTGACGTTGTTGCGAACCAGGAACATCGCTTTATCCAGGGCCACGAAGAAGTCCTGGTAGGTATCCGCCTCCGTGATGCTTTTTTCGCCGACTCGTGCACTGGCACGGACTGATACTTCCTCCACCGTCTTCTGCACGACGGTCACCGTCATGCGCATATCGTGGGAATAAGCGCGGGTGCCGGTAACGATGCCGAGCGCCGTATCCGCCTGGTCGATCGTAAATCCGAAATCCTGCAGGGTTGCGATGACGGCGCGCATCGTCAGGGTCTTGTCCAGGTGGCCGTACTCGCGGGTTTGCATGCTGCGCAGTTCCAGCGGCGCGGCGGTTCCGGCGACGTCGAATGGCGTGGCTGCACAACCGGTGAGCACCGTGGCAAGAACGAATCCTGCAAGTAAAATTGCCTTACGCATTATTGTTCACCTCGATGTAAAGGGCTTTGGCCAGCTTGTCGAATATGCTCTGGTAAGCTTGCGGATCATCGATCGTGCCGCGCGACAGGATCTGTGATTGCTTGGAAAAGGTCACTTGCTGGATTGTGATTCGCGTAACGAATTCGCCTTGGCCGGCCAGGCTTGGCAGGACGACAGTCGTGATCTTGACCGTATACCTGTCCTTCGCGCGTTGACTTACGCCGCAGCCACACAACAGATCCAGCAGGATCAGCCCGACCTTCTCGCTCGTCGAATCGGCGTCCGATACCTTGGACGCTGTAATAACACCGAGCGGTGCTTCGACCTGGTCTATGTTGTATTCCATGTCCTGCAGCGCGGCGATTGTCGCCGCAAGTATTTCAG
>CAZSDL010000070.1:0-11938 GCA_964605635.1 uncultured Woeseiaceae bacterium
CGTCGATGCTCCAGATGCCGGCGCCGCGCGCAGACATGTACAGGAAGACGAAGCAATAGAGCGCCGCTAGTTCACCGCCGTTCAGGAGTGGCAGAAGGGGCGACGAGTGCGCGATCCAGTACGCCGCTGCCATCAGGCCGCTGCAGAGAAAGGCTACGGGGCGGGTGAACAACCCGATCATGATCAGTATCCCGCCAATCAGCTCGATCGGACCCGCGATCCATAAAATGTAGGCGGGAGGCTCGCCGCCGGCTGGCGGAATCCCGAGCAATTTCTGGCTGCCGTGCCAGAGGAACAGAAAGCCGGTGACAATGCGCAGCAATGCGTAGGTATGTTCCTGGTAAGGCTTCATGAATGAGAGCATGACGGGACTCCTTCCGGTTATTTGTCGTTATTCTGCCTGGGTGCCGGGTTGACATGGTTCGAACGACCGGCATATCCGGCATCCTATCATCCCGACTCGAAAATCGTGGCCGGCGCCCCGGTGTATGTCTCCCGATCGGCGCAAACTGTGTATTGGCAGGCCGTGCCGGCAATCGCTAACCTGCTGGTTTGCAATGTAAGTGTTAGCAGGCCCTAGGGAGTGCCGGTGAGCAACGTTTTTCGCCAGACAGATCGAACGACCCTGTCCCGCCTACGTGAGCGCGGCAGCTACGAGCGCGATGCCGCCTATGCCATCCTTGATGAAGGCCTTGTTGCCCATGTCGGATTGACGACGGACCAGGGCGTCATGGTTGTGCCAATGACCTATGCGCGATGTGGCGACGAACTCGTACTGCATGGCGCCGTCGCCAGTCGCTGGCTCAGCAGCTTCGCAGACGGCAAACCGATCAGCGTGTGCGTGACTCTGCTGGACGGCCTCGTGCTGGCGCGCTCGGCATTTTCACATTCAATGAACTATCGCTCAGTCGTCGCCTTTGGCAGTGCACGTCTGATCAGCGACGAGGCCGAGAAGGTCGCGGCATTCAAGGCACTGCTCGATCACCTACTGCCGGGTCGCTGGAGCGATTGCAGGCAGCCTGATGACAAGGAGATTGCGGCTACGACTGTGCTCTCGATGCCATTGGATGAGGCGAGCGTGAAGATTCGATCGGGGCCGCCGAAGGACGCTGCGAAGGATGATCAATCGCGGTATTGGGCGGGTGTCATTCCACTCGAGATCACGGCCGGCGAAGTTCAACCCGACCCGGCGCTCTGCGATGGCATCAAGACGCCTGCGTACTTACGGAACTATACGCGGCGACAGGCGCAGAGTCGCAAGCAGTGAGCGCGCAGTGAGACAAGGCGCCGGGTAGCGCCTACGGCGTCGCCCAGCGATGCAGCGGCACCGGGCTGCCGCGCGGGAAAAACGCCTGTTCGCGAACCAGTTCGACGTATCCGTCGGTACCGCCAAGAGAGGTGAAGTCGCCCGATGTATTGGTGGCGACCGGCTGTGCACGCACGATGCCATCGACGTCACTTGTGAGCCGCACGGGCAGGAAGACGGTGAGTTCGGCCGACGCCGCCACATCCTCGGTCAGAACGGCCCATTCCTTGCCGGGAAGCGTGCGTCCGCTGGCAGCGAGCAGCGCCGGCAGCACGTAATGCCGGCAACAGACGAGCGTTGACACCGGGTTGCCCGGCAAGGCGAACACGGCCTGCCCATTGGGTCCCGTGCCGTACCACATCGGTTTGCCGGGCCGCTGGCTGATCTTGTGAAAAACGAGCTTAACGCCGAGATCCAGTAGCACCTGTGGTACGTAGTCCTTTTTGCCCATCGACACGCCGCCGGACAGAATCAACACACCTGCCGCCTCCAGGTGCGCCGCAATTCGCTGCTGCAGAATGCCCGGCTCGTCCAACAGGTGCTCGTGCCGGCAATCGTCAAACTGCTGAACCTGCAACATCGCCAGCAAGGCAGGACCATTGGAGAGTCGCACCTGGTGCGGCTCGATCGCCTGGCCGGCAGGCAGCAATTCGGAGCCGGTCGACAGTACGCGAATCACCGGCTGTTCGCTGACCGTAATCTCCGACAAGCCACAGGATGCAATAATCGCGATGGCCATCGGCGAAATGACCGTGCCCGGAAACAGGACTGCCGTATCCTTGGCATGGTCGGAGCCGCGCGCATGAATGAACTGGCCGCGTTCGGGCTGATAGCCGGGCGCGAGTTCAGCAACATTGTCTTTAATGCGAACGCGTTCAACCGGAACGACGCAATCACTGCCAGGGGGCAGCACTGCGCCGGTCATCACTTCGATGCAATGTGTGTCGTCGGCAAGTGGCACCAATGGATCGCCGGCATGCAAGGTCGTTTGCACGGGGAAGTGCCGCAGGCCGCCGCCGATCGCATTAAACGAAATTGCGATGCCGTCCATGGTCACGCGGTCGAACGGGGGCTGGTCACGTTCGGCGCGAACCGTTTCACGCAGAATCCGCCCCGTGGCTTGCTGCACACTGATGCGCTTCGTGCCGAACGACGGCATTGTCGCCGCAATCGCCGCAGCGGCTTCCTCCGTACCGAGCATGCGCGCGGCAGACTTGCTCACGTCACCTTTGCTCACGCGCAATCGCCCGGTGTCCGATATCCTTGCGATAAAAGGCGTCCCGCCAGGCGATGGTGCGCACTTCGGCGTAAGCCGCATCCCGCGCTTCCGCGACACTGTCACCCAGGCCTACCACGCAAAGAACGCGGCCACCGCTGGTCAGGACGTCGTTGCCGGAGATGACCGTTCCGGAATGAAATACCTTGGCGAGACCCGCCGCCGATGTCGGCAGTCCGCGAATCGCGTCACCGTGGCGGTATGGTCCCGGGTAGCCGCCGGCCGCCATGACGACCCCGAGCGCTGCGCGCGGATCCCACTCTGCCTCAACAGTGCCGAGCTCTCCGGCCAGCGTGGCGAGACAAAGTTCGACGAGGTCGGATTGCAGTCTTGCCAGGATCGGCTGCGTTTCCGGGTCGCCGAAGCGGCAATTGAATTCCAGTACGCGTGGGGCGCCATTGGCGTCGATCATCAGGCCGGCGTACAGAAACCCCAGGTAGTCGATGCCGTCGGCGCGCAGTCCCTGCAAGGTTGGCTGGATAATCTCCTGCATGATGCGGCTCTGCAGGCCGGCGGTTACAACCGGTGCCGGAGAATACGCGCCCATGCCGCCGGTATTCGGTCCCGTGTCGCCATCATCGCGCGCCTTGTGGTCCTGCGAGGTCGCCAACGGCAACACGTTGCTGCCGTCGGTCATGACGATGAAACTGGCTTCCTCACCGTCCAGGAATTCCTCTACGACGATGCGTTGTCCTGCCTCGCCAAACGCACCGGCAGCGAGCATGTCGCGCGCTGCACGCTCAGCCTCGTCGACAGAGTGCGCTACCACGACGCCTTTTCCCGCCGCCAGGCCGTCGGCCTTGACAACCAGCGGCGCACCACGCTGGCGGATATGGTCGAGTGCCGGCTGCAGTTCGGTGAAGGATTCGAATGCGGCCGTCGCGATGCGATGGCGTTGCAGGAAGCTTTTCGTGAATGCCTTTGAGCCTTCCAGCCGCGCGGCTGAAGCTGTCGGACCGAACACGGCCAGACCGTGTTCGCGGAAGCGGTCGACGATTCCGGCCACGAGCGGCATTTCCGGCCCGACGATAGTGAGGCCGACCAACTCTGATTGCGCCAGTCCAATTAACGCATCGATGTCATCTGTGGCGATTGCGACATTGCGCATGCCTGTTTCGAGTGCCGTGCCGGCGTTACCGGGGGCGACCAGTAC
The DNA here is from genome assembly GCA_964605635.1 of uncultured Woeseiaceae bacterium. Lineage (GTDB taxonomy): Bacteria > Pseudomonadota > Gammaproteobacteria > Steroidobacterales > Woeseiaceae > IDS-8. The sequence goes on from CAZSDL010000070.1 coordinate 3,736, forward strand.
TTCGGAGACCAGTGGCGACTGCATGCACTTCCAGGCCAGCGCATGTTCGCGACCGCCACCACCGACGATGAGGACCTTCACCCGGTTTCTCCGGCATTACGGGTCAATGCCGGAAATGCCGCATGCCGGTGAACACCATGGCAATGCCATGCTCATTTGCTGCGGCGATCACTTCATCGTCGCGGACCGAGCCACCAGGCTGCACTATTGCAGCGATGCCGTGTTCGGCGGCACTGTCGAGGCCATCGCGAAACGGCAAGAAGGCATCCGATGCCATGACGGAACCGCCTAGCTCCAGGCCCTGGTCGGCGGCTTTTATGGCGGCGATCCGGGTACTGTATACGCGACTCATTTGCCCTGCGCCGACACCGAGCGTCATGCCGTCACGGCAAAAAACGATAGCGTTTGATTTTACGAATTTTGCTACCCGCCAGGCAAACAGCAGGTCGGCGATCTGGCCGGGACTCGGCACGCGTTCGGTGACCACTTTCAGGTCGCTTTCCGTGACAAATCCGTTATCCGTGCTCTGCACCAGGAGTCCGCCTGAGACCTTGTGAAAAACGCGGCCGCCGGCGCTGCCAGCGGCAGGCGCGCCTGGTGCCTTGCCAGTTTCCAGGACGCGCACATTTTCCTTGTGTGCAAGAATCGCGAGCGCTGCCTCTTCGAAATCCGGGGCGATGATGAGTTCGACGAACTGCTGATCAATAATCTTTTTTGCTGTCTTGCTATCGAGCGTGCGATTGAAAGCAATGATGCCGCCGAATGCCGAAGTCGGATCGGTGATGAACGCCCGCTGGTAGGCCTCGGCCAGCGACTTGTCGACAGCGACACCGCAGGGATTGGCGTGCTTGATGATGACGCAGGCGGCCTGGTCGAATTGCCTGACACATTGCAGCGCCGCGTCGGCATCCGCGACGTTATTGTAGGAAAGCGCTTTGCCCTGCAATTGCCGCGCCGCTGCCAATGAGCCGACTTCAGGAGACTGGTCGCGGTAAAAGGCGGCCTCCTGGTGCGGATTCTCTCCGTAACGCAGGACCTCCAGGCGTTCGCCCGAGTACAGGAAGCGTTCGCCACACTCTGCATCGCCGAGGACACCGGACAGCCAGCCAGTGATGGCTGTGTCGTAACTGGCTGTGTGTGCAAAAGCTTTGGCCGCCAACCGCCGTCGCTGCTCGACCGTTTCCGTACCGAGTTGCAAGGTTACAAGCACGTCATCGTAATCGTCCGGGTCCACCACCACGACAACGCTTTCATGATTCTTGGCGGCAGCACGAAGCATCGCCGGACCACCGATGTCGATTTGCTCGATGGTCTCATCGACAGTCGCATCTCCACGACGCACGGTTTCCTGGAACGGATAAAGATTTACGATCAGCAAGTCGATCGGCTCAATTCCATGCGCCGTCATTACGCTGTCGTCGGTGCCGCGACGTCCGAGCAGCCCGCCGTAAATAACGGGGTGCAAGGTCTTGACGCGACCGTCCATTATTTCCGGAAAGCCGGTCTTTGTGGACACTTCAGTGGCCGCAACGCCAGCTTCCTGCAGAGCCCTGCAGGTGCCGCCGGTAGACACAATCTCGATGTCCATCGCAGCGAGGGCGCGTGCAAACGGCAGCAAACCGCGCTTGTCAGAGACGCTGATGAGTGCGCGACGCACCGGGTGCATGGGTAAAAGCCTTGCTGCTACTGGAGCAGCGAGTAAGTCTTGAGCTTCTTGCGCAGCGTACCCCGATTGATACCGAGAATGCCGGCCGCCTGGCTCTGGTTGCCTTGTGTGTAGTCCATAACGGCCTTGAACAAAGGCTCCTCAACTTCACCCATGACCAGATCGTAAAGATCGCCTGGTCTGTCGCCGTTGAGAGTCGAGAAATAGCCGCGCAGTGCGTCTTCCGTGTGCTTTCTGAGAGGCCTTTTGCTGTTAGCGCGCAGTTCCGTGTCCCTTTTATGAGTTTTCCTATGAGATTTTTTAGACACTTTGTACTGATTCCTGAAGAAGTTAAGGCTCGTAAACAGAAATTTACGTAGCGAAGCTCCTATGCGGCCAAAGAGTTGCCTCCAGCCGTACTGTCAAAGTATTGCAATGTCAGGCGAATTTGCTCGGAGGCATTATCGGCGCGCACCACCCTTGACCGAAACGTGTCTGAATTCTGCAATCCAGCGCAATACCAGGTCAGGTGCTTGCGAGCCACCCGAACGCCAGTCGTTTCCCCATAAAACCGGTACAAGTCCCCAAGGTGGTCGAGCATAATATCACGCACTTCAGTTTTTTCCAGAGGCGCAATCGATTCATTTTTTTCGTGGTAATGATTCAGCTCGCGGAAAAACCAGGGCCGTCCCATTGCAGCTCGGCCAATCATCAAGCCATCAGCTTGACTTACACTCAGAACCTCAAGCGACTTCTCGGAAGTCGTTATATCTCCATTGGCAATCACCGGTATCGAGACAGATTGTTTGATGCGCGCGATCGTGTCGTACTCGGCATGTCCCGTGAAGCGACAGGCTCGCGTGCGTCCGTGCACTGCCAGCGCCTGCACGCCGCTGGCCTCTGCAATAGCCGCGACCGCGACGCCATTGCGGTGTTCCGGGTCCCACCCCGTACGGATCTTCACGGTCACAGGAACGTCGACTGCGCTCACCACTGACTCGAGGATACGCGCGACCAGCAACTCGTCCCGCAACAGCGCAGAACCAGCCGCCCGTTTGCAGACTTTCTTGGCGGGGCAACCCATGTTGATGTCGATAATTTGTGCACCGCGATCGACGCAGATGCGGGCGGCCAGTGCAAGTTGCGCCGGCTCCGACCCGGCTATTTGCACGACTCGCGGCGTCGCATCGGTGTCGATGTCGAGTCGTCGCATGCATTTTGCTGTATGCCAGAGGCTTATGTCGGCTGTCGTCATTTCCGAGGTGGTCATGCCCGCGCCGAATTGTCGGCAAAGGCGCCGGAATGGCGCATCGCTAATGCCCGCCATCGGCGCGAGTAAAAACGGGCTCGACAGCTCGTACGGCCCGATTTTCATACTTTGCTCATGCGTTTGCGATCAGGGCCGGCGGCCACGGCGGTCAGCGCCGGAAGTCTTCGGTCGCACACCGCAACCGTTCGGGGCTGTCGCGATAACAGATGTTGAGCTTGAAGCCGGTGGCCTCCTGGGCCAGTGATGCCACGGTAATGACAGCTGCAAATCCGTCGCCGGCATCGACAGGCTGGCCGGCGTTCGTGCCCTCACTCAGGTACTCGGCAGGAAGCAGCACCTTGCTGCCGATAATTTCCTCGTACCGGTCGGTCAACGAAATATGTAGCAACGGGTAGGGCAGCGAGCCGCTCGTTTGGTTGCTGATTCGCGAACGAATGGTCAGTATCTCGTCGTTGCCTTCTGTACTGCCGCTGGTCGATTCGAAGCGCCAGCCGCGTACATCCCATGCGGGAACAAGCGGATCGCCGAACCACCGGTAGGCGGCGCCAATGGTCTGATTGAAAGCGCCGTATGTTGCGAGGGAATCGCGATAGCCGTGCACCGCTTGCGCGAGCAGGGTGAACGCCAGCACCGCTACGCCTGCAATGGGCGCGTAACCGGGTGGATCCGTCCTGCGGCGACCGCCGCGAACATTTTCCTTTTTGGAAATGTAAGTGTCCAGAAGCCGCCGCGGGTCGTCGTCGCCGCTGTCTGCTACCGTCTTGACTACTTCGTCCAGTTCCTTGTCCAGCGCAGTCCGGACGAAGTCGCCTTCCATGATGATTGTTTCGACCAGCAGGGAATCTTCGGGCATCCGGCGCCGGCCGGATTGGGACAACGCGAATCCTGCATCTTCCTCCACCAGGCGCAGCAGATCCTGGTCGATCTGCATGTTGATGGTCATTTCTTCTTCAGTTTGCGCAGGCACCTGGAGCAGGGCGGCCTGTTCGTCTTCGGTTGGCGGCACTTCTACATCCGGCTTTTCAACCTCCGGCTCTTCAACCTCCGGCTCGTCCGCGGTATACGCCGCAAGCAGTTCCGCCTCCAGTGCGCTATCTGCATCGTCCCCGTCGCGCCTCTCCGAGGTCCACGCGAAATCCGGGGCGGCGGATGTCTCCCCCGACGGCGACGCGTCTGCGTTACCCGGATCGAAATCGACGGATTCGAGGCTGACTGCCTCGCCGCGATCACCACCCGGATCGATGTCAATTGCGACCTCGTCGCCGGCGACAATTTCGACGTCGATACCGGGTTCGAGCGCCTCCAGGTCGAACTGGGTATCGATATCGTCCGGGTCGGTGACTTTCCCCGTCGCGCGATTCGTGTCATCGGAGAATTCTTCCAGTAGCTGGCGCCAGTCTTCGGGTTCGCCCAGCGCGAGATCCGACTGGCGCTCGTCAAATTCGACCGTGCGTGGTTCAACCTGATCCTCCGCGCGGCGTTGCGGCATTTCCGGTGTAGCGGTTTCGGTTGGCGGGTCGTCGAATTCCTCGGGCAAGGGCGTGTGATCGTCAAAGCGCATTTGCGCCGGCTCGTCGGCCGGCAACTCGAACGGATCCTGAGTCAGATGTATTGCTTGTATGCCCGATTCCTCAACCCGAATGCCGGCACTGCCCTCCAATTCATCCGACGCCTCAGTCAGCGGCACCTGATCCAGCACTTCGGGTAGCTGTGCGTCATCGACATCCGGTCCGGGGCCTCCAGCTTCATCGATATTGTCATCATTCAGGTACCAGCGCGCCGAATCGGTATCCGCTGATTCCGCGTCATCCGGTTCATGCGCCTCGTGCAAATCGTCGTCGTCGATGACGAGCCACTCAACACCCGTATCTTCGATACGAATTTCATCGGTACCGGCCAATTCGTTCAGTGTGTCGAGTAAGGCGTCGCGGTCCTCTTCAGTCGGGTCTTGCTCGTCACGACGATCCTCGGCAGTGGACGAAGACGCCGCAGCTACGGACTGGTCGAACGGCGGCGGGTCCTCCGACAGCCGCTCGAGAGCACTAAAAGCTTGTCCACAGCTACCACAGCGCACGCGTCCGCCGGCCTGTTGCAAGACGGCGGCAGTGACGCGAAAGGCGGTGCGGCAATCAGGGCATTGTGTATACATGCCTGACACTAACTGCGCCTGACGCTATTTACGACGGAGTGCATCGGCCTCAGTACCTCGTACCCGACAAGCGCACCCAGGTGCCGCGGACCGTCGGGGGTCCAAAGTTGATCCATTCTGCATACGCAAGGGCGACGTTCGCTGCCTGGGGTTCCAAAATGCCGGACAGTGCCAGGGCACCGCCCGGTACAAGTCGACTGCAAATTGTACGCGCATGCAGTGCAAGGGGCCCGGCCAGAACATTGGCGACAATGACATCGAATTCATCGCCGAGCGATTCTGTGTCGGCAGTCGTTGAAATACGATCATCGACCCGGTTTCGTTGCGCGTTGCTGCGTGTCGCGGTGAGCGCCTGGGGATCGATGTCAAGTGCGACCACGTGACTTGCGCCCAGCAAGAGTGAGGCGATGGCAAGAATGCCTGAGCCGCAACCGAAATCCAGAACCTGCCGCCCTGCCAGGTCCTGCTGGTCCAGCCATTCCAGACACAGCGCGGTGGTTGGATGGGTGCCGGTTCCGAACGCCAGTCCCGGATCGAGATGCACGACGACGGCATCACTGGTGGCGGCGTCGATCGCCTGGTTGTCGGGACATACCCAAAGGCGCCGGCCAAACCGCATGGGCCGGAAATCGCGCAGCCATTCTCGCTCCCAGTCACGATCCGCGAGTGCCTCGACATGGCAATCGGGTAGCTCGCCGAGATGGAGAGAATGGCGCAGGTCCTGTTGCAGGCCCGCGAGATCCGCCGAGGGTGGAAACAGGCCGGTGATTTTTACCTGCGCCCAGAGCGGCGTTTCGCCGGGTCCCGGCTCAAGAACAGGATCGTCGCCAGCGTCACTTAGCGTAACGGCTTCCGCCCCATGCCGCGTAAAAATTTCTTCAACCGCGGCGGCCGGGAGCGACTCGAGGTTCATGACAAATTGACGCCATTCCATGGCTCACAAGCCGAGGCGTTTTTCCAGGTAGTGGATGTCGGTGCCACCCGCCTGAAATGCCGAGTGCTGGAAGATTTCCTGGTGCAGTGGAATGTTGGTTTTGATGCCTTCGATCACAATCTCTGTCAGTGCTGTTCGCATGCGGGCGATCGCCGTTTTCCGGTCATTGCCGTGGGTGATCAGCTTGCCGATCATTGAGTCGTAATACGGGGGTACCTTGTAACCACTGTAAATGTGGCTTTCCACCCGAACGCCAGGCCCGCCCGGTGCGTGCCACAACTGAATCGTGCCGGGTGAGGGGGTAAAGGTTTTCGGATCTTCCGCGTTGATGCGGCATTCGATCGCATGTCCGCGCAACACAACCTGGTCTTGCGTAAGGCTAAGCTTTTCGCCGCTCGCAATTCTCAATTGTTCGCGGACGATGTCCACACCTGTAATCATTTCAGTGACCGGATGTTCGACCTGCAGCCGGGTATTCATTTCGATGAAGAAAAATTCATTGTCCTGGTACAGGAACTCGAACGTGCCGGCGCTGCGATAGCCCATCTCGAGACAGGCATCGACACAGCGTTTGCCGATTCTTTGCCGCTGTTCTTCGCTGATGCCCGGTGCCGGCGCTTCTTCGACGACCTTCTGGTGACGTCGCTGCATGGAGCAGTCACGCTCTCCCAGGTGGATGGCGTTGCCTTGCCCGTCGGCCAGGACCTGGAATTCCACGTGGCGCGGCTTCTCCAGAAACTTTTCCATGTAGATCATTTCATTGCTGAAAGCGGAGCGTGCTTCCGCGCGGGTGACGGTAACGGCACTGACGAGAGCCGCTTCGGAGTGCACGACACGCATACCCCGGCCGCCGCCACCGCCGGCGGCTTTGAGTATGACCGGGTAGCCGATGTCTCGCGCAATGCGCAGGTTTTCTTCCGGGTTGTCGCCCAGGGGACCGTCCGAGCCGGGAACGCACGGTACCCCGGCCGCCTTCATGGCGCGTATGGCGGACACCTTGTCGCCCATCAGGCGGATGGCGGAGGCGGGCGGTCCGACAAAAACGAAGCCACTCGATTCGACACGTTCGGCGAAGTCGGCGTTCTCCGAGAGGAAGCCGTAGCCGGGATGAATTGCGACAGAATCGGTTACCTCCGCCGCACTGATAATCGCCGGCATATTGAGATAACTCTCAGAGGACGCCGGTGGTCCGATGCAGACCGTCTCATCGGCCAGCAAGACATGCTTCAAGTTATTGTCCGCTGTGGAATGCACGGCGACGGTTTTGATGCCCATTTCTCGGCATGCGCGCAGAATGCGCAGCGCGATCTCGCCGCGATTCGCAATGAGAACCTTTTCCAGCATCGCGACGCGACCGGCTACGGGGCGTTGCGCTGGTCGATGAGGAACAGGACCTGGCCGTACTCGACCGGGTCACCGTTTTGCGCGCGTATCGCCTTGATGGCGCCGGATACTTCTGCCTCGATCTGGTTCATCATTTTCATGGCTTCAACAATGCACAGGACATCGCCTTGTTTGACGCGATCGCCAACCTGTACGAATGGCGGCGAGCCGGGCGACGATGAACTGTAATAAGTGCCCACCATCGGTGCCGTGACCGCGTAACCGTCTTCTTCGGGTTCCGGCGTCGCTGCGGCGGCCGGCGCGGGCGCGGCTGCCGGCGGGGCTGCTGAGGCCGCGGGTGCGGGTGGCGGATACCCGCCAACGTATTGCGGCGCCGGAGGGGCGTGGCTGTGGCGGCTGATGCGCACGGATTCCTCACCCTCGGTGATTTCAATTTCCGCGATGCCGGATTCGTCCAGCAGTTCGATGAGCTTTTTTACTTTTCGTATATCCATCAGGTGTCCTCATCAGCCTCCCGACTGAGGCAGGTAGCTCGCCATTGCGCAAGCTTCGCGACCAGTTTGCCGAAGATAGCCGCAATTCTAACCTTTTTGCGGCCGCACAAGGCAAGCCCTGAGAGTATCCGCTACAGCCGACCGAGGGCGGCGCGAGCCCCGGCAAGGTCGAGGTCGCCTTGTTGCAGCTGATCGAGGACAGCCACTATTTTTTCGATCTGCGACTCGACAATTTCGCCGATGTGCGTCTTGATGAGTTGGCCGTCCGGCGAGATCACCATGGTGAAGGGCAGGCCAATGAACTCGACGCCAGAGGCTTCGGCAGCCGCCATGGCTTCTTCCTGGCCGACCAGGATCGGATAGTTGA
>CAZSDL010000071.1:0-11893 GCA_964605635.1 uncultured Woeseiaceae bacterium
GTCTCGGGGCTGCCGGTCGCGGGGCCGAGTCTGTTTCCGTGCTCGAGGAAGCGGTAGCGCTGGATGCAAAACATGCGGCAGCATGGAGAAGTCTCGGGGATCAACTCAGCGCGGCGGGGCAAGTAAAAGCCGCAGAGGATGCCTACGAACGCCACCTCGCGCTTTCGACCCGGCACCCGGAACTCGTCGATGCAGCGAACTTCTTGCGCAAAGGAAACGTGGCGAAAGCCGAAAGACTGACGCGCGATGTTCTGAAGAAGGACCCGACCGATGTCGTTGCTATTCGCTTGCTCGCTTCGATCGGCATCAAACTCGGACAACTGGAGGATGCCGAACGGCTGCTCGAACGCTGTCTGCAACTGGCCCCCGGCTTCCATCTTGCAAGACATGGCTACGCAGTCGTGCTGTTCCGGCGGCACGAACTTGAAAAAGCTCTGGAACAGGTCGCGATGTTGCTCAAGGCCGAACCCAACAATCCGAACTACCAGATTCTCAAAGGTACTATCCTGGTGCGCAAGGGCGATCATCTGCCGGCGCTGGAACTGTACGAACGCATTCTCAAGGACTATCCCGACCAGTCGGCGGCGCACATGAATTACGGCCATACCTTGAAAACGGTTGGTCGGCTCGATGATTCGGTGCAGGCTTATCGCAGGAGCATCGACCTTCGGCCGGCTACCGGGGAATCCTACTGGAGCCTGGCGAATCTCAAGACCTTCCGTTTCAGTGACGCCGACATCGAGGCAATGAGGGAGCAAATCGTTCCAGAGGACGGCGATCCGGAAGATCAGGCACACCTGGCATTCGCACTGGGAAAAGCGCTGGAGGATCGCGGCGAATATGACGACTCGTTCCGGTTCTATCAGCGTGGCAATGATATTCGCCGCCAGCACCATCGTTACAGCGCGAAGATCAACGTCGTCAATACGGCACGACAGATTCGCACGCTGACGGCCGAGTTTTTTGCAGCACGCAAGGGATGGGGTTGCGATACTCGCGACCCGATTTTCATTGTGGGACTGCCGCGTGCAGGTTCGACACTGCTCGAGCAGATTCTTGCCAGTCACAGCGAGGTAGAAGGCACGGCCGAGTTGCCGGATATCATCGCGATCTCGCGACAGCTCGGCCAGAAATCACGCAAGAACCGGGCATCCTTCTATCCCGAAATTCTCGCAGACCTGACGCGAGACAAGGTGCGTGAACTTGGCGAGAGTTATTTGTCGACGACACGCGTGCAAAGGCGAGGCACGCCGTATTTCATCGACAAGATGCCGAATAACTTCCAGCACATCGGTCTTATCCACCTGATTCTGCCTCATGCGAAGATCATTGACGCGCGGCGCCACCCGATGGCCGGCTGCTTCTCCTGCTACAAGCAACTGTTCGCCCGCGGCCAGACGTTTACCTACGAACTCTCCGACCTGGGTCGCTACTACCGCGATTACGTCAGCCTGATGGACCACTGGGACGAGGTTTTGCCGGGCCGGGTATTGCGCGTACAGTACGAGGAAATGGTCGCCGACAGCGAGGCGCAGATCAGGCGCGTGCTCGACTACTGTGGTCTTGAATTCGAAGAACAATGCCTGCGTTTTTACGAAACGGAACGGGCAGTTCGCACACCCAGTTCGGAACAGGTGAGAAAACCAATATATAAGGAAGGGCTGGAGCAATGGCGATATTTCGAGACGCACCTCGAGCCGCTGAAGAAGGCGCTGGGACCGGTACTGGATCGATACCCCATAGCCTGATGCAGCCGAGCGGCGTCCGCTGGCGCATCCTCGCCTTGCTGGTCCTGACCAGTTTCATTTCCTATGTATTGAGATACAACGTATCGACCGCCGGTCCCACCATGATGGAGGACCTGCAACTAAGCGAACAGCAGCTTGGCTACATCCTGGCCGCGTTCACTGCCGGCTATACGATCTTCCAGTTTCCCGGCGGCTTGTTCACCGATCGCGTCGGACCGCGGCGCGCACTGACCATCGTCATGGTCCTGTGGGGGCTGCTCACAATCCTGACCGGCCTCGTGCCCGGAAGCGGCGTTGCCGGTACGGCCACCACTGTGACTGCCCTCATCGTGGTGCGCTTCCTCGTCGGTGCCGTGCATGCACCTATCTATCCGTTGACCGGCGGAGTCGTCGAGCGCTGGTTTCCAATCGGTAGCTGGGCATTGCCCAATGGATTATCGAGCACTGGTCTGACGCTCGGCACCGCTGCGACGGCGCCATTGCTGGCGTGGATGCTGGGTGAATACGGCTGGCGGGAATCGTTTGCGATGCTCTCGCCGCTGGGCTTTATCGCCGCGTTTCTGTGGTGGTGGTACGTGCGCGATTACCCGTCGCAACATGCCGCCGTCAACGAAGCGGAAATCGCATTGATCACGGCCAATCGCCCGGTGGCGGAGATTGCCCAGGACGGCGCGCCGAGCTGGCTGCGCATACTGAAGAATCGCAACGTGCTGTTGCTGACACTCAGCTACTTCTGCATGAACTACGTCTTTTACCAGATGTTCAATTGGGTCTTCTATTACCTGGTAGAAGTGCGCGGCTTTGAGAGCCAGGCAGCCGGCTACCTGACGTCGGTGCAGTGGATCGCGGCAGCGGTCGGCGCCACGCTCGGCGGATTTCTTTGCGACTGGCTTTGTCGACGCCGCGGCATTCGCTGGGGATGCGCATGGCCGGCGATGTTCGGAGTTGGATTGTCCGGCGTATTCCTGATGCTCGGTTCCCTCGCAGTAAATCCGCTTATGGCCGTTGCATTCCTTGCCCTTTGTTTCTTCTCGAACCAGCTTACCGAAGCCGCGTTCTGGGCGGCGGGCATCGGCATCGGTGGCAAGAACGCGGCCGCTGCCTGCGGCGTGATGAATACCGGCGGCAATGCCTGCGGCGTGGTCAACGCCCTGCTGGTGCCGTTCACGGCTGCAGTTTTCGGCTGGACAGTAGCCATGATGACCGGAACCCTGTTCGCGATCGTCGGCGCCACCTTGTGGTTCTTCATTCGCGCCGACCGCCCGGTCGCTGAATAAGCAGGCTCGGGAAAGTCCCCGGTAGGAGCCCGCCCCGCGGGCGAACGCGGCAGCGACAAAAGTTTTCCCATTCGCCCGCAGGGTGGGCTCCAACAGCTTTCAACCCGTAGGAGCCCGCCCCGCGGGCGAACGCGGCAGCGACAAAAGTTTTCCCATTCGCCCGCTGGCGGGCTCCAACATGTGGAATTGCGGCGATCCAGCCTGCCCGGATTGATAAAGTAATGGACACAAACAGGGACAGTTAGCAGGGCTCGTTCCAGCCTGCGGTCCCTACGCAAAAAAGGGGGTTGAGCATGCGGTACCTGGCTATCCTGGTGGCTTTGTCCAGCGGGTTCTTGCCGGCGGCGTTGTCGGCGCGGGCGCTGCAACTGGACGATATGTATGACATTCGCGACGTTGCGGAGGCACAGGTGTCACCGAATGGCGAGTGGGTTGCCTATACGGTGTCGTCGATCGATCTTGAGGAGGACAAGTCCACCAGCGACTTGTGGATGAGTCGCTGGGACGGCACCGCGAACCTGCAGCTTACGGCGACGCCGCAATCGGAAAGCCATCCCCGCTGGAGCCCCGACGGCAACAAGCTTGCCTTCCTGTCGGATCGTGCGGACGAGGATAAGGGCGCGCAGCTCTGGTTGCTCGACATGCGCGGCGGCGAGGCGCAACAGGTGACGGATCTTGACCATGCCGTGAGCGACTACGCGTGGTCGCCGGATGGCGCCCGCATAATGCTGGTCGTCGATGTAGCGCCGCCGGAGGAGAAAAAAGATCCCGAAGACGAGAAAGAAAAACCGAAGCCTATCGTCGTCGATCGTTACTGGTTCAAGCAGGACGTCACCGGCTATCTCGGCGTCGAGCGCTCACATCTTTTTCTTCTCGAGATGGACGATGGCGGCGTTACGCAACTGACGGACGGCCCCTACCACGAACTGCAGCCGTCCTGGTCGCCGGACGGCACGCGCATCGCGTTCGTCAGCAAACGCGGCGACGATATGGATCGTCACGATAACTGGGATGTCTTCGTGATGGACGTCGAGGCAGGCGCAAGTGCCTCGCAAGTAACGCAGAATCCCGGTGCTGACGGCGATAGCTGGGGCAGCGATCCGCCGCGCTGGAGTCCCGATGGCGAACGTATCGCCTATCTGCGCGGCGGCAATCCGGAGGATCTCTGGTACGCGCTCACCCAGCTCGCCACGATCGAAGCCGGAGGCGGCACTGAGAATCTGCCCACAGAGTCCCTCGATCGCAACTCGCGGCAACCCCGCTGGAGTTCCGACGGGAGCAGCCTCCTGTTTCTTCTCGAAGACGACCAGAGCGTGCAACTTGCCGAAGTGCGCCTTCGCGACAATCGGGTCGAACGATTGACTGCGCCCGGTCGCGTCGTACACGAATTCGACGTCAACAAAAGCGGCCGTGTCGCCTTGGTTATCTCGACGCCCGAACAACCCGCCGAAGTATGGAAGCTCGAGCGCGGGCGCCTGCAGCAACTGTCTCGCCACAATGACGACTTCGTGAAAAACGTCGACCTGCAGCCGGCACAAACCATTCGTTTCGAGAGCGCCGATGGCCTCGCGATTCACGGCATGGTCATGCGTCCCGGGTCGGCAAAAGCACCGCTGCCGCTCGTACTGCGCATCCACGGCGGCCCGGTCAGCCAGTACCAGTACGAATTCGATTTCGAATGGCAATTGTTCGCCGCCAACGGCTATCTCGTCGCCGGCGTCAACCCGCGAGGCAGCACGGGACGCGGCGAGGAGTTCCAGAAAATGTTGTTCGCCGACTGGGGCTATGCGGACGTGCCGGACATCCTGGCGGCCACTGATCACCTGGTGGAATCACACGGCGCTGACCCGGATCGTCTGGGCGTCGGCGGCTGGAGTTACGGCGGCATCCTGACCAATTACGTCATTGCATCGACGGACCGATTCAAAGTCGCGGTCAGCGGCTCAAGCATGTCCAACATGCTGGGTGGCTATGGCCATGACCAGTACGTCATTGAATGGGAAAAGGAACTCGGCAAACCCTGGGAAAACACCGACGTCTGGTTGCGCCTTTCATATCCGTTTTTGCATGCTGATCGCATAAGGACACCGACCCTTTTCCTGTGCGGTGCAGCCGATTTCAACGTGCCACTGGCAGCCTCCGAGCAGATGTACCAGGCGCTTCGCAGCCTCGACGTGCCCACGCAACTGATCATCTATCCGGATCAATATCATTCGCTGACTCGCGCCAGTTTCCAGTATGACAAGCGACGGCGTTATCTGGAGTGGTACGACCGTTACCTGAAGCCGTGACACAAGCCTGCACGCGCGGCTGCCGGGCGTGTGCAAGCGGCGTATGATGCGTCAACGTCGCCCACGGAAAACAATTGCCATGCGTCAGCCGGAAGACATAACAGAGAGTTACCTGTTCTATCAGCAGGGTAGCCGGCGGCCACGCATTGCGCGCGCCGAAGGCATCTACCTGTGGGACTCGACCGGCAAGCGCTACATCGACGGTTCCAGCGGGCCGATGGTGTCGAATATCGGTCATTCGAATCCGCGCGTGCTGGCGGCCATGAAGCGGCAGATGGACAAGGCCACTTTTGCCTACCGCCTGCACTTCGAGAACGATGCCGCTGAGGATCTTGCTGCACTTACCGCATCGATGATGCCGACCGATCTCGACCGCATCTTTTTCGTTTCCGGCGGTTCCGAAGCAATCGAGACCTGCCTCAAACTGGCGCGCCAGTACGCCATTGCGATCGGCCAGAAGAAACGCTGGAAAGTTATATCGCTTTTCCCGTCGTATCACGGTTCAACGCTGGGTGCGGCGGCAGTCACCGGCATGCATCAGTTCGTCGAACCATTTCGCGAGATGATTCGCGTAATGCCGAAGATTCCTGCCGCGACCTGCTATCTCGATCACGACAAGCTGACGCACGAGGAACGCGGCTTACGCTACGCCGAGTGCCTGCGTGAAGAGATCGAGCGCCAGGGAGCGGAGACCGTGCTTGCCTTCATCATGGAACCGGTCGGCGGCGCATCAACCGGCGCGCTGGTGCCGCCGGATTCCTGGTACCAGCGCATCCAGGAGATCTGCAGCGAGTACGGGATTCTCCTCATCACCGACGAAGTGATGACCGGAGCCGGGCGCACCGGGCGTTTTCTCGCATCTGAGTACTGGGACCTCAAGCCCGACATCGTGGCGGTCGCGAAAGGATATGGTGCAGGTTACGCGCCGCTCGGCGCAGTTGCTGCGCACCGTCGCATCGTGAATGCTGTCATGAACCACGGCGGCTTTGCACACGGCTACACCTATGCAGGCAATCCGCTGGCCTGCTCCGCAGGCCTCGCGGTGCTGCACGAACTGATCGAACACAAGCTGATCGACAACGCGGAACGCCAGGGCCGCAAGCTACGCGCGCAACTCAGTTCGCTTATGCAGCGTTATCCGTTTATCGGTGACGTTCGCGGCAAAGGACTTCTGCTCGCGTTCGAACTCGTACGGGACCGCGAATCGATGGAGCCGCTGCCCGCAGAACTGAACGCGCACCTCGTGCTGGTCGAGGAAGCCTACGAGCGCGGCCTCATCATCTATTCACGACGTACGCGTGGCGGCACGGTAGGCGACCATTTCATGGTTTGCCCGCCGCTGATCATCACCGAAGCGCAGATCGACGAACTGATGGAAAAACTCATTGCCAGTCTCGATGCCTTTGCGGCTGTCGCCAGGTTGCCGGTGAACGGGGGATGACAGGGATATGAATCGTAAGGTCATCATTACCTGTGCGGTCACAGGCTCCATTCATACACCGACCATGAGTCCGCACCTGCCGGTGACGCCGGCGGAAATTGCGGAACAGGCAGTCGCAGCAGCGGAGGCCGGCGCGGCCATCCTGCACCTGCATGCCCGCAATCCAAAGACAGGACAGCCGACGGCCGACCCGGACGTATTCATGCAATTCCTGCCGCGTATCAAGAATGAGTGCAACGCCGTCATCAACATCACCACCGGCGGCAGTTCACTGATGACACTTGAAGAACGGCTGGCAGCACCGAATCTCGCACAGCCCGAAATGGCCTCGCTCAACATGGGCACGATGAACTTCGGCTTGTTCCCGATGAAAAAGCGCTACAGCGACTGGAAGTACGACTGGGAGCCAAAACTGCTGGATGCCACGAAGGAAGTCGCGTTTCGCAATACCTTCGCCGATATCGAACAGATCTTTCACCAGCTTGGCGACGGATACGGCACGCGCTTCGAGTTCGAATGCTACGACGTCGGCCACATCCAGACACTGGCCTTCTATCTCGGCGAAGGCCTGATAAAGAAGCCATTGTTCGTGCAGTTCGTACTCGGCGTGCTGGGCGGTATCGATGCGGCGCCGGAAAACCTGATGCACATGAAGGCTACCGCAGACCGTTTGCTCGGCGACGACTACCGCTTCTCCGTGCTGTGCGCCGGCCGCTTGCAGATACCGCTGGCAACAATGGGCGCAATTCTCGGCGGCAACACGCGCGTCGGTCTCGAGGACAGCCTGCTGATAGGTCGCCGCAAGCTGGCGAAGAGCAACGCGGAGCAGGTCACGAAAATCCGCTGCATTCTTGAGGAGTTGGGCTTCGCAATCGCGACACCCGACGACGCGCGCGAAATGCTGGAGTTAAAGGGCCCTGACAAGGTGAACTTTTGAGTGCCGTCGCGCCGATCGACGCGCATCCGCGCATCCGCCTTGCGACGGAACAGGATGTCGATAAACTGCATGCCATGATTGTAAGTCTGGCGAAAGCAACCGGACTTCGCGAGAAAGTGACCAGCCGCCCTGAGGATTTCCGCCGTTTCGGCTCACGAGGTCAGCCTGCGTTCCAGGCGCTCATCGCCGAGCTGGGAACCGAAGCGATCGGCTTGTCACTGTTCTTTTACAGTTTCTCGTCGTGGCGCGGCGAACTGGGCGTCTATGTGCAGGATCTCTTCGTGGACAGCCGCGCCCGCGGCACCGGGCTTGGTCGCCGACTGATCATCGAGACCGCACGTCTGGCGAAGAAGCGCGGCGCCACGTATCTCCGGCTGTCTGTCGCGTCCGATAACAGTGCGGCGCAGGCGTTTTACCGCAGCATCGGCCTGTCGATGTCCGCAGACGAATGCATCTACCAGGCAATCGGACCGGCGTTCGAGAATCTGACCATCCGGTCTACCACAGGGCAACCGGGAGCAAAATGAAAGTCATCTTTTCCGATTGGCAGAAGAAACATTCACCGCGGCATTACCTGTCTTCTGGCGCGCCCCAGGAAAATCCGGAAGTGCCGGAACGCACCGATCGACTGCTAGCGGCTGCCGTACTGAGTGGACTTGAGCTGGAAGCACCGGATGATTTCGGCAATGCACCGATCGCCGCCGTGCACACCGCTGAATATCTGCAGTTTTTGCAGAATATCTATACGCGCTGGGTGCGGAACCCGGATGCGTCCGAGGAAGTTACGCCGAATGTCCACCCCGATCGCCGTGACGGTGCCTATCCCGCCTCGGCCGTAGGGCAGGTCGGCTGGCACGTGTACGACAATTCCTGCCCTATTTCTGCCGACACCTGGGAGAGCGCGCGCTGGAGCGCACTGAGCGCCGTGCATGCTGCGCGTGAGCTGATCGACGGTGCCGGTGCCTGTTATGCGCTTACGCGACCCCCGGGACATCATGCATCGAGTGATCTGGCGGGCGGCTTCTGTTACTTGAATAACAGTGCGATTGCTGCCGAGAAATTACGGTCGCGTTTTGGCCGGGTCGCGATCCTCGACGTCGATGTGCATCACGGCAACGGGACGCAGAGTATTTTTTATCATCGAAATGATGTCCTTACAGTGTCGATTCATGCCGACCCGGTGCGCTTCTACCCGTTCTTCTGGGGACACGCGAGCGAGCGCGGCAAGGGAGCCGGCATCGGGTCCAACCTGAATTTACCGTTGCCGCGCGGTACTGGAGACGACGATTACCTGAAGACGCTGGACAAGGCGTTACAGCGCGTTGCGGCTTTCGCGCCGGATGCGCTCGTAGTAGCGCTGGGACTCGACGCTTTCAAGGGCGACCCGTACCAGGGTTTGGCGGTGACGACCGAGGGCTTCGGGCGCATCGCAAAGGAAATCGCGCTCATGCAGTTGCCGACGCTCCTCGTGCAGGAAGGCGGCTACCTGTGTGAAGAGCTCGGTGACAATCTCGAATCATTCCTGCGCAGCTTCACGGAGCATCACAAGTTGTAGGCGGGATCGCCCAATCGACGCACTGGAGTTATGAGCGAACTCCTGTAGGAGCCCGCCATGCGGGCGAATGACATGAAATCCAGTAAGTTTCCTATTCGCGCGCGAGGCGCGCTCCAACAGGCGAGTAAATGACAACATCGCTTCACACCCTCGATTTCCTCGCCCTCGCGATCTACTTCGCCATCCTCATCTGGATCGGCATTCGCGTCGCGCGTGCCGAACGGGATGACGAGGGCGAAAGCGAATCGTTTCTCGCCGCCGACCGCAACATGAACCTGCTGCAATCGACGGCAACGACGGCAGCGACCGATCTCGGCGGCGGTTTCAGCATCGCGATGGGCGGACTCGGCTTCACGCTCGGCATCTCCGGATCGTGGCTGATCGCTATTTCGGGCCTCAGCGTCATCATGGTGTCGTTCCTGATGGTGCCCAAGGTAAAGCGCTGGGCAGACCGGGTAAAAGGTCTGACTACAGGCGACCTTTTCGAAGCGCGTTTCGACCGCCGCACCGGCACGGTTGCGGCTGTAGTGGTGGGGCTCGCCTGGTTTACCTTCGTCGGCGGCCAGATTATCGCGGGCGGCAAGCTGCTGCAGGTGACACTGGCGATGGATCTTACGCTGGCTATCCTGCTGGCGGGATCCATAATCCTTGCCTATACCGCACTGGGTGGGTTGAAAGCGGTCATCTACACGGACGTGTTCCAGATGATCATCCTGTTGATCGGCATCGTGTTCATCGCGGTGCCGATCGGCCTGATCGAGGTCGGTGGCTGGAGCGGCATCAAAGAGCATTTCGGCGCCTCGCCGGCGACCTCCAGCATGATCGAATGGGATGCGGTGGGCTGGAAAACGCTTCTGGGCTGGTTCTTCGCCATTTTCCCTGTGTGGTTCATCTCCATCGCAGCGATGCAGCGCATCGTTGCGGCCCGCGATGAAAAGACAGCTCGTCGTGCGTTCTTTCTCACCGGCGTGCCGATCGAATGGCCGTTGTTCGCCATCGGCAGCACGCTGATCGGCATGATCGCCCGCATGCTGATGCCGGACCTCCCGGACCCCGAGCTGGCAACGCCGATGATCATCCTCGAGTTGCTGCCCGTAGGCCTTGCCGGTATCGTGATCGCCGCCTACATTGCGGCAGTAATGTCGACCGCGGATTCGGCGCTGATAGGCCCCGTGGCCATTTTCACCAATGACATCTATCGCAAGCACATCCGACCGGATGCCAGCAATCGCTCGCTGGTACGCGTTGCTCGAATCGCCACGATCGTACTGGGTGTACTGGCAATCGCCATTGCCTATCTCGTGCCGAATGTGCTCGACCTCATACTCTATGCCTATACATTCGGCGCGGCCGGATTGTTCTTCCCAATGCTGGGGCTCCTGTTCTGGCCACGTACGACGGCGAAAGGCGCCTTCTGGAGCATGCTCGCCGGCGGGGGTTCGGCGGTCATCTGGGCGGCGTTGGGCGAACCGTACGGATTCGCTGCCTCGTACGCCGGCTGGATCATCGGCTTGCCTGTGCTCATCATCCTGTCGCTCATGACGGAGCACAGTCCCGATGAGGACCTGCAGCTTTTCCACAGCAAACCCTGAAAAAAAGTTAATGGATACCGAAACAAAAACGTTCGAAAGCGTTGCAGAAATGCTCAAGGTAAGGCGACCCGTGTCGCCGGTCTATTGCATTTATCCGCACATCTATCGGGAAACGGCACGCGAGTTTGTAAGCGGTTTTCCCGGACGGGTGCTGTATGCAGTGAAGGCGAACGATCATCACGACGTTGTCGCCTTGTTGCACGAGGGCGGCGTCACGCATTTCGATTGCGCCTCCGTGCCCGAGATCGAACGCGTGCGCGAGGTGTGTGACGACGCCACACCCTATTTCATGGTGCCGGTGCGCCTGCGAGGCGCTGCGCGAGATGCACAGAGCCGTTTGCATGTAAGACACTTCATGCTCGATCACCTGAGTGGCATCGAGCCATTGGCGAACGAGATCGATATGCGTCGTGCCGTCGTGTTTGCACGCATGGCGGCGCATCACGAGTCTGCGATGCAGGATCTGTCGGCGAAGTTCGGTGCGCCGCCCGAGGAGATGCCGGTCATTCTGCAAGCGATCAGGGACGCGGGCGCGGAACCCGCACTTGCGTTTAACGTAGGCTCGGGTGTTACGAGTGTGGATGCCTACTCTTACGCAATCGAACTGGCAGAGTCGGTGCTACGGAAGTTGCCGTTCGCCGTTCGCCTCATTGACATCGGTGGCGGCTATCCCAAGTCGTATCCCGGATTCGTGGTACCCCCGTTGCAGGAATACTTCGACCGCATCCGGGATGCGGCCGCACGCCTGCCGCTTGCGGACAACGGCGAGGTGATGGGTGAGCCGGGCAGGGCATTGGCTGGGCCGGGCCTTTCGGCGGTCGTCGAAGTGCTCTTGCGCAAGAACGGCCGGCTTTATCTTAACGACGGCATGTACGGCATTTTCTGGGAACTGCGTTTTCGTGGTCACGACCGATACCCGGTGCGCGCGTATCGCGATGGGGCGGTGATGACTGGCGCCACTCAAATGTTCAAGCTGTTCGGACCTACCTGTGACGGTACCGACGTCATGCCCGGCGAGGTCGAGTTGCCTGCCGATATTCGTCCCGGAGACT
>CAZSDL010000072.1:0-11867 GCA_964605635.1 uncultured Woeseiaceae bacterium
CCCGGCTGCTCGGCTGCGGGCGCAATACGCTGACGCGGAAAATGCGGACGTTGAAGCTGAACTGAACAGTCCTTTCCAGGCGGGTTGGGCGACTGCCCATTCTGGCCCTCCTCCAGGCCTCGAACGCATACTTATCCACCGGACATCAGCCCGAAGACCTGCCATATCCTTCTGATTTAACTATCTAATGGGCAGGGAAGTGGGATTATGCCCAAGTTTCTTTTGTCCGTTAAATGCAGGATAATCTGACCCGGAAACGGGTTGCGCCCGGGTGTCGTCGGGCGACGGAGCAGGAGTCGCATGCCAACTTCGACGAACACCTTGCTGCAGGAAATCGAAGATTTCTGCCGGCTGACCGGCGTTGCCGAATCGACCTTCGGACGACGTGCAATCAATGACGGCAAGCTGTGCGCCAGGTTGCGGCGTGGCAAAGACGTCACGCTTGCAACGGCGGAGCGCGCGCGCAAATACATGCAACACAACCTGGTAATGCGCAACGGGGCGTCGAACGCACGGCACCAGCAGCACGCGAGCGCGCGGGTCTCGGCGGGTGCCCGCGACCCTGATCATCAGAATCGTACCGTTCCGAACAGGCCGTTTCGTTTCTACGATAACCGGCAGAAATACCTCGCGTTCATCAATACCTGCAATGAAAAGTGGGTGATCGCGGAACGGGCGTCGCGGGAACTGGCGCACGTCAAGCCGAGTCCGCCCGCAGTCAGGCTGTTCGATGCGGGCATGGGAGACGGCACCATACTGAGCAACGTTGTACGCGCCATGCACGAGCGATTTCCGACCCTGCCTTTCTATATTGTCGGCAAGGAAATCAGCCTGGAAGACATCCGGCTGAGTCTCGAAAAATTGCCGGATCGCTTCGTCGAGCATCCTGCCAGTGTCGTCGTGTTCACGAACCTCTACTACGTCGAAGCGCCGTGGCTGATGCCGCGCGACGTTAGCAAAGCGGCGGCGCTCAACTGGAAGGCGGTAGAACTCGACGGCACATCGGCGTACGGATTCGGGCACCAGCTGCGTTCTCTCGACGAGTATCTCGTGGACGCGTGGCAGGCTGTCGCCAATCCGAAAACCGGCAATCCCGCTTACGTCAGGCCGACAGTGCTGATCATGTACCGACGCGATCACCGCTTTCTTCTCGATACGGTCATACCGCAGCCAGGCCGGGCAGCCGCCAATTACGATCTTGTCATTGCCTCCCAGCCCTGGCGAGCACGCATGCATGCGGATTTCAAAGCCCGCAACGTGCTATCGCCGCTGGTACGCAGCCTGGCTCCCGGCGGGCGCATGCTTGCTGTGCAATCCTTCGGTGAGGACCCCGGCCTCGAAATAATCCAGCGTGTCTGGCCTGGCGAAAATCCGTTCATGGTCAATCGACACGAACTGCTGCGCACCCTGAAATCCGAACTCGGCAATGAAGCGCGCAACTACAATTTCAACGCCTATTCGGATGCGAAGTCGATTTTCCAGTACCGCATGCATACCCTGCCTGATGAAATCGCCGACAGCATCGGAACATCGACCCTGTTTGCTGCCTGGAACGCGGCAATCTACGTTGCGCAGATCGAGGATCAGAAATTGCAGGACGTGTTTGCATCGCCCGACTACCTCGACGCTACCTCGGAGGTACTGCGAAAGCACAACGGCTTGTGGTTCAATGACGAAAGTTTCGTCGTGTCCCGCCGTGCCGCGGCCTGACCCCGGTTATTGACCCGAGATAAACAGATGGCTTCATCAGCGAGCGGCAGCGAGCGCATTCTCACTACGCATACCGGAAGCCTGCCCCGGCCCGACGACCTGATCAGGATGATGTGGGCGAAAGGCGATGGTATCCCCGTCGACGAGAAGGCCCTTGCGGAGCGCGTCGAGTCTGCCGTACGGGAAGCGGTGCAGAGGCAATTGCAGGCCGGCATCAGCATTGTCAACGACGGCGAAATGTCGAAACCGAGCTACGCGACCTATGTAAAGGATCGCTTGCATGGCTTCGGCGGCGAGACCGTACAGAATTACTATTTTGCCGACCTTGAGGCTTTTCCTCGCAGCGCCGAGCTCGTTGCTGCAAATCCCGGGCGCCGCAAAAGGTCCGCGCCGGCCTGCAACGGACCCATTTCCGTCAAGGATCCCGAGGCCGCCGTTAACGACATGGTCAACCTGCGGAATGCCGCACAGGATGCCGGCGCCTCCGGCATTTTTTCGAGTGCCGCATCGCCGGGCGTCGTGTCACTTTTCTTCGCCAATGAACATTATCCGAGCGATGAAGAATATGTTTTCGCCATTGCCGAGGCGATGCGGCACGAGTACGAAGCAATAGCCGCCGCCGGCGCCACTGTCCAGCTCGACTGTCCGGACCTCGCCATGGGCCGCCACTCCGCCTACGCAGAGCTGGACCTGTCCGGTTACCGAAAACGTGTGGGCATGAACATCGAGGCACTGAACCACGCCGTGCGTAATATCCCGGCAGAACAATTGCGCATGCACCTGTGCTGGGGAAACTATCCGGGCCCGCATCATTGCGACGTGCCGATCGCCGAGATCATCGATCTCGTGTGGACTGCGAAGCCGCGCACCGTCCTGTTCGAGGCAGCCAACCCGCGCCATGCGCACGAATGGCAACTTTTCGAGAGCGTCAAAATACCGGACGACAAAATCATTTGCCCGGGCGTCATCGAACCGCAATCAAACTATATAGAGCATCCGGAACTCGTTGCGCAGCGCATCGAACGTTATGCCCGACTGGTTGGCAGCGAGCGCGTCATGGCGGGCGTCGATTGCGGTTTCAGCGTCCATGTAGGCATGCAGGGCATCGACCCGGACGTGGCCTGGGCGAAACTGGCGGCCCTGGCACAAGGCGCAGAGCTCGCCACGCAACGTCTCCGCGCCTAGCCGCCGTACTCTGCGCGGAGTTCGCGGGCAGCCTCGACCATCGCCGCCAGTTTCCCGAAAGCCGCTTCTCTCGACAGGTATTTCATGCCGCAATCCGGGGCAAGGATGATGCGCTCCGCGTCGACGTGTTCGAGACCGCGCCGAACCCGCGCCTTGATCGTTTCCACGCTCTCGACGTCGTTAGTCGACAGGTCGAGCACGCCGAGCAATATGTCCTTGTCCGCAAGCGATTCCAGCACGGTGCAATCGAGATCTGACTGGCCCGTCTCGATGGAGATCTGGCGACAAGGTGCATGGGCGAGCTCCGGCAGAAACGAATAGCCTTCGGGACGCTGGTGAATCAGGGCGGCGTAACCGAAGCAAATATGCACGCAGGTCTTGCCTTCGATTCCTTCGAGGGCCCGTTTGAGCGCGGCCAGGCCGTAGTCCCTGGCCTTTTCCGGCCGTGCCTGCATGTACGGTTCATCGAGTTGCACCACGTCGGCGCCAGCCGCGAACAGGTCGCGGATCTCCTCGTTCACGGCCGCGGCGTAGTCAAGGGCCGCCTCTGCTTCGCTGTCGTAGTAGTCGTTCTGTGCCTGCTGCGTCATCGTGAAAGGGCCGGGGACCGTGAACTTGATCCTGCGAGTGGAATTGCGGCGCAGAAACTTCACGTTCTCGACACCCACCGGGTGGCGGCGGCGAATCCGGCCGGTAATCCGCGGCACGAATACGGGTTCACCGCTGCGGTCGAGCGCTTTCCCGGGATTGTCCAGGTCTATGCCGTCGAGGGCAGTCGCGAAGTGGTTGGAATAACTTTCGCGCCGGATCTCGCCATCCGACACGATGTCCAGGCCGGCCGCTTCCTGGTCCATGATGGCGAGACGGGTAGCGTCATCCTGCGCGCCGGCAAGGTAATGGGGGTCGACGCGCCAAAGCTCGGCCGCCCTGGTACGCGGCGGAAACTGTTTCGCGAGCTTGTCGCGGTCTATCAGCCAGTCGGGCTGCGGATAACTGCCGACGATCGTGCAGGGAAACAGCGGTAGTTCTTTCGTCATTGGATCATCCCGAGGCGGTTCGAGCCGCTCCTGCGTCCGAGTAGTCGATCAGTTTGGATTTGTAGGTTTCCCTGGGAAGCGTACCGTAGGGCACGAGGTGTATGTCCGTCGTCACCAGCAGCCGTGATCGCATTTCGTCGGTGATTTTTTGCCGCAATTCATCCCGGGCCATGGTGCAGCCCTCTCCAAGCTCAACGACAACCGGCAACGGTGGTGACTGGAGCACGCCCAATTCGCGGGGTCTCACCTGCATCATTCCCGAGACGTGCGGAGTGAACTGCTTCAGTATGCTTCTGAGAGCGGATGGAAAAAGATTGACGCCGCGCACGATCAGCATGTCGTCCGTCCGCCCGACGCAGCGTATCCGTGGTCCGGTACGCCCCAACGGATTCGGCTGCATATTGACGACGACGTGGTCCCGGCTCCTGAAGCGCAGCAAGGGCATGGCGTCACGCTGCAGGGCCGTGTAAACGAGCTCGCCTTCTGCTCCGTTTTCCCACTGCCGCGGCGCGCCGGTCTCCGGATCGATCAGTTCCACGTGCACGAAGCCGCGCGCCATAAAGTGCATGCCGTTGCCGTCGTCGTCTTCGGCCCATGCCGACAGCGAGATATCACCGATACCCATCGACTCGCGCACCTTGCAGCCGAACGCTTCCTCGATGCGGCCGCGTATCAGCGGGTCCCCGCCACCGGGCTCGCCGGCCGTGATCATGTTCTTGATGCCGAGAGTCCGGGTGTCGATGCCGTGCTGCTGGCACCAGTCGATCAGGTACAGCCCGTAGGAGGGAGTGCAACTTATTCCGGTCGCCCGCAGTTTCTGAATGGCCGTGACCAGCCGTTCCGTATTGCCCGTTCCCACCGGGATCACCGTACAGCCGATCTTGTCGAAGCCGTAGTACACCGCGCCGGCTACGAACGGGCCCGCGTTGAATCCGACAACGATGCGCTGCCCCGGGGAAAAGCCGGCGGCGGTATAGCCGCGCGCCACGTTGGTCGCATAGATGTCGATATCCCGCCGGGTCAGTCCGAGATAGCAGGGTGTACCCGTCGTGCCGCTGGTACTGAACACGCGCTGTAACGATTCCGGCGCACAGGCGAGATGGTCCCCGAACGGCGGCGATACCGACTGGGTCTCGCGAATTTCGTCCTTCTCGGTAAACGGCAATTGCGCAATATCGTCGAGCTCGCCGACCGCCGCCGGGTCACGAAAGCCTGCGTCACCCAGCTTTCGCTGGTAGAACGCCGATCGTGCGAACAGGTACCTGACCTGGGCGCGATAGGCTTCGCGATCGAGCACAAACTGATCGTTCAGCGGGCGGGTTTCGACGTCTTCATCGTACATCAAAGTGTCAGCCGGCCACTGACCAGGGACAGGCACACTGCCTGGATGCACAATTCACGTGTCACTTTCCAGTCCACCGCAGGGCGCACAATGCCATTCGCTCGCCGAGTCGAGAGCCTGTGTCCAGATCGGTCTGCGGAGGCACCAGGTCGGGTCCCTGGTCGATGTTCGATTGTGACATCGCTCCCAGGCAGGAGCCGAGGCGGTTCAGGTCATCCACCGTGCCCGTCGACGTGTTGTTTCCAGGCAGGATATTCAGGTTGATCCAGACCATGCCGTGCTGCGCAGCAAACGTTGCCAGTCCCACAAGCGTGTTCTGTTTATCGCCATTGTGCGAGCCTGAGTTTGTGAAGCCGGCAGCCAGCTTGTCCGCCCACTTTTGCTCAAACCAGCGTGGCGAAGTCGCCTCCATGAACTTCTTGATACCGGCGGACGGTGAGCCCATGTAGGTTGGGCAGCCGAAAATCATCCCATCGGCGTCGTCGATACGCGACCAGGCTTCTGCTTCGGCGTCTTCCAGCTCCTCTACGGATACTTTCAGGCACTCGACGCCATCGACGCGGCGTACACCGGCTGCAACCGAATCGGCCAGGCGCGCGGTGTGACCGTAACCGCTGTGATAGATGACACAGACTTTTGCTTTCATCAGTTCCTTCCGTAGTAGTGAGCCGGCTTCATGCGAGAGGACAGCCTACCCGGCGCGGTTTCGCATGGTCCGGTCGACGATCCGCGCTGTGCGATTGCCGGGGCCGGCACGTTTCGAGATCGCGCAGCGGGTGCAGCTGGCTATCGGTGAAACGCTTCGTTGTTCGGCGAGTGATCGCCGCCCAGCCAACGCTTGAGCTCCCGATGCGCCTTCTTACGCTGATCGTCGTTGATCTTGTCGACGTCCTCATGGTCCACCGTGAACTCGATCAGCAACTTTGCGGGGTCCATCACGTACAGCGAATAGCAATAGCCGTGATTGAGGATGTAGGTGTCGGGCGGCTTGTAGCCCGCCGCGTCCAGGCGATCGCGAATGCCGTCCTGCGCTTCCTGGTCGACTTTCATTGCAAGATGGCGAAACGGAGACAGGGCCAGCTCCGGTCCGAACTCCTGGTGGTCGTCCTTGTCCGCGAACTGGAAAAACGCCAGGGACTCGCCTCCGCCGATGTCGAAGAAGCAATGCATGTAGGTTCTTTCCTTGCCGAAAAGCTCGGCTTTCTCGCACCAGGTGGCGACGAGGGGAAAGCCGATGATTTCCTCGTAGAACTTGCGCACCGCCTCCATGTCGGTCGTGACGTGCGCGTTGTGATGCAATCTTCCGGCAGTGACTGGTTTCTTGCTCACCGCATTCCTCCTGTACCGTTTTTCAATTTCGTCAAAATTCCTTCATGAAACTGATACCGTAGCTGCGGGGCGGCGCCTTGAACAGGAAATTGGCGCCTGGCGCCGGCCCGGGTGAAAACTCGCTGTTATATTCTTCGTCGAATGCGTTCTTCGCCCATAACATCAACGACCAGTTGTCGGTGACATCGAGGCCGATTCGTATGTCGACGATATCGACCGGGCTTCTGACTGAAATATTGCCGGGGTCCCACCAGGTATCGCCGATTTTCTGGTAGTCGATACGGATCACACCGTCCGTACCGCCGAAGAGGCCAAGCGGGTAACGCAAAACACCGCCGACGTTGAAGGTGTATTCGGACACGAGCGGAGCCTGGTTGCCTACATCGGCCGGGTCCGCGGCTTCCTTGATCTCGCTGTCCGTGTAACCGATTCCGAAGTAGCCGCTGAAATATTCGTTGAATTGCGCGTTGCCCTCCAGTTCGAAGCCGATGTACTCGGTCTTCGGAATGCTGCCCAGATTCTGCGTGCTGGTGTTCGGGTCGAAAAAGAAGAAATACGCGCCTTCGAAGTCGGTGTAGAAGGCGCTGAATGACATGTACATGCGGCCATCACCGAAGCTGGACTTGATGCCTGCCTCGTAGGTGTCCGCGATCTGTTCGTCAAAAAGGTCCTCGATGCCCGGCTCGGGTACCGCGGCTCCGACACCCGTCTGGTTGAATCCGCCGCTGCGGAATCCCCGGCTGTATCCGCCATAAACCGTCATGTCTTCGTTGGGGCGGTAGCGCAAGGTCAGCTTCGGCTGCAGGGCATCCCACGTTTCCTCGCGCACGGTGCCGGGGACGAGCCCAATGCCTGTCGGGTCGTACAACGGTTCCGTCAGCGTCGTGTTCTCGCGTGTGTCCTCGTCGTAGCGCAGCGAGAATGTCGCTTCGAACGAATCGCTGATGTCGTAGGCAGCCTCACCGAAGACCGCCCAGGCAAAGTTATCCTGGCCGTCGACCAGCAGGCCGAGCTGCGGGCTCGGGTCCGATGGCGTAACGAAGACTGAAGGTCGCGGTACGCGCTTGACCGGGAAGACGCCGTTGCCGCGGTCGATCTGGTTTCCGGTCGAAATGTAGCGATCGGTCGAGATGCCGTATACGCCGGCGATCCAGCGCAAGCGCCGGTCCGTTGGCGACACAAAGCGGAATTCCTGGCTCCAGGAGTCGGTATCCAGGAACTGCGTCTGGCTCAGGTCGACGACCGCATCGCCGGTCAGGAAACGTATGAAGTCACCGAATCCGCTGGTGTCGAGATTAAGGAACGATTCTTCGCGCGGCAGAAAAGTGAACTGGTCGCCCGTCAGCAGTTCCTGGAGATCGTCGTACGCCGTGATCGACGAAAAGGATCCGTAATCGCCCTGCCATTCCAGTTTCACACTGAACGACAGTAGATCTCGCTCGTTGACGCCGGGGTTGTTCACCCGAACCGGCAGACTCGTATCGTCGGCTTCCGCCGCGATATTAAAATACAGTGCCTGTGTATCGAGTGCAGAAGCCGTCAGGCGAACGTCTGTGGAAAACCCTTCGCTCGGCTCCCAGAGCAGCTTAAGGCGACCGGAAACATCCCGGTAGGGATCTGCTTCCTCACCAAGAAACGGATTGTCTATGTATCCGTCCGTATCCACATAGGAAGCCGAGGCACGGTATTTGAGGGTGTCCGAACCGCCAAGCGGTCCACTGATCGAACCACGCACCGTGACGCCCGGTCCGGAGTCGGCGCCGAGCTCGACTTTGCCGGCAAATTCATCCGTCGGCTGCTGCGTGACAATCGTAATGGCACCGCCGATCGCGTTCCTGCCGTACAGCGCACCCTGCGGGCCTCGCAGGACCTCGATCTGCTGTATGTCGAACAACTGCTGGTTGAACTGGGCCGGATTCGGCATCAACACACCATCGACCAGCACCGCGACGGACATCTCGCTGTTGCGTGCCTGCGATATGCCGCGAACGTTGATGAAGGAGTTGCCGGCGTTCTGCGTCTGCACCAATGTCACGTTCGGCGTCAACGCGATGAAGTCATGCGGCGTATTGATGTCCGCAGACTGGATCTCCGCCTCGGTAAATGCGCGTACGGACACCGGGCTCTCTTCAAGTGTCTCGGATCGTTTGCGCGCCGTGACCACAATTTCTTCCAGCGTCGCCATCTGGGCGAAGACATCGCCTCCCGCGAGTGTCATCGCCACGCAAAGCAGGATAGCTTTGATCGCAACTTTCATTGTGCCCCCCCGAATCGTTCTGTAACCGTGCTCGACCCCATGCTATGATTTTCGCATATCGAAATCAACTTCGATTAGCGAAATATTAGCCTGGAAAGCAAGGCATTCCGCCCATCAGCCCGCTCTCGGCGCGGCGCGATCTTTGTGCGATGCTGCCACGCAACAGGCGATGCCTGTCCGACTGCGAGGATATTCGATGGCTGACGAGAGCAAGGCGCGCGCCGCCACGGCGATCTGCGGATTCGATGCAGACAACATATTGATCCGGGGCAAAAGTCTCGTCGACGACATCATGGGGAATTATTCCTTTGTGGATCTCATGATCTGGCAGGCCCTTGGCCGGGAGCCGACCCGCCAGCAAAGCCGGCTTGTCGATGCTGTGCTGGTCACCATCATGGAACATGGCCTCGTGCCGTCCGCCGTCGTCACCCGCCTGACGCATTACGGGGCGCCGGAATCGCTGCAAGGCGCCGTGGCCGCCGGATTGCTCGGCGTCGGCGACCGCTATGCGGGGACCGCCGGTGAGTGTGGCGAGATCCTGGAGCGCATCGTCGCGGCAGCGCCTGCCGACCGCGAAGAAAAGGCCGCCGCCGAGGTTGCGGCCTACCGGAAAAAACGCCGCGCGGTTCCCGGTTTCGGGCACCCGGTTCACCGCAACAACGATCCAAGGGTAGCCAGGCTGATCGACATCGCACAACGTGCCGGAGTCGAGGGACAGTACCTCGCCGCTTTGCAACAGTTGGAAAAAAGCCTGTGCCAGGCACTAGGGAAAAAACTGGTAACGAACATCAGCGCCG
The DNA here is from genome assembly GCA_964605635.1 of uncultured Woeseiaceae bacterium. Taxonomy (GTDB): domain Bacteria; phylum Pseudomonadota; class Gammaproteobacteria; order Steroidobacterales; family Woeseiaceae; genus IDS-8. The sequence continues at coordinate 9,658 of CAZSDL010000072.1, forward strand.
CCATCGCGGCCGTGTTGGGGGAAGCCGGAATTCCGTCGCGAATGATGCGCGGCATCGTGCTTACGGCACGGTGTGCGGGGCTGGTCGGTCACTACATGGAGGAAGCCGAGAACCCGGTGGCCGATGACATCTGGAGCGCGGCACAGGCGGCCGTCGACTACCGTGATCACTCCGGCGAACGCTGATGCGCGGCAACTGACGCCAGTATGTGGGTGGAAGCAGAGGGTGGCCGCCTGTATGTCGAGAGTTCGGGAGCGGGGACGCCGATTCTCATGGCACACGGCTGGTCGCTCGACCACCGGCTATTCGAGCCGCAGGCGCAGGAACTCGCCAAAACCTTTCAGGTAGTGACTTTCGATCGACGCGGATTCGGCGTATCGCAGGCTGGGCCCGATCTCGCGCTCGAAGTCGACGATATGCACAGAATTCTGCAGGCATTATCGCTGCAATCGGTACATCTCCTTGGTATGTCACAGGGCGCACGTATTGCCTTGCGCTTTGCGGTGAAACATCCGCATGCGATTCGGTCGCTGCTGCTCCAAGGTCCGGCAATCGACGGCTTCTCGATTGATGAACCGGCGTCCCAGCGCATCCCGATCGAACAGTACGCAGAACTCGCGCGCGCCGGCCGCATGGACGACGTCAGGCGTCGCTGGCGCGCCCATCCGATGATGAGTCTGCACGGCCACACAGGTCGCGCGCGCGAGTTGCTCGATCAAATGCTGTCCGCGTACCAGGGTGCTGACCTGCTTGCCGACGCCGCAAAACCACCATCGCCTGCGGTGAACGTACTCGGAGAAATCGCCTCGATACGCGTGCCATGCCTGCTGCTGACCGGTGAAATGGACACTGCGGCTCGCAAAGCCTCCGCAGCGAAGCTTCTGCAACTGCTGCCTGACTGCAGGGAGATCGTATTCACCGACAGCGGACATCTAAGCAATCTCTCGGAAGCCGAACGGTACAATCGCGAGGTAGCCGACTTCTGCGCCATGGCCGACGCGAAATGGTCTGGCTCAGGAACTCGCGCTCTTGATTGAATGCACGAGTACCGGGTAACGACGCAGTTCTATTTCGATACTTTTCGCGGCGGCTGACAGTTTGGGGAGGCGTGTCCTGACCATTTCCTCCTGGTTGACACGTGTGGTTGCGGTCGAGCAATTGATCGCCGCGAGAATCTGGCCATCGGTGCCGAATACCGGTACGGCAACGGAGACGATGCCATAGTCCAGCTCATCCTGGATGGACGCAAAGCCTTCTCTCCGGCATTTGGCAAGTATCTTCCGCAAGGCCGCAATCGACGTCACGGTTTTGCTGGTCAGCTTCTCTGTTTGCACCTCGGACAGATATTTTTCGGTTTGTTGGGCAGGCTGATGTGCGAGCAACACTCGCCCAAGCGAGGTCGGATAAGCCGGGAAACGCGTACCGAATCCGGCCACCAGCCGAATCATGCGATTGGTTGAAACGTGCACGAGGTACAGGATGTCGAAGTTGGAAAGTACCGCAAGAGAAGAACTGTCTCCCGTGCTGTCACGAACTTCCTGCAGATATGGCCGGACGACTTCCTCCAGGTTCATCGATTCGAGAAATGCGGACGCGAACCCCATGACTTCGGGGGTGAGAAGAAACAATTTACCCTTTCTGCCAACGTAACCAAGCTCGACGAGCGTATGCAGGCAGCGCCGCGCAACGGCCGGGCTGAGACCGGTCACCGACGCAACCTCGCTCAGCGTCATTTCGGGTCTCTCCCTGGTAAATGAACGCAGCACCGACAAGCCACGGGCAAGCGTCGTCAGGTACTCACCGTCCTTTCGCGGTTTGCTGCCCGATTCGTCCATGCCACCACCCAACCTTAGAAGGGGTCGAACCGATTTATCGGCACAGCGTGCTAACGGGGGCCAGATAGCAAAGCTCTGTCGTCATTGTTGTTATCCCCGAGCGTGGTGAAAACGGCCGGCCAGGTAAATTTGCCGGGCCGGACCAAGTCCGGAGTCTAACACGCGGCCATCCCTTGCCTTGAGACGTTCCGGTTGCCCGGCGACGCACGAATCAAGCACGGAAGCGTGATGCAAAACAGAATACCCGACACAATCACGAGGAGCCGGCATGAATCCCCGCCGGAGCCGCTAACTTTTTTCCAGTCGTGACCTTGCCGCGTACAGGAGCACCACAGAATAAATCCTGTGAAAACCGAGAAGTGCACGAAATACGAA
>CAZSDL010000073.1:0-11658 GCA_964605635.1 uncultured Woeseiaceae bacterium
CCCGGTCAATTCACTGCACGCAGGGCTTACATGTTTACAGGACATTTCGGGCTGGACGAAGGTCCCTTCCACGGCAAGGCGGAGGGTGACGACGTGTATGTCGGCCCGGAACAGTCCGACGCTATCGCGAGGTTGAGCAAGGCACTGGCGAGCGCGGACTCCGTGATTACGGTGACTGGACCGGTAGGCGTCGGCAAGACCACGCTGGTCAGGCGCGCGCTGGCCAAACTGGATGGCAAGAAGATCATCATTCCCGTCGATCGCCTGCGGCTGGCGCCGGACGAAATACTCGAGCTGCTGCTTGCAAAATTCGACATTAACCGACAGCCGCAAGGGACCATCCAGCGCGTTGCCGCATTTCGTCGGCTCTTGCAAGAGCAACTGGCAGCAGAGACACGAATCTTCATTGTGGTCGAAGACGCAGAGCGCATCGGCGTCGACGCATTGCTGGAGCTGGAAGCGCTGACGTCAACGGAAAGCGGCGAGTCCTGCGACGCCGGCATTGTGCTGATGGGTTCACCTGAGCTGCTGACCCGAATTGCATCGCCCGCACTTGCACGCCTGCGCCAACGCGTGCGGCTCCGCCAGAAAGTAAAGCCATTCACAGCAGCAGAAGTCGAAGGCTACATGCGGCACTGCCTCAGCCTCGCCGGCGGCGAGTTCGACAGCATCTTCGAACCAGGCACGGCGCAGGTGGTGTATCGCTACTCGGGCGGTGTCGCCAGAGTTGTGGATACATTGTGTGAGTCCGCCCTCGAGGCCGCCGCGGAGGCCGGGCTGGCTACGATTCTTCCGGAACTCGTGCAGCAGGTTGCTGAAAATTGCGGACTCGAACCGCAGTTCGTCCCTCAATTCAACGACAAGCCGTGCATTGTTGAACAGCACCCCCCGGAAATCGCGGTGAACGCCACGCCGGACGTCCAGGCACCGGAAGTACCGGCGGAACTCCAGGCGGAACTCCAGGAACCGTCAGTCGAGGAAGCCGAACTCTCTGACGATTGGCCGACGATGGAGGCAGCGGCACTACCTCTCGAAATACAGTCGATTCCGACGGTCACGGTGCACGAAGAAGACTCCGGCTCGCTAAACGCCGCAGACGAACCAGCGCCTGTTGCCGAGCCTGCGCAGGCAGAGCTGCTGGTCGACGCGGCCACGGAAGATTCCGCGAATATCCCAACACTGTCCAGTTCAATGCGCATCGAAATCAAGCCGGGAACCGATACCTGGGTGCGCCCGATCGGTCTCGATGAGTTTCCGGAGGACAAGTCACCACAGCCGGTTGCGATCGCGGACGCGTTGCCCGAGCTTGCGCAGGCTCTGACGATCATGCCGGAAGCACATGTACCTGCCAGCGACGAAAGCATATTGGAGTCTCCGCTCGTCGTTGCGGAAGAAGTAAGCACGCAAACGCAGGACACTGTCGAACAGGCCGCTGTCGAAACGGAGACGCCAGTTGACTCGCCGCTCGCATTCGACGCGAACATCGACGCTCCGGCAGTCGAGCTGCAAATGATCGACGAATCAGAAATCGATCATCTGGCGACCGACGATTCATTCACGGCAGCCAACGATGAGGGGCTCGAAGCGCCGGAGCTGGACGCACTGGAAGCCGCCATTCATGCGGCGAATGCATGGCAGTCCGGCGACGAGCAGCTGCAGGAATGCGCTGAGACGAACCAGGCTGCAGGCGCAGCAGACAACCAGTTTCTGGAAATTACCCTCGATAAGGTTCTCGAGGATGAGAACAGGCAAGAGAACGAACCGCTGCGCGACCTCGATCAATGGGCTGTCGAACTGAGCAAGGCGCAAAGCCTCGAAGATATCAGCGACATGCTCGCCGAAACCCTTTTCGGCAATCAGGAACTGCAGCAGGTCAGCGACCAGATCGTTGCAAATCGACCCGCCGCCAACAGTACCCCGGCACCGGCACCGGCCACGGTTGCGACGCCCGTTAAGCCGGCTCCTGTTCCCGGGCCCGTCACGTCAGCGACACGCACGCCGCCTGCTGCCGCGAACGGCAGTGCGCAACCTCACCGGTTTGATATGACGCTCAGCCAGCGCATCGATATGGTGAATACCCTGAAGAAGGGTCAGTCTTCCCGGCCTGTGCCTGCGTCGAATGTGACTGAGATCGTACTTGCAGTAATGCCCGATGCACCGGAGAAACCGCCGGGTGGACCGGAGCCAATCGAGGCGCAGATCGACACCGCAATCACGCAGAGCCGCATGGCATTGAGCAGTGCCGATCTGGCGCGCCTGGCTGCCGAAGACAAACAATGTTCCGCAAGCAGCAACGACAAAGGTTCACGCGGACTTTTCGGCCTTTTCAAGCGCTCGTCAAAAAGCTGAGATCGAGATTCCCTGCCGGCCGGCGGTCCCTGTACGCGGCGCACTTACCGAAACAATCAATCGTTATCGATTCGACATAATAAGTTTCGTTTCGCCGTCTGCTGCCGCGTCATTCCGGCGCCGGTATACTATGGGACAAAAGCCGTGTCGCGCGTCCGTTCTCGTGCACACATCATAAACGTTCATCGGTCGCGCTTGCGGAGGTCCTGCATGCCGCGGGCCGCAGTTGGAGCTGGAGAATGGAAAAGTCGGGCGGCGCCCGGCAGTCGAGCGCCTTTTCAGCAGACAACGTCGAGCAAACGTCGGATCTCTCGCGCTTGCGTGAAGCCGCAGCTCGCGTTGACACGCCGACCAGCCCCGAACCGGCACGAGCTCCGCTGCTCGCGAGCCCTTCCAGTGCCGATCCGGACAGCACCGATCAAATACGTGCTGCCGGAGAAGTCAGCAAGCAAAAAATCCAGACTGCAAGTGCGGGCGACTGGACCGTGTCGCCGGGAACGCTTGTGGTCGGGCGTTACGAAGTGCTGGAACTCGTTCAGCACAGTGGCATGGGACGGGTCTACAAGGCGCGTGACCGCCAACGCGAACGCGCCGGCCTGGCGAAACCTTTCGTGGCCTTGAAATTTGCAAGTCCCGCGAGCGAAGACAGTATCGATACGACAAGTTACCTGCGACAGGAGTTTCTGAAATTGTCCGGGCTGCGGCATCCGAATATCGTTGCAGCCTACGACCTGGATACGCACCGTGGCCGTGACTTCATCGTCCTCGAGTGGTTACAGGGCGAAACTCTTGCCGAGCTGCTGGGCCGGATCAACAGCAGACGAATTGCGCTTAGCAAGGCGCAGGAAATCGTGGCGAGTGTTGCCGGTGCACTGGCGCATGCACACGCCGCTTCAATCGTGCACGGTGACATCAAGCCATCAAATATCTTTCTGACTGATGAGCATGTCGTCAAGGTGCTCGACTTCGGCTCGTCAGGCATCAGCGCCGCAGGCGAAGGAGAGCGCAGCTGGGCAACCCGCGCTTATGCAAGTTGCGAGCTGCTGTCCAGCGAAACGGCTTGCCCAGGTGATGACGTTTTCGCATTGGGAGTTACCGCCTACTACCTGCTGAGCGGCGAGCGGCCCTACGGTGAACTCGATGCGCTCGATGCAAAAGAGCGAGGTATGCAACCCGAGCCCTTGCCGAAGGATGCTCGTGAGCACTGGCCGGCGATTCGCACTGCACTGCAGCTCGATGCTGCAGACCGCCCGGTTGATGCCGGCGATTTCCGGGCTCGTTTTGTAGAACGGCCGCAGGCTGAGCCGCAGGAGGTGTTCCCGAGGCCGATTCCCGTGCAGCGGATGGCTGTTGTATACGGAGCACTCGCAGCTGTTGTAATAGCCGTGACCGTCTGGTGGTCGATACCGGGCTCACAGCCTGCGACCTCACCAGTTACGGTCCTGCTTGAGAACGCAGCATTTGCCCTCGAAAGTGATCGCCTGACCGAGCCGGCGGACGACAGCGCGCTGCATTACTATCGAGCCGTGCTGGCAGAGGATCCATCGAGCGCAGCGGCAAGTGACGGCATGGATCGTATCGCCGAGACGTATTTGTCCAACGCCAGGGCGGCGTTGGCTGCCGAGGATTTCGAGGAGGCAGTACGCAGCGTTGTAACAGCGAAGAGTGTGCAACCGTTTCATTTTGGCATTGCCGCAATTGAGGACCTGCTTGAACGCTATCGCCGTGACCTGCTGGTCAGCGCGCGACAGGTATCATCGACTGACATCGACCAGGCGCAGGCTTACCTGACGCGTGCCGCATTGATTTCGCAAGAGGACGATGCGGATATCGAGTCAGTGCGCGCCGAGCTTTTGCAGCAGGCGCGAGCTGCTGACGTCGATGTGCTCATGCGCCGCATCGACCAGCGCATCCTGGCCGAGCGGCTGACCGTTCCGGCCGGCGACAGCGCCATTGATCTGTTTCGACAGGCCTCGCGGCTGGCGCCTGACGACCGCCAGGTCCGGCTGGCCGCCGACCGGATAGTCACGGCATTGCTGTTCCAGGCGATGTTCGCCATTTCAAACGGCAAACTGGAGGATGCGGAAGGCTTCATCGAAGCGGCCAAGTCCCTTGAAGTAAGGCATCTCGCGCTGGCGCGGGCGGAGTACGAACTGGCCAAGGCCCGGCACCAGGCGATGTTGGACGGACCTTCTTTGCCGGAGTAATCGGAACCGTCATCCAGAACTGACGCGGCTTTCGCCGGTCCCACTACCCGGGTTCTCCTGACCGGACGACGCTCCCGCGAGGCCGAAACAGTCCACGAATATCGGTTAGGCTTGTTCCCCTATCGACAATTAATTGCATAAGGGTCCCATGAGAGTTGCGTTGTTAACCACTCGGCAGGCTGCCGCTGCGAGCCTGCTTCAGCTCGTTGCGGGGCTGGCGCTGGCGCAGTCGCCGGTGCCGGTACAGGTTGTCATGCCGGAAGTCGGGCAGGCAATACAAACCCTGGAATTGTCAGGCTCGATCACACCGCGCCGTGCAGCGGCCCTGTCGTCGCGCGTGTCCGGGCTCGTGGCAGAGGTCAATGTCGACGCCGGTGATCGCGTTGAGGCCGGTGCCGTGCTGCTGCGTCTCGATGGCAAGCTTGCCATTCTGGCGGTGGCAGAGGCGGAAGCAGCACTCGGGCAAAGCCAGGCGTCCCTCCGCGAGGCCCAGCGGCTGCGGGATGAAGGGCAGCGTCTCGTCCGCGATAACTTCGTGTCGGAGACAGAGGTAGCCGCGCTGGAGTCGCGCTTCGCGGTGGCTGAAGCGGCGCTGGCGCAAAGTGCGAGCCAAGTGCAAACCGCCAGGGAGCGTGTAGCACGACACGACGTCATCGCACCCTTTACAGGAGTAATCAGTCGCAAGCTGACCGAGGCCGGCGAGTGGGTCGAAACCGGCACGCCGGTGGCGGACCTGGTTGGCACGGAAGAGTTATGGCTCGATGTCCAGGCGCCGCAGCAATACTGGCCGGAACTGGTGCCGGAATCAGAAGTGTCTGTCGAACTGGATGCGATTCCGGGTCGCACCTTTGAGGCGTATATTCACGCCCGTGTCCCGGTCAGCGATCCATCGGCTCGCACCTTTCTGGTGCGCCTGCAGATCGAAGGTCTTGAGGAATCCTCGAACCTGATTACACCCGGCATGTCCGGCCGCGCCCGATTCAGCTTGCCCGGAAGCCAGGAGGTAGTTCGAGTGCCGCGCGATGCATTGATTCGTTATCCCGACGGGACAACGACTGTATGGATCGTCGAACAGTCCAACACCGGCATGCGCGCCCGGGAACTCGAGGTCACTGTCGGCCGGGCATCGGGAGACAGCATCGAAATCATAAGCCGGCTGGACCCGTTGCGACCGGTGGTCGTACGAGGCAACGAAGTGCTTACACAAGACCAGGTAGTGCGCGTGAGTAACGAATCGTGACAGGAAACACCTGATGTTTGAAGGAGTCATTCGTCACGGCACTATCCTGGCCGTCGTCGTACTGGTGATCTGCGTGCTCGGGAGTCTCGCGGCCCTCCGGATTCCGGTGCAGATGATCCCTGACCTCGACGTACGCGTTATCAGCGTCCAGACGCGCTGGCCCGGCGCTACTCCGCAGGACGTGGAAAAAGAAATCCTGATCGAACAGGAAGAGTATCTGCGAACGATACCCAATCTGGAACGCATGGTATCCACCGCGTCGGGTGAAAATGCGCGCATACAGCTCGAGTTTCCGTTTGGCACCGATATCAACGAAGCGCTCATTCGTGTCAACAATGCACTGAGCCAGGTTCCGTCTTACCCTGAAAATGTCGACGAGCCGAGGCTGCGAGCCAGTTCTTTTTCGCAAAACTCATTCATGTATTTCCGTATCGTGCCGCTCGCAGGTAACCCCTTCGAGCTGGATATGACACTGATGCAGGACTTCATTGATGACAATGTGCGAACACGCATGGAACGCGTCGATGGCGTTTCACAGGTCAACATCGGGGGCGGTGCTGAACGACAGGTGAGGATCCGTGTGGACCCGGGAAAACTCGCAGAGCGCGGAATTACGTTGAGCGAAGTTCGCAATGCGATTCGCAGCCGTAACAGCGATGCATCGGCGGGCGATCTCGATACCGGCAAGCGCCGCTACTTGCTGCGCACGATCGGCCGTTTCACCGATCTCGAAGACATGGAACAAGTCATTATCGCGCAACGCGGCACGTCGCTGATCCGCCTTGCCGACGTCGCCAGCATCGAACTGACGCATTTCGAATTGCGTAACCAGTCGTTGTTCAACGGCAGGCCCAGCCTCAACCTGTCCGTCGATCGCGAACCCGGATCCAATGTCATCGCCATCAAGAAGGCCCTGCTGCCGGTCATGGACGAGATCAACGAGCAGGTTCTCAATCCCTCCGGCATGCAGATGTACCTGAATACAGACGATGTTCGCTACGTTCAGGATTCCATTGCCAACGTCTGGCAGAACCTCGCGATCGGTGCCGGGCTGGCGACCCTCGTCATGTACCTTTTCCTGCGCTCGGCGAGGGCGACCCTGGTCGGGGTTATCGGAATCCCGATCTGTACCATCGCGGCTTTTATCGGACTGATGGCAGCGGGTCGTACAGTTAATGTCATCTCGCTGGCCGGTGTCGCGTTCGCTATCGGCATGACACTGGACAACTCCATCGTTGTGCTGGAAGCCATCGAGCGACGGCGTCGCGAAGGCGCGGAACGAATTGCGGCCGCGCTCGAAGGCGTAAGGCAGGTATGGCCGGCGGTTCTCGCATCAACAATGACCACCATACTCGTCTTCGCGCCAATCTTTTTCATTGAGCAGGAGGCCGGACAACTTTACTCGGATGTCGCAGTGGCGATCTCTGCTTCGATACTCGTATCGATGTTCATAGCGATCTCTGTTGTGCCGTCGCTCAGCGCACGACTTACCTTCGGCGTGCGCGGCAATACCGAGACGGCGGGCGCCGGATTTCGGCAGAAGATTGTCGACGGCGTAGGTTGGCTGGTATCGACGACCCGGCGGCGCGTGGTCACCATTGCCGGCGTTTTCGGTGGTGTGTTCCTTGTCATCCTGCTGCTTACGCCACCGGGCGAATACCTGCCCGAAGGCGAGGAAGCGAAGCTTTTCTCCAGCATGATAGCCCCACCCGGCTACAACCTCGCCGAGATGTCTGCCCTTGCCGGGAAGGTGCAGGAGCACTTTTTGCCGTATGTCGAGGACGATCCGGAGCGCTTTGCGCGGGGCGAGGTGCCTGTGCCGGCTATGCGCAGCCTGAATCTCTCGGTCAGCCCGGAGAACGTCCGCATGATTGTCGAGACGGTCGACCCCGGCCAGATTGACGATTTGATGACCGTCGTCACCGAGCACTTCGAAAGCTATCCGGGCATGCGGGCTTTCTCCAGCCGCGGTTCGATTATTTCCAGCAGCGACGGCGGCTCGCGCAGTGTGAATCTCGATATCACCGGTACCGACCTTGCGAGCATTTACCGCGTCGCGCAAACGGCGTATCGGCGGGCGGGTGAGATCTTCGACAATCCGCAGATCGGCTCGGATCCGAGTTCGCTGTCACTGGACCAGCCCTTGGTCGAGATTCGGCCACGCTGGGACCGTGCTGCAGAGATGGGATTCACGTCAGATGAGCTGGGCTTCTCCATTGCAGCACTGTCCGATGGCGCATTCGTCGACGAATACTTTCGCGGCGACGACAAGATCGACATTTTTATGTTCAGTGATGCTGGCAGTAACCAGCGTTTGTCCCGACTTGCGGATTTACCAATTTACGCGCCGCGCGGCGGCGTCATACCACTTTCGGCGGTGGCTGATGTTGTCGAAATGGTCGATACGGATTCGATCCGTCGTCTCGACGGGCGCCGCACGGTGACACTCAACATTATCGCGCCGCGCTCCGTCGCACTTGAGACCGCTGTTGAACGGGTACAAACCGATCTACTCGACTGGATGCGCGCGGAAGGGCATTTACCGCAGGAGGTGACTATCGACATTTCCGGTGCCAGCGACCAGCTTTCTGCCACGCGGGAGGCATTGACACAGAATTACGTCGTTGCGCTGGTGCTCTGCTACCTGGTGATGGTAGCTATATTTACGCACTGGGGGTGGCCACTGATAATAATGACCAGTGTTCCGCTCGGTATCGCCGGTGGTATCGTTGGATTGGCAGTCCTGAACGGTGCCGGTTCGCTATTGCCGCTCATCGGCCTCGATCCATTGCGGCAGTCCTTCGACATGATAACCATGCTCGGCTTCCTTATATTGCTGGGTGTTGTTGTGAATAATCCGATCCTCATTGTCGACAGAACGCTGACCAACCTGCGTTCCGGCTCGCTCGATGCCGTTGAAGCCGTGCGTGAAGCCGTATCGACGCGCATTCGTCCGATACTGATGACCATGATTACAACGATTTTCGGCTTGGCGCCGTTGGTGTTCATTCCGGGCGCGGGCACAGAGCTCTACCGCGGTGTCGGAGCTGTAGTCCTTTTCGGGCTGCTGTTCGCGACACTTGTTACGCTGACGTTCCTGCCGGCGCTCCTGGTGACAGTGCTGCAGGGCATGCAGCGTTTGAAAAGCCCTGCGACGAGCGCTGCGGCCGAGAAGTCGTGAATCACTGCATCCCGATCGCCCGGCACGGGTAGAGCAAGAATAAACAAAAAGCACGGCCCGGCACTGCCCGGGCAGGAGACCAACATGCAAAGACCGATAATCAACCTTGCGGAGGCGCCCGTCGTCTCGGATATCAATGGCAAGCACTTTTCCTATTCATTGTCGCAACTTGCCGCCGGCCTGGGGGCCAGCGCAATAGGCACCAACGTTACGCGCGTGCCACCGGGCAAAGCGGCGTTTCCGATTCACCATCACCACTGCAACGAAGAGCATTTCTTCATACTTTCCGGTTCCGGTGTGCTGCGCTTCGGTGCGCAAAACTACGATGTGCGCGTCAACGACTACATAGTCACGATGCCGGGTGGTCCGGATGTTGCCCACCAGCTCATCAATACTGGCGACGAAGACCTGGTCTACCTGGCGATTTCAACCATGGTCGTCCCGGAGGTTGTCGGGTACCCGGATTCGGGCAAGACCGGTGTGCGTATTGCCCAGGGACGCGACCCGCAAGCCCGTTTCCTGGTCGACGAAAAGCACAAGAACACACGAAAATACTGGGACGGTGAAGACGGAGCATGGGTCGCAGCGATCGTGGACCGTAAATAGGCGGCACCACAAAACCTTGTCCCCGTCGGCGCAACCCGGATGCTGAGCTATCGTCATGCGTATCACGCCGGCAATTTCGCCGATGTCATGAAGCACGCGGTGCTCGTACAGCTGCTGGAATATCTCACTCGAAAAGCGACACCCGTTTGCTATATTGACACGCACGCGGGTGCCGGCGCGTACGACTTGCAGTCAACGTTTGCCACGAAGACCGGCGAGTACCAGGAAGGCATCGGCTTATTCTGGAACGACGCATCGTTGCCCGACGCCATGCAGACGTACCTGGAACTGGTGCGTGCCGCGAATCCGAATGGCAAACTGCGCCGCTATCCCGGCTCGCCTTTGATCGCGCAGCAGCTGTTGCGCGCCCACGATCGTTTGGAGCTGTACGAGCTGCATACCAGTGATTTCCCGTTACTCGAGAATGAGTTTCGTGGCGCCCGGCGTGTGCGTTGTCACCAGGCAGACGGACTGCGGAATGCGATCGCGATAGTTCCGCCCATCGAGAAACGGGCATTGGTCTTTATCGACCCTTCTTATGAAAGGAAGGATGAGTACCAGCGTGTTTTCGAAACCTTGCAGAGTATGCATCGGCGTTTCGCAACTGGTATCTACGCTCTTTGGTACCCGGTTATCGATCGTCGTATGCTCGACTCGTTGCGGCACAGCTTCGAGGGATCCGGTATACGACACGTCCTGAATCTGGAACTGCTCATCGAGCCGGATGACAGGCGACCGGGCATGCGGGGCTGCGGCATGGCCATCGTCAATCCGCCGTGGACCATGACGGCCGACGTGCAACCGGTTCTGAAGCTACTTGCCGAGCGGCTTGGCCGAAACGGGGAAGGCGCGTACGGCGTCCGTCTGTGGGTGGACGAGTAGGATTACTGCTTGTAGACCACGCCACCCTTCATGACGAACCGGACATCTTCCAGAAGACGTACGTTTTCAAGCGGATTTCCCTGCACGGCAATAATATCCGCATAGCGCCCAGGCTCTATGGCGCCGACCGAGTCCGGCCAGTCAATGAGTTCGGCAGCATGTATTGTTGCCGCCTGGATCGCCTGCATGGGAGTCATTCCATACTGCACCATGTACGCGAACTGTTTGCCGTTGTCGCCATGCGGATAAACGGCACCGTCGCTTCCGAAGGCCATACGCACACCGGCTTCGAACGCTTTGCGGAAGTTGTTGCGCTGTTGCTGGCCGATGACCCGCTCTTTCTCCAGCGATTCCTCCAGCATGCCTACGGAAGCCCCATGTTCCATGATGAAGTTATGGTTATAAATATCCATGACGAGGAAAGTACCGTTCTCCTTTGCCAGTCGAATACCTTCGTCGTCGATCAGGCTCGCGTGCTCGATGGAATCGACGCCTGCCTCTATTGCGGTCTTGATACCCCGGGCGCCGTGAGCGTGCGCCGCAACCTTGCGGCCGTGCAGGTGTGCCTCGTCGACAATTGCCTGCATTTCCTCGAGCGTAAATTGCTGCGCGCCAAGACTGGTGCCCTTGGATAACACGCCGCCCGTCGCGCAGAACTTGATGACGTCAGCGCCGTACTTGATGACCTCGCGAACCTTGGCGCGAACTGCCCATGGACCGTCGGCGATGCCCTCGGCAACTTCGGCATACTCGGCCGGAAGCAGGTTGTTGTCGCAGTGGCCGCCGGTAATGCCAATAGAGGGGCCCGAAGCGCGCATCCTCGGTCCGACGATTTCACCGTCGTTGATCGCATCGCGCAACGCGACGTCGCTGTAGCCGCCGGCACCGACGTTACGGACCGTTGTAAACCCGGCATCAATGGTCTTGCGGGCGTTCAGGACGCCATAAAGCGCCTGGCGGGGCACCGAAATACCCAATGCGCCGTAGCCGTGAATCCGGTGATCGCCGGTGAGGTGATCGTGCATGTCGATCAGCCCGGGCAGCACCGTGTGCTGGCTAAGGTCGATGACCGTAGCATCGGCAGGGATACTGACCTCACCACTGGCTGCGACACGAGCGATTCTTTCGCCCCGGATGACGATGACCTGGCCGGTGCGGACATTGCCGGCACGGACATCGACCAGGCTTCCGGC
>CAZSDL010000074.1:0-11528 GCA_964605635.1 uncultured Woeseiaceae bacterium
ATACGACGGTAAAGATCAGCAGGTAATTGCGAACGTCCCTGTCAGAACTGACGTAGAGCGCCTTGGTCAGTATGTGCGGCTGGCAGACGAGCACGGCGCCGACGAAGAAACCGGCAATGTAGATCGAGAAGACATCGTTGAAAAGATTGCCATCCGAGTTGACTGCTTTCACCATGTTGGGGTCGATGGTGCGCAACCGGTCGATGACGGATCCTGGCTCGTTGAGTGCGATTGACACACAGGCAGCGAGAATCAGGATGGTCACACCAATCATCATTGTGCCTTGCAGCAGATTGGTCAGCACGTGTGCATAGGTGCCGCCAACAAACACGTAGCCGGTAACGAACGTCAACGCGATTGTCAACGCCATGACATTTGATATGCCCAGCAGCGATTGCATGACGATAGAGATTCCACCGACCAGCATCACGACAAAAGCGAAAGACAATAAATTCAGTACTGAGAAATACAGCGCAAAGGGGCGCGACTGATAGCGTTTGCCGATCCAGTCCGGCATGGTCAGGGCGCGGGCCTGCTCACCAATGCGGCGAAACTGGAAAGACAGCACGAACAGCATCGTGACAAAGCCAATGCCGGATCCGATGACCATGTGAAACCAGGCGGAGAAGCCATCGACGTAGACGAAGCCGGGGTTGATGATGAAGGTGGCGGCCGAGGCTGTGCTGGCGGCAAGCGTGATGCCTACGACAAGCGGTCCCATATTGCGATTACCGAGCGCAAAGCTTGCGAAATCGCCGGTCCGTCGGTAGCCGAGCCAGCCCAGCCACGATGTGCCTGCCAGGTAAAGCACGAACAGCAACCATGCCATCATCAGGGTTCGGTACGCATCAGCTGGTCGATCATTTCGCGCACGGCCATTACCTGCATGCCACTTTTGGTCGCGTATTCGTCACTGGTATAGCCCCACCAATCCCAGCAACCGAGCGGATTAAGAGGCGCGAACTTGCTGCTCTTTACTTGCGGATAAAGCACCACGATTCGATTGGTTTCCGCCCATTCGTTGAATCCCGCACCGCGTGCGAATGCATCGCCGACAAACTCGGCAGATTGCTGGCAGCCATGAAACGCGACATGCAAGCCACATTCCGCGCCCGACTGGCATGCTTCGGGCGCATACACGAACGCATGATCCCACAACTGTGCGCGGGCATACGGCGCCTGGTCGACCGTTGCCAGTTCACCGCTCGACGTCGCCCGTGCATTCAACGGCCCATAAAGATGCTGCAACATTTCGCCGGCGGCATCGTAGTTGCATGCGTTGAGGAAAGGCGTGGCAAGTTCATCGCACGGCACGCCGATCGATAGTGTCGGCATACCATGCACAACCTCTACCGAATCGACAAAGGCAATTTGGTCTGTATCAATATATCGGCCGTAAAGATCGGCCGACGACTGCGATACGGACCGGTCGACCACTTGATCGGCTTTGCCGTGGAAAATCCACACACGGTCATCCTGCATCTCTTGCGGATCGTCAATCTGTCCGCTGCTTGCGTAGTGTTCTATGCGATCCGCAAGCACTGCCTGGTCGATGCCGTCACCTTTGATGCAGGGCCCGAGCGCCGTTTGCATGGAGCCGCCGGCACAGGCATACGGTCCGCCGGCAAGGAGTGCTGCGCCACTGATCAGCGATGCATGGGCGACGTGCAATTGCCCCGCCATGTACGCGCCCGACGAGGCGCCGGACACAGTGATGCGCGTGGGATCGATGCTGTAACCCGGTTGCGGTTCGGCTGCGGGTGGCGTGCTGCTGCCGCATGCCGCCAGTAACGCGAGCGTCATCAATGTGGAGGCGCGGAGGAACATGGGCTACAGACCTCCGATAAATCGATCTATTGCAGCGATGCACTCAGGCTCATTGAGCAGGGGAACGTGTCCGCGATTACTAACGGTCACCGCGACAAGGTCGGACTTGCGTTGCTGCATTCGTTCCAGAGTATCCGCAGAAAGTATGTCAGACATTTCGCCACGAAGCACTAACGTGGGAATATCGCGCAATGCGTCAAACGCGACCCAGAGATCACCACCAGGCGCACCGGCCTCGCGAATAGCGCGACCGATGTCAGGATCGATGTCGAGTTGCGGCACGCCGTCGTTATTCTCGCGGTAGGCCCGCCAGGCCATTTTGCGCCAGTCGTCATCTGTCAGGCCCGGCAGCCAGGTTCCGTAGATTTCCCGGGTCTGCCTGATCGCTTCGTCCCATGAGCCGACAGATGGCAAAAGCCCGGTGTATTTTTTAATACGCTCCAGCCCCTCCGGTGCGATCTCGGGTCCGACATCATTCATGATCACACCGCGAATTCGTGCCGGTCTCTGCATAGCCATACCCATAGCAATGATGCCGCCGAGCGATGTGCCGATGACGATCACATTGCCGATGTCGAGCGAATCGAGCAGCGTCCATATATCGCCGGTATAGGTTGCCGGATGGTAATTACGCCATTCCGGATCGTGCGCGGAATGCCCCCTGCCGCGGAGATCCGGAGTCAATACCCGTCGTGTGGCCGAGAGATGCGCGGCGAGGTCGTCGAAGTCGCGGCTGTTGCGAGTGAGGCCGGGCAGGCAAAGCACTGTTGCTCCTGGTTGTTCGGGTGCATAGTCCCGATAGAACAGCCGTAAACCGTCAGTACTTTCGTAGTATTTGCCAGTATCGTCGCGCATCATAAAATCATCCGGTAAAAGTCGCTGTTCATAACTCCAGCGAGGAGAATTGTCGACGCAGCTCGCGTTTCAGGATTTTGCCATTGGGATTTCGTGGCAACGCATCCACGACCAGTGTTGCAGAAATCCGTTGCTGCTTTCCAACATGTGCATTGACCCATGCCGTGAATTCTTCGGTGTCGACTTTTGCGTCTTGCCGGACCACGACGATGGCAATTGGCGTTTCTCCCCATTTTCGGCTTGCGACTCCGATTACGGCCGTCTCCGCGATAGCTTCGTGAGTCGCAATTACCGCTTCGATGTCAGCCGGGTAGACGTTCTGTCCACCGGAGATGATGAGATCCTTTTTGCGGTCGACCAGGTAGAGGAAGCCGTCGTTATCGAGTCGTCCGATGTCGCCGGTTCGTAACCAGCGGTCACCATTCGGTGCGAGCCAGGTCGCCGCTTCCGTAGCAGCGGCGTTGTTGTGATAGCCGCTCATCATCAGGCGACTGATACCGACTATTTCGCCGGGTTGCTCCGGGCCAAGTTCGTTGTCTTCGTCATCGATGATGCGCAGGTCCTGCCCCGGACTCGGCCGTCCCACGGACTCGATCTTGCGGTCCATATCTTCGGGAGACAGTATGGTTACCAAGCCCTCGGTCAGGCCGTAGAGCTCGATGAGCCGTCCTGGAATCCGTTCGATGATATCGGCTTTCATCGCCGGGCTGAGTGGCGAGCCGCAGCACATGTACGCTTCCAGCGACGAAAGGTCGTACTCGGAAAATCCTTCGTATTCGAGGAGTCGCTGATACTGCACCGGAACCATGGCGAAATGGGTAATGCAATGTCGGGCGATAGATTGCAGGCAATCATCCTGTGTGAATCGCGAGCGAATGACGAGGGTGCCGCCGGCCAGTATGGTGGCGAGCATCGCTACCCAGGTGATATTCGAGTACATGCCGAGCGTAACGAGTGTCCGTGCGCCGGAGTGATAACGCAGGGAGATGGCCATGTCGTTCGCCCATCTCGCACGGCACCCATGACTGTGCACAATTCCTTTGGGCAGCCCCGTCGTACCCGAGCTATAGATAATGTTGCAGCTGTCGTTCTCATTGACTTCAACCCGCAGTCCATCGACTGGCGATGCGTCGCGCATCGCCGAAAAGTCCTGCCAGTTCGCGCTGCGCTTGTCGGGTGAGTTGATTGCGTAGTAGCGATCGTCAACGTTTTCCGGCAAGCGCTTATGCAGCCCATCGATACGCAGGACGTGCTCACCTGAGGCGACTATGGCCTTGGCGCCACTGTCGATGATCATATTCAGTACAGCGTCGTCGGTGACGGCGATATTGAGTGGAACGACTGTCAGGCCCGCGCGGATCGTGCCGAAAATGGCCTCAGCCATTTCAAGGCTGTTGTCTGCGAGGATGATTACCCGATCACCGTGTGCGACACCTGATTGCAGCAGGCCATTCGCAACTTGTGCAGTTGCTTTGGAAAAAGATGACCAGGTGACCGAGCGACTGTCGACAATGACCGCGGGCTTGTCGGGTAGCCAGCGACCGTTAAGCGCGATAATCTCCGGCAGCAGCGCGCGATCGGGTGAGAACCATGCCATGCAGTACCTCCGGCAACAGTTGCCGGCCCCCTCGAAAGCAATCCATGGGATTTGAACGATCGTTGAATATTAGTTGAGCGTTCGTTGAAATACAACTGTATGATTTGGCTGGCGTGAACAAAAATGCCCGTGACGCGGCGTCGTGTCATTGGTTTAGCGCGCTAACACGAGGCAAAAACGATCCATGAAAAGCAAGTCTCATCCGACGCGCAAGCGGATTCTCGATGCAGCTGAAGAATTATTCGCCCGGGACGGCTTTGCCGCCGTTACTGTGCGCCAGATCATGCGCAAAGCCGACGCCGATGTGTCGCTTGCGTACTATCACTTCAAATCCAAGCGCGACCTTTTTGATTCAGTCATGTTGCGCCGGGTCAGTCATCTCAATGCCATACGCCTCGAGGCGCTTGAGAAGGTCGAGCAGCGACATCCTGACGACCTGCCGACCGTTGAAGAAATCATCGATGCGTTCACTCATCCGATCCTGGATCTGATGGCGCAGAAGCATGAGGAATGGCATCACTATTTCGCCCTGATTGCCCAGATCAATAGCTCGTCCGAATGGGGAGGCGAGCTGATGACTCGCTATTTCGATCCCCTCGTCGCCCGTTTTATTGAAGCGCTGAAGCGCGCGCTTCCCGAATGCGACGAAGCAAACTTGTACTGGAGCTATCACTTTTTGTCCGGTGCGCTCACGATGACAATGGCTGAGACCGGCCGCATTGACAATCTGTCCGGAGGCGCATGCAAATCAACCGACATGGCGGCGATCAGCGCCCGCATGCCGCAGTTCATTGCCGCCGGCTTTATGGCGATCTGCGGGAAGGAAAAGTCGGCTGCTACCCAGTCCATCAAAGCGCGGCGCCGGCCGGTGGCGGCTGGCCGAAAGCGGGCTAAAGCCTCAATAGTGGCTGCCAAATCGAAATAAATTCAAGGGGATACTGAGGTCCGACCCGGTGCTTGTTATTCAACGAACGTTGAACTAATATTCCTTCAGCGTTCGTTGAAATTTCCGGGCGACCATCGTGGGTCGTCCGACAGGGGGAACCACCATGCAAGTACCTTTCCGTATTGCGGGCCAAGTGGCCGGCTGCGCCTTTTCTGCTGCTTTCGCTTTCTCATTGGGCACCACTTCTGCGTCGGCGCAAACGGTTGACGCCAGGGCCGTTGAGGAAATCACCGTTACCGCAAGACGACGCGAGGAGTCGTTGCAGGATGTCCCCATCGCGATCAGCGCTTATACCGGGGAAGACCTGGAATTGCGCGGCGCCCTCGACATTACCGAGCTGCAGCGCGACACACCAAATATGACGCTTCAGGTGGCGCGCGGTTCCAATTCAACCCTGATCGCTTTTATTCGTGGCGTCGGCCAGCAAGATCCCCTGTGGGGCTTTGATCCCGGTGTCGGACTGTACGTTGACGATGTCTACATCGCACGTCCGCAGGGCGCCGTACTCGATATCTTCGACGTCGAGCGGGTAGAAATACTGCGCGGGCCACAGGGCACTCTTTACGGCCGCAACACGATTGGCGGTGCGGTCAAATACGTAACGCGGCGTATCGGTGACGACAGCGAACTGCGGATGCGGGGCACAATCGGCACAGCAAACCAGATGGACCTGGTCCTCAGCGGTTCGACACCTTTGAGCGATACCTTTGCAGTGGGTGCTGCGATCGCGACCTATAACCGGGACGGCTATGGCACGAACTTTACCACCGGCGCCGAGCATTACGACAAGGAAATCCTCGCGGCACGACTGAGCCTGGAATTCACGCCTAACGACGACCTGTTCTTCCGTCTGTCCACGGATCGCAGCGAAGACGATTCGGCACCGAAACATGGTTATCGAATCGTCGCTCCCTCCGGCGAAACAATTTATGACACGTTCGCCGGCATTGGCGACGACAACTCGGTTACCAAGGACGGCGTATCGCTGCTGGCAGAATGGGCGCTCAATGACACGACTACCTTAAAGTCCATTACCGCGTGGCGTGAAGGGCGTACCGACACGCTGATCGATTTCGACGGCCTGCCGGACTCGCTGCTGGACGTACCCGGATACTATGCGGATGAGCAGTTCTCGCAGTAGTTCCAGCTCCTTTACACCGGCGATCGCTGGCAAATGGTCGGCGGACTCTATTACCTGGATGCCACCGCCGAGGGCGCGTTTGATACCGTCATTGGCCTGGTCGGCCTGAGCATTTTCACCGGCGGCACAGTCGAGACAGAAAGCATCGCGGCATTCGCCGATGCCAGCTATGACTTTACCGATCGGCTCGCAGTCTCCATCGGCGCCCGCTGGACCCGTGATGACAAAACGGCGGTCCAGCTACGCCAGAACTACCTCGGCATACGGACCCCATTTTTCGGCAATCCGGACGCCGTGGCCCTCGGAGCACCGCGCACCGATTACACGAATGACCGCAGCTTTGACGAGTTAACGCCGCGTGTCAGCCTTTCCTATGAATTTCTCCCGGAGCTGAAGGGTTACGCATCCTATGGTCGAGGCTTCAAGTCCGGCGGATTCGATATGCGCGGCGACGCGGTCGCCTATCCCGAAACTGTCGACGGGTACGATTCCGAAACCGTTTCCAGTTACGAGATTGGCTTGAAGGGCACGCTGGCAGAACGCTTCACTTTTGCAACCGCCTTTTTCGTCTCCGAGTACGAAGACCAGCAGATCACGTCGCAATTTCTTATTCCGCCGACCACGGTCGTGAGTTTCGTCGACAACGCGGCGGCGAGTGATATCCGGGGATGGGAATTTGAAGGCTCGGCTCAGTTTACCGATAGCTTCGGCGCACGTTTGAGCCTCGGCTACATCGATGCTGAGTTCGACGAGTTCGTGACATTCAATCCAGGCACCGGACAGCGTGAGAATCTCGCTGACCAGCGCGACTTCCAGAACACGCCGGACTGGACCGGGTCGCTGTCTCTGGACTTCCAGTTTCCGCTCGCGGCAGGAGGAACAATAACATTCGTACCTACCGCATCCTATCGCGGCGACTCGCAAATGTTCGAGATTGCCGAACCGGCGCTCGACCAGACCTCCTACTGGATCTACGACACAAGCGTGGTGTGGAACTCCGAATCCGGGCGCTATCAACTGGGCCTGCACGGCAAGAACCTTGGTGATGAGGAATACCGCATCGGTGGCTACAACTTCAATGCACCTCTTACCGGCAACGCGCTGATCGGATTCTACGGCCCGCCGCGCACATGGGCGGCAACCTTCGGCGTCAGCTTCTTCTAGAGTAATACCTCCGCGCCCGCGGCTGAAAGGGCGGGTTTGCTTTCCGCGAACTGGAAAGCGAACCCGCCCTTATCGTCTGTCGCTATTCACAGACAGGTTACGTTCACTTCTGCTCGCTGCCTGTCGCTATTCCCGCGTATGTTCGCTGCCGAACGATAGTTTTTTCAACAACTCTGTAAATTTCTACGTTAAGTCGCTGTTGCAAACCCGACTAGCGGGCCGATCGCCTTGACGATTGTCGCAAAGCAACTGCTGGCACAAAATTTGCTTTAAGTAATACAGACGTTACTTCGTGTGGGCAGCATGGCGATCCGTCGGAATTCCAGCCAGTGTCGGTAGCAGGCCGGAATCGATCGTTTTCTGGAGTTATTTTTCTTTCACGTCTGGCAACGTCGCGGTGTCCTTATCCTGTTGCCATCAGCGGAGTTGCAAACGTGTGGGTGAAAGTTACATATGCAGTGCTCGCTGTCATTCTGCTGGTCGCTGTGGAACTGGTGGTCGGATGGGCGCGATTGCTTGAACCCTGGGGGCGCGCCGCGCCTGCAGCTATTGCCGGGGCGGCGCTGCTGATTCTGCTGACCTATGCAATACGTTCCGCAAGGCTTTTTCGCTTCTATCCGGACTGTGATGACATTCGGTCGTGTTTTCGCCTTTTCCTGCTGCATAACGTCTTCACAAATTTCCTTCCGGTACACTCGGGCGAAGTGTCGTTTCCTATCCTCATGAAGCGTTACTTCGCAATTTCCGTGAATCGCTCGGTGTCGGGCTTGCTATGGCTCAGGTACCTGGATTTCCATACGCTTATTCTGATCGCACTGATCACGTTATGGGTAGCAACTCCATGGCCCTGGATACCGCCTTTAGTGCTCTTCTGGGTGCTAATGCCGATATTGACGGTGCTTTTCTGGGAACGTTGCAGCATCGCGTTCGACAAGCACGACAACAAGGTGTCGGCGATGATCGCCGCCATGTTGAAGACCCTGCCGAAATCGCGCAGCAAGCTGTTCGAAAGTTGGGGCTGGACGACCTTGAACTGGGGTGTGAAACTGTTCTCATTCGCCTGGATACTGACGATCTTCACGCCGATTAACTTCGCAGACTCGGTATTCGGTGCAGCGGGCGGCGAACTATCGACCGTATTGCCCATCAACGCCCCTGCCGGCATCGGCACGTATGAGGCGGGTGTGGTCGCGGCCATGATGCCACTCGGCGTGAAACTCCAGCATGCGATTATTGGTGGAGTCAACCTGCATCTGTTTGTCCTGGGTATGGCTGTTATCGGCGGTTTGTTGTCGTTTCTCGTCCCGAGACGCATTGCTAGTCAATCTTCGGCAGCCGCATAGCCCAGAAGTAGTGCATCTGCGCACGCCTTCTCCCTGCGGCAACCCTGCCGGCGGGTGCCGCGAGCGCGCATAATCCTGTAGTTTAGTGCCACTGTAATCTGCAGGAGCCAAACATGACCGACTTGTCGCAAAGCCTGCAATCCTTGCGGGACATGCTGGGCGAAGCCTGGCGCGCATTCCTGGAGTACCTGCCGCATTTCGGGGCGGCCTTGATACTGCTTCTTGTAGGGTGGCTGGTGGCAACGCTAATCCGTGCGACAACAGTTCGCCTGGCCGGCGGCCTGGATACCGTGCTGGCCCGAATCAGCCGATGGTCTGCCACAAACCGGCGCCTGACGTTGACGCCGGGAGCCCGCAAACTGATTGGCAACATCGTTTTCTGGGTAATCATCCTTCTTTTTGTCGCAATGGCCGCGCGAGTTGCCCGCCTCGAATTGTTTACCATCTGGCTGGACCGAATTGTCGCCTACCTGCCGACCCTTATTGCCGGCGGGCTCATTCTTCTTGCCGGCTACTTTGTGAGCACGCTGGTGCGTGATCTCGTTGCAGCCGCATTGGATTCAGCGGGATCAACACAAAGCGAGTTCCTGGGTCGTATGGCTCAAGCCGCCGTTTTTGTCGCGGCGATGGTCATTGGCCTGGACCAGATCGGCATCAATATCACCTTCCTGACGATCCTGTTCAGCATCGTCATTGGCGGGTTGCTATTGAGCCTCGCCCTGGCATTCGGATTCGGGGCACAAGTACTCGTCGCCAATCTGCTCGGCGCCCGGCAGTTGCAGAAGTTTCTCGAACCCGGACAAATCGCAAGAGTAAGCGGCATCGAGGGCCAGGTTCTCGAGTTGACCGCGACGACAGTGGTACTTGCAACGGAGGACGGACGCATGTCGGTACCCGCCAAATTTTTCCAGGAGGAGGCCGTGCTTATTATGACGGCCGACGACGATGACTGATCGGCCGACACTGACCCTTGCTTTTCTTTCACATGCGCCTGCTTCGGCAGCGCAGGTGCTCGAGCAGATCGATCCGCAACAGGCGGCTGCATTTCTGGAGGAGATACCCGCGCGCTTTGCTGCTCCTGCAATTGCTTGCATGTCCGCATGGACGGGGGCCCGCTGCCTGGGATTGTTAACGCCGCATCGAAGCGCCGCGGTCTTGCAGAACCTGGCCTTCCACGACTGCGCGGGACTGATTCGGCTTATTGGCGAACAACACCATGCAGCGATTTTGGACGCCCTCCCGATACGGCTGGCGCGACGCCTGCGCAGCTCGCTCCGCTATCCGCCCGGTAGTGTCGGCGCGTGGATCGATCCCGAAGTTCCCTCACTGCCGGACCAGGCAACGGTCGGAGACGCGGTACGCTTTTTGGGCAACGTTGCGGTCGCGAGTCATGTGTTTCTGCACGCTCATGCAAGCGGCCGCTTCGCCGGCGCCGTCTCGCTGGCCGCGCTGATGCGCAGCAACGCCGCACGGTTGCTCAGCGAGTTGCCTATCGTGCAGGTTCGGCCGCTGTCCAGCCGTGCAAGCTTGTCGTCGTCTGCTTTCCTCGACGAATGGGATGATTTCCTGATGCTGCCGGTTATCGGCCGCAATCATACGGTTGTGGGTGGCTTGTCCCGAGCCAGCCTGCGTAAGGGGCTGCAGGAACATCGTAGTGCACGTGAGGTGATACCCGGCTCCATGGCCGGACAACTGTTATCCGCACTCGCGACCACTTGCACAGGGTTACTACATGTCGTAACCGGTGCCGAGCTATCGTCGATCCCGGGGGAGCGAAAGAATGCCTGAGACACCGGAAAATGTACCCGAAAATGTAATAGACGCGCTGAACCGGCGCTTTTTGCTCGACCTCCCCTGGCAGGCGGCACAGCAAATCGAAGCGATGGATACCGCGGAAGCTGCCCGTGCACTGGAGCATCAACCGGCAAGCGTGCTGGTGCCGGTGATGATGCGTCTGACACCGAATGTAGCGGCGGATCTCTTACGCGCCATACCAGAATCCCTGGTTTGCAATTTGTTGTCCGAGTTGTTGCCCAACGATGCATTGCGCACGCTGAACCTGCTGGATCACGAGGAGCGTGCGGCAATTCTGCTGAAGGTCGATCCGGCAGTTCGTGCGGAGATCGAGCGGTTAATGAAATATCCCGACGACAGCGCCGGGCGACTGATGGACGCACGCATAACGCACTTTCGCGGCTCCTACAACGTCGACCAGACCCTCGATGTATTGCGACAACGACGCAACCAGGCAACCCGCAGCCTGTTTCTTGTGGACGACAACAACAAGCTGTCAGGCAAGGTTCGCATCCAGGATGTCGCGGTTTCAGATCCCGGCGCCACGTTGCAAAGTCTGGCAAGCCCGGTAACAGCAACAGTTACGCCGGTGACATCCAAGGATGAAGTCGTCGAATTGCTGGAGCATTTTCAGTTAGCGGACCTGCCGGTCGTCGATATCGACGGCCGACTGCTTGGGGTCATCTACCACGCCAAGTTATTGCAGGCGATCCAGGAGGACGCCACGGTCGGCATGCAGATGATGGTGGGCGCGAGCCCGGACGAACGCGCATTGTCGCCGGTCTTGTTCGCAGTACGAAAGAGGTTGCCGTGGATGCAGGTCAACCTGCTTACCGCATTTCTTGCTGCGGCCGTTGTCGG
>CAZSDL010000075.1:0-11490 GCA_964605635.1 uncultured Woeseiaceae bacterium
TCCTGCAATGCGCGCCGCTCTCTGTATCGGAATCGACCAGCCCATGTCGTTGCAGGCCCCGGGTTTGCCCGAACCTAGTCGCTCCCGGACTTCTTCGACAGATTCCTGGCGGGCTTCTTCGAGGATTTTTTGCGTGCGACTTTCTTCTTCTTTTTCTTTTTCGCAGCTTTTTTCCTGGCAGGGGCCGCGGAATTCGCCACCGATGCCTCCTCACTGACAGCGCTTTTCGCCGCCGACTTTTTCTTCTTGCCACGTGCGCCGCGCAGCGGCGCCGCTGCCAGCAATTCCTTGCATTCTTCCAGCGTCAGCGATAACGGATCACGATCCTTGGGAATCCGGGCGTTCTTCGTCCTGTCTGTGATGTACGGTCCGTAGCGCCCATGCAGCACCTGGATGCCGTCGTCGGGAAAATCGCGAATCGTCCGGTTGGCATCGGCGATCTTCTTCTCTTCGATGAGTTCCAGTGCCCGTTCGAGCTGGATAGTGTAGGGATCGTCGTCCCCGCGAATCGAGACGAACTTGTCGCCGTAACGCACGTAAGGACCAAACCGGCCGACGCTGGCAGAGACAGCCAGGCCTTCCGGCGTTTCCCCGAGTTTGCGCGGCAACTTGAACAACTCCAGCGCCGCTTCCTGCGTGATGTCGTTCATTTTCTGGCCCGGCCGCAAGCCGGCGAACTTGGGCTTTTCTTCGTCGTCCTTGGTGCCAATCTGCACGAACGGGCCATAACGGCCCATGCGCACTGTCATCGGCTTGCCGCTCTTCGGGTCGATGCCTAGGTCGCGGGCCTGTGCTGCCTGCTCACGAGTGACGCTTTGTTCCTTGTCTATTACCAGCGTCGAGAAGGGCTTCCAGAACCGCTCGAGCAGCGGCACAAATTCGCCCTCGCCCAATGAAATGGCATCCAGATCGTCTTCCAGTCGCGCTGTGAAATCGTAGTCGACGTACTGCGTAAAGTGTTCGGTCAGGAACGCGATGACGATCCTGCCGATGTCGGTTGGTATGAAGCGCTTACCGTCCATGTCGACGTATTCACGATGGCGCAAGGTCGCGATGATGCTGGCGTAGGTCGACGGTCGCCCGATGCCATGCTCTTCCAGCGTTTTTACCAGGCTTGCCTCGGTAAATCGTGGCGGCGGTTCGGTGAAGTGTTGCTCGGGTCGCAGCTTGTCCAGCGAAATGACGTCGCCCACTTCGACTTCGGGTAACAGGCGGTCACCCTCGTCGTCACTGCTATCATCCCGCCCTTCCTGGTAGACGGCTATGAATCCCGGTTCGACCAGCACAGAACCGTTGGCGCGAAAGCGATGCCCGTCCTCGCGGTCCGGACCGGCGGAAAACTCCAGCGCAACGGTATCGAAGATTGCCGGTACCATTTGCGACGCGACAGTTCGTTGCCAGATCAAGGTGTAAAGCTTGAGCTGGTCTGCGTCGAGCTTGCCCTTTAGCGCATCCGGTGTACGCGCAGCCGAAGTCGGTCGTATCGCTTCGTGCGCTTCCTGGGCATTCTTGGCCTTGCTCTTGTACTCGGGTGACGTCTCGGGAACATTTGCGGCGCCGTATCGTTCGCGAATGACATCACGGATTTCATCAACAGCAACGGATGCAAGGGTTACGGAATCCGTGCGCATGTAACTGATCAGGCCCACGTTACCTTCGTCCGGCAGCTCGATGCCTTCGTAAAGCCGCTGCGCAACCCGCATCGTTCGCTGCGTGTTAAAGCCGAGCTTGCGGGACGCTTCCTGCTGCAGTGTGGAAGTCGTGAACGGTGCCGCAGGATTTCGCCGGCGCTGTTTCTTGTCGACACTGACGGTTGTAAGTTCGCCAGCGGACGCTTCCAGAATGGTTTTCTCTACTTCGCGAGCAGACTCCTCGTTACCGAAGCTGAACTGCTCGACCTTTTCCCCACGGTAGCGCACGAGTCGCGATACAAACGGCTGCGCGTTCTTGCTGACGTCCGCCTCGATTGACCAGTATTCACGCGGCTTGAAAGCTTCAATCTCGAGTTCGCGCTCGACAATCATACGCAGAGCGGGACTTTGCACCCGACCGGCGGACAGTCCTCGCTGTACTTTCTTCCACAGCAGAGGCGACAGGTTGAACCCGACCAGGTAATCGAGAGCTCGTCGCGCCTGTTGCGCACTCACGAGATGATCCGAGATCGTGCGTGGATTGCCGATTGCGTCCTGGATCGCGTTCTTCGTGATTTCATGGAAAACCACGCGATGCACGGGCTTGCCTTTCAACGCATTCTTTTCGTTCAGCAACTCGACGAGATGCCAGGAGATGGCCTCGCCTTCCCGGTCCGGGTCCGTTGCCAGGTACAGCGCTTCAGCCTTCTTCAGTCCCCTGATAATGGCGTTCACGTGTTTCTCGTTTCTTTCAATGATCTGATACTTCATCGCAAAGCCACGCTCCGGGTCGACCGCGCCTTCCTTGGGCACGAGATCGCGAACATGACCGTAGGACGCCATGACATCAAAGTCATCGCCAAGGTACTTGCTGATCGTTTTCGCCTTGGCCGGCGATTCGACGATTACGAGGTTTTTTGCCATGTCGTGCGATGTTTCCCGGAGATTCCGCGGTAAACGCGGGCCGAAGGACCAAATTGAGCCTGCGTGGGGCGGTTGAATTACATGCTTGCCAGCGGGCTGTCAAGACAGGAATTGCCGGCTGCCTTCGTGAACAGCTACTAATCGCAGGCTTCGCGGGCAATTACGATCGATCGCGAATCGGGAGAAGAATGAGAAAAAAAGCGCGAAGTCGCGCAAAGTGGTCCTGTCGGTCAGCGCTGCGACAGCGTCGCGCTGTCAGTGCAATGCGCCGCCGCTCTCGTCGAACACGAGGTCTTCCATGCGTGCGTAAGCGAGTTCCTGGCCCGGCTGGCTGAACAGCACCATCAGTACCACCCATTTGATCTGTTCGACGTCGATATCGTGAGTTTCGAGAGCAAGAAGGCGATCGATCAGGATCTCGCGTTGCGGCGCCGACAGGATTCCGATCTGTTCGAGGTAGGTAATGAATCCGCGACAGCCAACATCCAGTCGTTCATGTTCGACGGCGTTGTAGATTCGGGTACCGTGTCCCGTTTGCGGACTATAGATCAGCCCGTCCTGCTTCTCGGCCAGCCCGTCGAGCCAGTCAAGGGCACGATCGATTTCACCGTCTGCGAAGCCGGCTTTCGAAAGCTCGTCGCGAAGCTCATTCTGGTCCGGTTCCGGCTCTTCCTCAGCGTCGATGTACGTTTCAAAAAGATACATCAGGACGTCGAGCACATTCTCTTTCATCCCTGGAGCGACTCCCTATTTTTGAGTACTGGCCGCCATTCAGGGCTTCGATGTCACCCTCAAGCTCCAGGATAAGAAGCATGGAGGAAACCTGCTCGATCGTCAAACCGGATTCGCTCGCGATTTGATCTGCCGTCACCGGGTCGTGCCCCAGAGTTGCAAGCAACGCTTCGTAGTCCGCATCGCGTTGCGGCGAAATATCCTGCGTTGGCAGTGTACTCGCCGCATTTTGCATAAGGTGCTGGACGAGCGGCCCCAGTTCGCTGACGATATCGTCAGCGCTTTCGACAAGTTTGGCGCCCTGCCGCAGCAGCTGATGACAGCCGCGTGACAGGGCATTATGTATCGAGCCCGGAATTGCGAACACTTCGCGTCCCTGGTCGGCGGCCAGCCGCGCGGTGATGAGCGAACCGCTGCGCTTTGCAGCTTCCACAACGACCGTTCCGAGGGCCAGTCCGCTGATCAGGCGATTGCGCTGCGGAAAATGCTCGCGGCGCGGCGCGCTGCCGAGCGGGTATTCTGAAATCAGCGCGCCGTTTTGCACGATCCGATGCGCAAGATCGCGATTGCTTGCCGGATACACGCGATCGATCCCGTGACCAAGTACTGCGACCGTCATCCCTCCGGATTCCAGTGCTCCCGCGTGTGCGGCGGTATCAATGCCCTGTGCGAGACCGCTGGCGATGCAAAAACCGGCGCGTCCCAGATGCCGTGAGAATTCGAATGCATTCTGCACGCCGCCACGCGTCGGATTGCGGCTGCCGACGATAGCGAGAATCGGCAAGTGCAATGCTTCCACATTGCCACGCACATAGAGAAGAATCGGCGCGTCGTCGATTTCCGATAACAATTGCGGGTAGTCGGCGGATTGCCAGTGCACGAAGCAGCAGTTGCTTTGACTCAGCCACTCGAGATCCGCGGCAACCAGCGCTTCATCGGGATGCAGAATGGAGTTTCGTACGTCGTCATCGACGCCGGCCTTGCGGAGTGTCGAAGCACTTTGCGCTGCAATGCGTTCTGCACTGCCGAAGTGTTCCAGTAATTCCCGCGTCTTGTTGGCACGAAGTCGTGCCCTGCCGAGAATGGACCAGGCGCGGTCGGCGGCAGTCAT
Organism: uncultured Woeseiaceae bacterium; assembly: GCA_964605635.1. Taxonomy (GTDB): domain Bacteria; phylum Pseudomonadota; class Gammaproteobacteria; order Steroidobacterales; family Woeseiaceae; genus IDS-8. Next base: position 4,399 of record CAZSDL010000075.1, read on the forward strand.
CGCCGGGCGCCCCGTAGCGGCGGGCAGCGCAAAAAAAACGGGCCGGTTCCTGTGAAGGTACCGGCCCGCCTGTTGTTCGACTGACTAGTCCGGGTTGCGCACGGCGTCGAGGACGTGAATGTCGCTGGTAGCCTCCATGACAAGCCCATAGCCGATTCGGTCATATACCTTGAATACCATTACTGTACCGGCTTCTTCATCCGGAAGTTTGACTCGCTCGCCGCGGAACATCGAGCCCCCGGCAAACCGGTCCTTGACCACCTCGCCGGCCTGGAACACGGTGAGCACGTCTCCCGGCGCCAGTCCGTCACGCGCGCCGCGATTGAGCACCACGACATGATACTGGCCGATCAGGGATACCCCATCTACTACCGAAATAATCCGCCCATCAATCTCGGAATCCGGCGCTTTCGGGAAGAAATTGAGAGGGATGTCCACGGTTTCCGGCAGCAGCCGGTCGCCCAGCAGCGCTTCACGATTGGTATCCGTGAGTCGCACAGTAGCCGGATCGCCGCCGCGGGTCAGCGCACCTTCGCCGACGTAAATCCCCTGGTAACCGACGACGCGATTATCGTCCGGGTCTACCAGTTCGTCGCCAACGTGCACGACGCTGTAGCGCGTGCCGGGTGAGGCCGGATCGCCGCCGCGTACATAGAGATCGTTACCCGCAGCAGCTACCAGGTGGTTGCCGCGCGTACCCATGATGTACGGCAGTCCATCGATCTGGTCCTTCTCCAGGACCAGGCCCTTGGACAGGAACGCGGCGATACGCTCGTAGGGAATACTGGTGACGGCATCCGTCAACGGTGTAATGCGCGCCTGCGGCGACAGCCGGTAACTGGATCCCCGTACCGCGGTAATGCGCGTTTGTCCGTCGATGGTTACAAGCGCCAGGACATCGCCAGGGTAGATAAGGTGGGGATTCTGTATTTCCGGATTGACATGCCAGATTTCGGGCCAATACCAGGGATCCTGGAGAAACGCCGAGGAGATGTCCCAGAGTGTGTCGCCGGGTTTCACGACGTATTCGTCGGGGTGTCCTTCGGCCAACGGCACGCGCGACGATGTCTGCTCAACGACCTGCGGCCGGTAGGCCGGCTGGTCGACAGGCGAAGTCGTCGCACCGCGGTTGACCGATGACGATGCGCCGGCCCCGCTGCTGCTCGCGGCCGGAGTTGCTGCGGGCCGCTCGTCATCGTTTGCGAACGGGTTCAGGGAGCATCCGGCCAATGTGGCGGCCAGCGCAATAACAGTCAGTCGACGACTGAAAGTTAAGGAAATTTTTCCTGGGAACATAATCGGCGGTTGCTCCGTCATAGTGGTGTGGCCAAGCCTGAGGGCGGGCATTGCTATAATATGTCGTTTGGCCGCTGCAGGGACTGCCAAACGTGTCACAGTTCCGGCCTGCGAGCGCGCCTGACGGCCTCATTTTCAGCGGCATTGTCCGCTATCTTATTTAATGAAGTCAAAAATTTAGCAGTATTTTGTAGGAAGTCACACGAGTTTTTGCGACGGCAATTATGGCTATTCTGACCATTTTGGAGTTCCCGGACCCGCGCCTCAGGAAGCGGGCGCTGCCCGTTCCGCAGGTGGATGACGACGTGCGCCGCCTGATCGACGACATGTTCGAGACCATGTACGCCGCTCCCGGTATCGGCCTGGCGGCCACCCAGATCGACGTCCACCAGCGTTTGCTGGTAGCGGACGTATCGACCGCCCATGACAGTCCGCAGGTGCTGATTAATCCGGAAGTACTCGAAAAGGACGGCGTGACGGTGACCGAGGAAGGTTGCCTGTCCGTGCCGGGATATTTCGAAGAGGTCGAACGCGCCGAGCACATCAGGGTGCGTTTCCTGGACCGCAACGGGGTGCAGCAGGAAGAGGAATTTGCAGGTTTGCTGGCGGTTTGTATCCAGCACGAGATCGACCATCTCGACGGCAAGCTGTTTGTCGACTATCTGTCCGAAGCGAAACGGCAACGCATCCGCAAGCGCCTGACGAAGGAGCGGCGGCAGCAATTGACGCCGGCCGCGGCTGGCGGTTGAAGCCGTTCCGTAACTAGGCTCGACGTCTCACGTCGCCCTGATGTCTCCCCGTTTGATTTTTGCCGGGACGCCCGGTTTCGCGCTCGAATCGCTGCGCGCGATGACGGAAGGCGGCTTCCGTCCGCTCGCCGTAATGACGCAGCCGGATCGGCCCGCGGGCCGCGGGCGGAAACTGCAGGCGAGCCCGGTCAAGAAGTTCGCCATCAATGCCGGCATACCGGTATTGCAACCGGAATCGTTGCGCGCACCACTTGTTGTATCGGAGCTTGCAGCGCTGCAACCCGAAGCCATCATTGTTGCAGCGTACGGCTTGCTTTTGCCGTCTGACCTGTTGCGGTTACCGAAGCGAGGCTGCATCAACGTGCACGCCTCACTGCTGCCGCGCTGGCGCGGTGCGGCCCCGGTACAGGCGGCTATCCTCGCTGGCGACGCCGAGACCGGAATCAGCCTGATGCACATGGAAGAAGGACTGGACAGCGGTCCGGTGTACGCGCAACAGGCGTTGACGATTGGCGACGGAGAGTCGGCAGGCGAGTTGCTGGAACGGCTCGCCCGGCTGGGCGGCGAACTTCTTTTGCAGCATCTCGGCGCTATTTTCGAAGGCCGGCTGGCTGCTGTTGCACAGGATCCTGGCAAGGTAACCCGCGCGGGCAAACTAAAACCGGAAGATGCGCGGCTCGACTGGCAGCGGCCGGCAAGCGAACTGAGCCGAAGGCTGCGGGCGTGTAACCCGGCGCCGGGTGCCTGGTTCGAAGTTCAAGGGGAGCGCGTCAAGTGCTGGTCAGGAGAAGCGCTGGAAGGCAATGGCGCTGCGGCAGGCACTGTACTGTCGGTTACCCGGGACGGCGTCGACATTGCCTGCAGTGTGGGCATCATTCGCCTGACGTCGCTGCAACGGCCGGGGCGCGGCCGCATCACCGGGCGCGAGTTCGGCGACCAGCTGCAACTCGAGGGACGCAGGCTGCCGACATGAGCGTCGCTGCCGGAGGCGCCGGCGTTCGTGCCAACGCAGCACGCGTCATCGACGCAGTCGTCGTGCACGGGCAATCGCTGGATTCCGCCCTGGCCGACGCCGACGCACGCACGGCAACGGCGGACCGCCCGTTGCTGCACATGCTGTCCTATGGCGTGTTGCGTCACCACTGGCGCCTGCGCTCACAGGTGGCAGCTTTGCTCGACAAGCCGCTGCCGCAGAAAGACCGCGTTATCGAGTCGTTGCTGGCGACGGGCATTTTTCAACTCACTGACAGTCGCGTGCCGCCGCACGCCAGCGTGTCACTGACAGTTGAAGCGGCGCGCCTGCTGCGACGGCCCAGATACGCAGGGGTCGTGAATGCCTGCCTGAGAAAGTTCCAGCGGGGCGCTCCGGACCGGCAAGCGGACGTGAACGAGGAGATTCGTTTCAATCATCCGCAATGGCTGATCGACCGGCTCAGGCAGGCGTGGCCGGACGACTGGCAACGCGTTCTCGAGGCCAACCAGGCGAGGGCGCCCATGTGGCTCAGGGTGAACCGCCGTCGCCTGGATACTCACGCGTATCTCGAAAAGATTGCTGATTCGGGTACCTTGCTCCCCGGCGTCGACCAGGCAATCCGGCTCAACGAGCCGCGCCCTGTCAACGATCTGCCGGGCTTCGCTGACGGTCTCGTATCGGTGCAGGACGCCGCGGCGCAACTTGCCGCGCCGTGGCTTCTTGCCTCTGGTGGCGAGCGGCTGCTGGACGCCTGCGCGGCGCCCGGTGGAAAGTCGGGCCATCTGCTGGAACTGTCGTCGCCCGGGGCGGTTCTAACGGCGGTGGATCTCAATCCGGACAGGCTGGCGGTGGCTGGCGAGAATCTCGCACGGCTCGGCCTCTCCGCCCGCCTGGTGGCCGCTGACGCCGGCCGGCCGGAAGATTGGTGGGACGGCGAGCCGTTCGATCGCATCCTGCTGGACGCACCGTGCAGCGCAACCGGCGTCATCCGCCGCCATCCGGACATTCCGCTGCTGCGCAGAAACGCCGACATTGCCGCCCTGGCCAGCCGGCAGCAGCAGCTGCTCTCCGCGCTGTGGGGACTATTGGCGCCTGGTGGCCGGTTGCTCTATGTCACCTGCTCGGTCCTGCCAGAGGAGAATGAAACGCAGGTCGGGCAGTTGCTGCGCCAGCAACAGGACGCGGAGGAATCTTCCGTGTTGCCAGATTACAACATCCGCGATGTAATGCGCCGCAGGGCAGTCGGCTACCAGATCCTGACGGGCGACCTCGGCCTGGATGGCTTTTACTATGCCTGCCTCGAAAAACGGGCCTGAAAAAACGATGATCGATCTTTTGAAATCGCGCGCTGCCTGGCTCGCCCTGGCAGGGCTGCTCACTGCCCTGGGGCTGCTGCCGGCCATGGCGCAGGATCGTCCTGTGCGCGAGGGTTACTTTGTTGTGCGCTCGGCCTCGACCACGCTGGTCAACGATGTGCTGGAACTGGAAGCACGCCTGCAACTCGTCCTCAGCGACGAAGCTCTGGCGGCACTCGACAGCGGTGTGCCGCTGACGATCGAACTCAAGCTCGAAGCAATCCGGGAGCGTCGTTTCCTGCCCGATCCGGTGGATGCAGAATTGACGTTGTCCTACGAGCTCGAGTTCCGGCCGCTGAGCCAGCGTTACATCGTGCGCAATCTCAACAGCGGCAACCAGGATTCTTTCGCGACGCTTTATGCCGCGCTCAACAATCTGGGCAGGATCCAGGATCTGCCCGTTCTGGACATGTCGATTCTCGATCCGGAGGCCGACTATCGCGTGCGGCTCCAGGCGCTGCTCAGCACGCAGCAATATCCCGCGCCGTTGCGACTCCTGTTTTTCTGGCGCGATCAATGGCAGTTGAAGAGCGAATGGTTCGAATGGTCCCTCGAACGGTAAAACGGGTTTTCTACGGAACACTCGGCGCAACCGGCGTCGCTCTGGCAATTTTTGCGTTCTACCTGCTGAGCCGGACCGCTCAGGATGCCGGTCAATTCGACCGCTGGCAGGAACAGATTCTGCTGATCAACATCGTTGGAGTCTTCGTTCTCCTTGCGCTTTTTATCGGCAATCTTTCGCGCCTGGTTCGCGAGTACCGCACCAACGTACCGGGAGCCAAACTCAAGGCCCGCATGGTAGCGATGTTCCTTGGACTTGCCGTGCTGCCGTTGCTGGTGGTGTTCTATTTCTCGATGCAGTTCATCAACCGGGGCATCGATACCTGGTTCAACGTCGAGGTAGAGGCAGGCCTTGATAATGCGCTCGCACTGAGCCAGGCCGCGCTGGGTCTGCAAATGCGCGATCACCTGACAACCACGGAGGAGATCGCGAACCGGCTGCGTGAAACCAGCGGGCTGGAACTGATTTTCGAGTTGAGCCTGATGCGAAGGGAAAGCGCGGCTACCGAGATCACGGTATTCGGTCGCAACGGTAGCATTCTTGTCACCAGCTCGGACGATGCCGCGGATCGACTTCCATCACCGCCGAAAGACGAGATGTTCCTGCAGGTGCAACAGCAACGTCCCTACGTCAGTCTCGATACCATCGCAGACGGTGTGTACGAGATACACACGGCGGTACCGTTTCGCGCGACCAACAATCCCGACAGTGACGTCATGGTTCGCGCCGTCTTTCCGGTCAACGAGCGCATTGCCCGCATGGCGGCCAGTGTCGAGACGTCTTACAGCGACTACAAACGCGCGGTCTATCTCCGTGAGCCGCTAAAACGGGCGATCTCGATCACATTGACCGTCGTGCTCATGATCTCACTGCTGGCGTCCGTTTACGGCGCGTTCTTTTTCTCCCGTCGCCTGGTTGCACCGATCCAGGATCTTGTTGCCGGTACAAGGGCGGTTGCCAAGGGTGACTTCGATACACGCCTGCCGACGCCGTCCAGAGACGAGATCGGCTTCCTGATAAATTCATTCAACGATATGACGCAACGCCTGTCAGCCGCGCGACGCCAGGCAAGCCTGAGCCAGGCACTGGTCGAGGCCGAACGCGCCAATCTCGAAGTGATTCTTGCCCGGCTTTCCACAGGTGTCGTATCGCTTGAATCGGACCTGCGCATTCGCACAGCGAATCAGGCGGCAGGAGCAATTCTGAATACCGACCTCGAAAATCGCGTTGGTGAGTTGTTGCCGGACGTCGCTGCCGGCAATCCGCTCCTGGAACAATTTGTCGACGTTGCCCGGGTACACCTGGACGCAGGAGAAACAGAATGGCGGGAGCAGATCGTGCTGCGGGGCGAGGTTGGCCGGCGCGTTCTTACATGCGCCTGCACGACCCTGCCCGGCGACGAAGATCATGCACCCGGGTTTGTAGTGGTCTTCGACGACATTACCGCCCTTCTGCAGGCTCAGCGCGATGCGGCCTGGGGCGAAGTCGCAAGACGGCTGGCACATGAAATCAAGAATCCGCTGACGCCAATCCAGCTTTCGGCAGAACGCCTGCGACGCAAGTATTTACCGACCATGACCGTCGACGAGGCGCAGATCCTCGATCGCGCAACGCACACTATCGTGCAACAGGTCGAGGCCATGAAGGAAATGGTCAACGCGTTCAGCGATTACGCGCGGGCACCGGACATGGATATCAGCCCGTTCAGCATGGAGAGGCTCGCGCATGAAGTCGTTGAGCTCTATCGCGCTCAGGGAAGCAACATTGAAATCAGCCTGTCGATTGATCCCTCGCTGCCGAATGTCGAAGCGGATGTAGGTCGCGTAAGACAGATTCTGCACAATCTCATTCGCAATTCGATCGAAGCCCTTGAATCGAGCAGCGGCGGTCACGTAAACCTCTCGGTTCGTGGCGGAGAGTTGCAGGGCATCGATATTGTCGAAATCGTCGTGGCCGACAACGGGCCGGGTTTTCAAACCGGTTCCGTAAGCCAGATTTTCGACCCCTATGTAACGACAAAGCCGAAAGGTACCGGGCTCGGCCTGGCGATCGTGAAAAAGCTGGTCGAGGAACATGCCGGAACAATCGAAGCCGAGAATGGCGACGACGGCGGTGCGGTTATACGAATTCAATTACCGGTCAATGAAGCAGCTCGCG
>CAZSDL010000076.1:0-11464 GCA_964605635.1 uncultured Woeseiaceae bacterium
CAAAGCCAACCAGCCGCAGCCCGACCTTGCCTTCCACCAGCGGCATGTTGACCATCCCGCTGACGCCGTAGCCGGTACCGCCGTCTGACACCTGGTTCAGGCCAAGGTCGACCCAGCTACTGAAATCCGTGGAATCCGGTTTGTTGGTGATGATGCGCAGGGATCCGCATTGCGAAGCGTCGCCGAACAAGGTGCCTTGCGGACCGCTCAAGGCTTCGACACGCTCGATATCGATCAGTCGTGCATCCGGGTTGCGTCCGGCCGCCGTGATCGGCTGCTCATCGAGATAAATGGAAGTAGTCGTGCTGCCGCCGAATGACAATCCGGAAATCGTGCAGCCGCGCATCAGTACCGTGGTTCCACCAGGTTCGCGCCGACTGAAAGACAACCCGGGAATCTGCCCGATGTAATCGTCCAGTGTCTTGAAGCCCTGCCGCACGATGTCCTGCTCTGTGAACGCCGTAATGGCGAGCGGCACTTCCTGCATGTTCGCCTGGCGCTTGGTCGCCGTAACGATGATTTCTTCGAGCACTTGCTGCGCTTGCGCGACCTGGGTTCCACCGCAGGCAGCGGAGACCGCAACAGCCAGGGCACTGCGGTTGAAAGAGGCTGTGGACGGCTTGTTGGACATCGTTTTCCCTCGATGCGCCCTTTGCGAATTCACGATGTGAAGCCGGCATGGGCGAATGAATGATCATTCAGTGGACTGAGCCATTCTAGCCTTGCCTGCCATTGCTTTGCCAGTGCGCATACTGTTTATTGTTACATTTTGTTACGAATGAACGACTAATGACGATTCTCGTTGCAACTTCCGTGGTGCGCGGCAGCCGACAGGGCGAAAGTCATGGCGGTATATACCTTATTGATCTTGACAACAAACGGGTTGTGCAGCCGATCGACTGGAATACTGCCGATATCGACTGGCAAGGACGCGGCTGGGACCGCGGGCTTCGCGGCATTGCCTTCGACGGCGAGCGGGTGTTTATTGCGGCGAGCGATGAGCTTTTTGTGTACGACCGCCTTTTCCAACGCTTGGCATCGTATCGATCGCCCTATCTCAAACATTGTCATGAGATCAGCACGTTCCAGCGACGACTGTATCTCACCTCGACCGGTTTCGATTCCCTGCTCGGTTTCGACCTGGACCAGAACCGCTTCGCCTGGGGGCTGCACATCCAGCACAGCAATGGCATGTTCCAGGGAACGCCTTTCGATCCAACCGCGCAGAACGGGCCGACGCCGGGCAATGCGTTACACATTAATAACGTGTTCTGCCACGAGCGCGGCATGTACCTGGGCGGGTTGCGCACGCGCGGGCTGCTGAAGTTCGACGGGCGGCGCATCGTCCTGGTCGCGACACTGCCGGCCGGCACACACAATGCGCGACCGCATCACGATGGCATCCTGTTTAATGACAGCCAGGCGAATGCCGTGCGCTATGTAACGCCGACAGAGCAGCGAGCATTTGCGGTACCGCATTTCGATCCGGCCACGCTGACTAATACGGATCTGGATGATTCGCGAATCGCGCGGCAGGGATTCGGGCGCGGGCTATGTGTTATTGGCGATCAATTGATTGCAGCCGGGTCGTCGCCGTCGACCGTCACGGTGCATGATCTCAACAGCGGCAAGTCGCCGGTGATGGTTAATTTGTCGATGGATGTGCGGAATGCGATTCACGGGCTCGAGGTGTGGCCGTTTGAGGAGACGGCCGAGGTGGTTAATCGCCCGTGATACGGGCTCCTACACGGGATTTTATTTAACCTTGCATCGCCCGTGATACGGGCTCCTACAGGGGTACGAAGATCGTATCAATTGCCCCTGTAGGAGCCCGTATCACGGGCGATTAACCCGGTAGGAATTGTGCATAGCGCGCAAGCGACGGCTCCAGCACCTCTTTCAACTGGTTCAATTTATCTTCGTAATTCCGCCAGAACCCGATCGACCGCGTATGGATCGGCTGGCGTACCTGCTCCGAGCTCGCTGTTCTTACCGGTCGTTCGGTTTCGTAGAACCGCAGGCAAGCCTCCTCGAACGGCAGTCCGCAATGCTCCAGCAGGCGCCGCACTTCGACCTCGAAATTATTCACAAGCACCTCGTATTGCGCCGTCAGAACCTTTCCGGGCAGTACCGCATGCCAGTGATCCATTAACCGTTCGTACTCGAGAAAGTACTCGCCAATATCGATGAGGTCGTAGGTAAACGTCTGCCCCTTGGCGAACAACTGGCGAAAGCAACTGAGGCAGGAGTCGAGCGGATGACGGCGCGCATCGATAATGGTTGCATTCGGTAGTATGAGATGCAGAAAGCCGATGCCCGGAAAGTTATTCGGCATCTTGTCGATAAAGCGCGGCTTGCCTTCGGCACGATGCATCTGTGCATGGCCAAGATAGTCCCGGCCAAGCGCCTCGAAATGCTCGGCCGATAATTCGCGCACAGCTTCCGGATAGTTGATGCCGTCCGCGCGGTTGCGGTTCAGTGAAGTGGCGACACGACCCAGGTAAGGCAGTTCCGAAGTGCCTTCGACCTGGCTGTGACTCGCGAGAATCTGTTCGATCAGTGTTGAACCGGAGCGCGGCAGGCCGACGATGAAGATTGGCGAATTATCCGCGTTGCCACCACCCGCCTTGTCCCGCAACAGTTCGTCATCGAACACCTTGATGATGGCATCGTGCATCACTTCCGTTTGCACCGGATCGTACTTTTCCAGCCGGCGTTGTGTGCCGTTACCCTTCTCGTAGTAACCCCAGGCGCGATCGAAATCGCCGCGATCCTCGAATGCCTTCGCCATGGCGTAGAGAAAGTTGACCCGTGACTGGTCGGTCAGGTCGTCACGCCGCAGGCGGGCCTCCATTGCCGCAATGTCGTCTTCGGTCAGCCGGTACGTCTTGAGGTTGGCCAGGCTCCAGTAGCTCTCGCCGTTGTCCGGTTTCAGCCGTATGCACTCCCGGTACTCGGCAATGGCTTCTTCCTGGCGCCCGACTGTTTTGAGCACATGCCCGAGCCCGAGGTGCGCGCCGGGGAATTTTGGCTGCAACTCCAGCGTTTTCTTATAAGCCTCGATCGCGCGCCAGGTCAATGCTGCCGGCGCCAGCGTGCCCGCCAGTTGAAAGTGCGCCTGGGCATTGTCCGGCTCCAGTTCGATCAGGCGATTGCAGTATTCAATTGCTTCGTCGAACCGGTTTTGCTCCTTGAGTAAACGCGCCAGGTCCAGGATCGCGCCGCCGAAGTCCGGCGCCAGTTCGATAGCCCGTCGCAGCAATCGCTCGGCATCTGCGTTGCGTTTGGCGGACAACGCAATGCGCCCGAGCATGCGCATCGCGTCGACATGTTTGGGATTGTCGCGCAGCACTTCCCGGTACAGCCGCTCTGCCTCTTCGAGACGCCCCTCCCTGTGATGCTCGGCAGCGTGCGCCAGCTTCTTGCGCTCCGGATTCAGGGAGAAGGATTTTTCGAATGCATCGTCGGCTTCTTTGCCGAAGCCCAGCCGCGCCAGCGCCTTGCCGAGGTTCAGGTGAGCCCATTCGAGCCCCGGATCCAGGCGTACGGCATTGCGCAGTACATCGGCTGCTTCGGCCGGCCGGTTTAGTTCCAGCAGTGCGAAGCCGAGATCTTCATGCGGTTTGGCAAAAGTCGGCGCAAGCCCAATGGTCTGCCGCAATGCTTTCTCGGCCTCAGCGAAACGATTGAGCTTGATCAGCACCGCACCGTGCAGTCCCAGCACGTTGACGTCGTTCGGATGCTTCTGCAGCAGCGCGCGGCACAAGCCTTCGGCATGCCCATAGTCGCCACGATCGACGAGTTCCATTATTTCGTTGAAGCGCCCTTTCGGCGTGGACAATGCTGACATTGCTACCTTTCCATCGTTACTCTGCAAAGTATGCGGCATGGGCCTGCGACTAGGAAATCGACGAGGGAAATGCAGCGAGGGACATGCAGCGGCGCGGCGCAGAATATGGGAACCGCATAGTTCCCGGCCGGCAACTTGCTAGAATGCCCGCCAAATACGAGCAGAAACGCCGTCGCATTATCAATTCTCCCCTCGAATTCAGGTTGATCGCCATGTCTCACATCTACCGTCCCGTTCGCACAACTGCCGTTATTGTCGCCGCGCTTGCGCTCGCCGCCTGCAGTGATCGCCCCGCCGACCCACCAGAATCGCGTGCGGCGGACCGAGCGGCGGACATAGTGCTGCAAAACGGCAGCGTCTACACCGTCGACGCGACCCGGTCCTGGGCCGAGGCGGTTGCCATCAGCAACGGGCGTATCGTGTATGTCGGCTCGGACGAGAACTCGCAGGCACACGTTGGCCCCTCGACACAGGTCGTCGACCTCGGCGGCCGCATGCTGTTGCCCGGATTCCAGGACATGCATATCCATCCCATCGGCGGCGGCATCGAAGCGGCGAGCTGCGACCTGAACGGGTTGACCACGGTTGACGAATACCTCGAGGTGATCGAAACCTACGCGCGCGAAAATCCGGATAAGGAATGGATCACCGGCGGCGGCTGGCTCATGTCAGCGTTCGGACCCGGCGCCAACGCCAGTCGCAAATTGCTGGACGAAATCGTTCCCGATCGACCGGTATACCTGACCTCGACAGACGGACACTCGGCATGGGTCAACAGCAAGGCTCTCGAGGTTGCCGGCATCACGTCGGACACCGAAGATCCCCCTGACGGCATTATCGATCGCGAACCCGAAACCGGCGACCCGATGGGTAGCCTCCAGGAGGGCGCCATCTACCTGGTCAGCCGGCACGCGCCGGCCGTCGATTTCGAGACGCGTACGTCGGGCTTGCAGTATTCCATCAATATGTTGAACAACTATGGCATCACCTCGATCCAGGATGCGAACGTCGACGAGGATGACCTGAAGGCTTACCACGCCCTCGACGAGCGCGGCGAACTGAGTTTGCGCGTGGTCGGCTCGCAGTGGTGGAGTCGCCAGGGTGGCACCGAACAGATCGAAGGGTTCAAGGCGCTGCGTGACCAGTACACCAAGGGCCGTGTGCGCACGACGACCGTGAAAATTATGCAAGACGGCGTCATGGAGAACTACACCGCTGCAATGTTGGAACCGTACCTGGGTCAGGGCGGCAAACGCGGCATACCGATGGTGGAACCGCAAGCGCTGAAAGCGGCCGTCGCGGCGCTGGATGCGGCGGACTTTCAGGTGCATTTCCATGCGATCGGTGACGCCGCCATCCGCCAGTCACTCGATGCGGTCGAGGAAGCACTCACCCAAAACAGCAGTCGCGGAAACCGTCATCACATTTCGCACCTCGAACTCATCGACCCCGACGATATTCCGCGCTTTCGCGAATTGAATGTCGTGGCAAACTTCCAGCCGCTGTGGGCATTCGCCGACGAGTACATCACTGAGCTCACCATACCGTTCATCGGGCCGGACCGCAGCCAGTGGCTTTACCCGATCGCCAGCGTACATCGCAGCGGCGGCATGATTGCTTTCGGCAGTGACTGGTCGGTGTCGACGGCGAATCCGTTCGACCAGATCGAGACGGCCGTCACCCGCATGGGTTCCGGCGGCGAAACCGTAGAACCTTTTTTGCCGGAACAGCGTATCGACCTGCCGCTGGCGATCGCTGCGTTTACGATTCACGCGGCGTACGTCAACACGCATGAAAACGATACAGGGTCTATAGAAGCCGGCAAGTACGCGGACCTCATCGTGCTCGACAGGAACCTGTTCGCTATCGAACCAACGGAGATTTCGGAAACGCAGGTTCTGCTGACCATGATCGAAGGGCAAGTCGTGCACGGGAATCTCGCGTCGCTGTAACACGAACGCTTTACCACGAACGCCGTGATACGAACACCGTAGGAGCGCGCCCCGCGCGCGAATGTGGTAACGACAACACGTTCCACATTCGCGCGCGGGGCGCGCTCCTACGGGGGTATTTCAAGGGGGGAACAAGCATTGCATCGCACGCTGGCTATTTTGCTGTGGGCAGGCCTGACGGCGCATTCGTACCCGGCCTTACCGCAATCGTCGGCCGGCGAACTGCCGGCGATCGAAGTTGATGCCGGAGCCCGCGCGCCGATCCGTCTCTTGCGCGTCGCGCACGATGCAGCGGACATAACGATCGACGGCCGCATTGATGAGCCGGCCTGGCAGGACGTGCCGGCCCTCAATAACATGAAGGTCGTCGAACCGGATACTCTCGGCGACCCCACCTACCGCACCGACGTCCGCATGTTCTACACAGAGCGCGGTTTCTACATTTCCTACGACATGGAACAGCCGCGGCAAACAATCGTCGAGCGATACACAGCTCGCGACGATCGTGACGTCAGCCGCGATTACGTCTCCTTTTCGCTCGACACGTCAGGCAGCGGGCTTTACGGCTATTGGATGAATCTCGCCGTAGGCGATAACCAGGCCGACGGCACGCTGCTGCCGGAACGCCGCTACAGCCGCGAATGGGACGGAGCATGGTACGGCGCGACGGCGATCACGGAGCATGGCTGGTCAGCCGAATATTTCATTCCATGGTCGCAGATGGCGATGCCGGCTGCGCAAGGCGTGCGGCGCATGGGTATCTATACTCTGCGTCGCGTAGCGCACCTGGACGAGCGATGGGGCTGGCCGGCGCTGCCCGTTTCCCAACCGGTATTCATGACTGGCCTGCAACGCCTCGAACTGCTGGATATAGCACCGCGCCAGCAATGGAGCGTGTTTCCGTTTGTCTCGTCCACCTACGATCGCATCGACGACGAGGTGCGATATAAGGCCGGCGTCGACGTCTTCTGGCGCCCATCGAGCAACTTCCAGCTTACGGCAACGGCCAATCCGGACTTCGGTTCGGTTGAGTCGGACGCGGTCGTTGTCAATCTCACCGCGGATGAGACGTTCTTCCCGGAAAAACGACTGTTCTTTCTGGAGGGACAGGACATCTTCAATACGACGCCACGATCCGTGTCTACGGCGGGGCAACGATTCACGGTGGTCAACACGCGTCGCATCGGCGGACGACCGCGACCGCCGCAACTGCCACCCGGTGTCGGCCTGCCGCTGCGGCAGGCCGTGCGCCCCACCAATCTTCTCGGCGCGAGCAAAGCCACGGGGCAAATGGGACCGTTTCGCTACGGCATTCTCGCCGCGTTCGAAGATGAGACCGCGTTCAATGTCGCGGGACAGGAATTTATCCAGGACGGCCGCGATTTTGGCGCGTTTCGCATCCTCTACGAGGACGATCGCGGTGCTTCCTACCGCGGCCTCGGCCTGATCTCGACGATTGTCGCGCATTCCGAGTCGGACGCAGTCGTGCATGCGGCTGACTTTCATTTCCTGAGCCGGAGCGGCCGATGGAATGTCGACGGCCAGCTTCTCGCCTCCGACGGCGATGCAACCGGAACTGGCTATGGGGCCTACGCCGACATTACCTACGTGCCCCGGCAGGGTCTGCGACACACGCTCGAACTGACTGCGTTCGATTCGACGCTCGACGTAAATGATTTCGGTTTCCAGCGACGCAACGATGTGCGGGAAGCCTGGTATCGGATGCAGTGGGTCAAGTCGGGCCTCACGCGCATCCGCAACTTCACGGTTTCACCGTTTGTGCGGTTCGAGGTAAACGGCGATGGCCATCGAACGAACAACGCCGTTGCCTCGGACTTCTCGTTTACGCTCAACAGCCTCGATACATTGACGCTGTCTGGCGCACATTTTCCGGCACGTTATGACGACCGCAACAGTTTTGGCAATGGCACGTTCGACGTCGCTGCGCGCACGAATCTGAGCGTGCAATACCAGACGAACCAGGCGCTGCCCTGGAGTTTCTACGGCAAGGCAGGCTACCAGGGGGAATTCGTTGGCGGCGATACCTTCGAGGCGGCGGCAGGCTTAACCTGGCGACCGGGCCTGAATGTCAGCGTGGACTTCAGAACGACCTGGTTCGACCGCGGCGGCTGGCTGCTGCATCAGGAGAATCGCAACTTCACGACGTTCGATGCAACTCAATGGCAGCCCCAACTTAGCGTCGATTATTTCCCGAGCGCCAGGCAGCATTTCGGGCTGGCATTGCAGTGGGTCGGCATACGCGCCGCGGAGCAGGAGTTCTATACGCTGCAGGAGAACGGCACGGCACTAGTACCCGGGCCGAAGCCTGCCGGTCCGACAGATAGTTTCAGCCTTTCGCAGCTCAGCTTTCAGTTGCGCTACCGCTGGCAGATTGCACCGCTTTCCGATCTGTTTATCGTCTACACCAAGGCCGATTCGCGGCGTCTGCCGTTCGCGGACTTCCCGGACCTGTTTCGTGAATCATGGGAGGAGCCGGTGGGCGATCAAGTGGTAATCAAATTGCGTTACCGGCTGGGTTCGTAAAGGCGGTGTTGGAGCGCGCCTTGCGCGCGACCGGGAAACGGTTTTATCGTCGCCATATTCGCCCGCAAGGCGGGCTCCTACAACGCGTCGACCGGGACATGATCGCCCATAGTACGGGCTCCTGCAGGGCGCGATAGTGGCATTGCAGGAGCCCGTACTATGGGCGATATAACAAACACCCGTCATGCAATTTGTTTTGCCGCACTGCCCATGCATAATTCAATGATCTCTTCACTACTGCGACGGGCGGCCGAATCCCATGCCTGAAAAAAAGAAACGATTCCTGTTCGTCTCTATCGGCGCGCTGATCAGCGATATCGCCTGGCAGGTGGTGAAGGAAGGCCACAAGGTCAAGTACTTCATAGAGAGTGAGTCCGAGAAGAGCATTGGTGACGGATTCGTACCGAAAGTCGACGCATGGGAACCGCACGTCGACTGGGCGGACGTGATTGTGTTTGACGACGTGTGCGGCATGGGCGAGAAGGCACAGAAACTTCGCGCCGAAGGCAAACAGGTGGTCGGTGGCACCACCTATACAGACATGCTCGAAGACGACCGGTCCTTTGGACAGGAAGAACTGAAGCGTCACGGCGTCTCGATTATTCCGTTCCAGGAATTCAAGGATTTCGACTCGGCCATTGCCTACGTGGAGGAGAACCCGTCTGCGTACGTGATCAAGCCGAGCGGCGAGGCGCAGAACATCAAGCGCCTGTTGTTCGTCGGCAAGGAAGACGACGGCAAGGATGTAGTGCATGTGCTGCAATCCTACAAAGCCGTGTATGCCGATACGGTAAAGGTCTTCCAGTTGCAGAAGCGCGTCCGCGGCGTAGAAGTGGCGGTTGGCGCGTTCTTCAACGGCAAGGAGTTCATGCAGCCGATCAACGTCAATTTCGAGCACAAGCTGCTGTTTCCCGGCGATATCGGACCGTCGACCGGCGAGATGGGTACGTGCATGTACTGGAGCGGGCCGAATCGTATTTTCAAGGCGACGCTGGCTAAACTGGAATCACGGCTAGCCGAGGAAGGCTATGTTGGCTACATCGATGTGAACTGCATCGTCAACGGCCAGGGCATTTATCCGCTGGAGTTCACGGCGCGTTTTGGCTACCCGACCATCAGTATCCAGGCCGACAGTTTGTCGATGCCCATAGCGGATTTCCTCGCCGGCATGGCAGACGGGACGCTGTCAACATTCAAGTTCAAGCGCGGCTTCCAGATTGGTGTGCGCATCGTCGTACCACCCTTCCCGTTTCATGATCCCAAGACATTCGAAGCGAACTCGAAAGACCGAGTCGTTATCTTTCGCCGGCCGAATTACGAAGGAATACACATTGAGGACGTGAAGCTCGTCAAAGGCGAATGGCTCATCACGGGAAACACGGGCGTGGTGCTCATTGTGACCGGACAGGGTGTGTCAGTGAAGCAGGCGCAATCGCAAGCGTACCAGCGCGTGAGTAACATACTCATCCCCAATATGTATTACCGCAAGGACATCGGCGACCGTTGGTTCGAGGATCACGACAAGCTGCACACCTGGGGATACCTGCGCGAGCACTGAAGGGCCGGTAGTGCTGTTTGGTTCTCGCCTTGCTTGCGTCATATTTCGCTTTCGCTTCTGACTGATGAGACGGCGGGAAGCAAACCGGAGAAAAGGAATGAGACGAACACTCGGTATCGCTATTGCAATACTACTGGTTTCGGTTAATGCGCCGGCTGAGACGCGCGAGGCCGAAGCTGCTGTTGCGGATAGCACTTTCGCGAAAACCATACTCAAGGACTCGATTGCGATCCCTACCGTCGAAGGACGTGGAAGGGTTCCCGAACTTGCCGCGTATTACTCGAACGTACTGAGGAACGCGGGTTTCCCAGAGAGTGATGTCGTCATCACACCGTTGGGTGAAACAGCCATGCTTGAAGCGACGTTGCGAGGCCGCGCAAGCGACAAACCAATCCTCCTGTTAGGGCACATGGACGTCGTGGAGGCGGACCCGGCGGATTGGGAGCGTGACCCTTTCACAGCAGTCGAGGAGGGGGGTTATATTTTTGGCCGCGGGTCCTTCGACAACAAGTTCGATATAGCGATGATGATTGCGACGCTGGCCAGGATGAAACGCGAAGGATATCAACCGCGCCAGGACGTGGTTCTGCTGCTATCGGGCGACGAAGAAACGTCACAGGCGACAACCACCGAACTGGCCAAACGATACCCGGATGCCGCGATAGCGCTGAATGGAGATGGCGGCGGCGGAGTCCTGGCCGAAGATGGCAAGGCACAGTTCTATTATCTGCAAGTGGCGGAAAAGACCTATGCGGATTTCCGGATCGAATTCACCAATCCCGGTGGCCATAGCTCACGACCCTCGCGGATAAATGCCATCACACAACTCTCGAACGCACTCAGCAAGCTCGGTAGTTACGAATTCGAACCGCAAGTCAGTGAGTTGACCATGGCGTCGCTGCGCGGCTTGTCGCAGCAAGTCGAGCCTGCGCTCGGCGCAGCGATGCTCAGGTTTGTCGAAGATCCCACTGATGCTGAGGCCGTGTCGATCATACGGGATAATCCGGAATACGCTGGCCAGATCGGCACAACCTGTGTCGCGACTATGGTGGACGCCGGACACGCAGCCAATGCATTGCCACAACGCGCCACTGCAACCATCAATTGCCGGATATTCCCCGGGATATCGGTGGAGGACGTCAAGGCAGAACTTGCTCGTGTCATCGACGACCCGGACGCTTCAATCGAGGCTATCTGGGACCCGGTGGTAACGGACGCTTCACCATTGCGCAAGGATGTCCTTGACGCGGTAACCCAGGCAGTGCATGCCAGTTATCCGGGCATTCCGGTCGTACCCAATATGAGCAATTACGGCACTGATAGTGTGATTTTTCGCGCCGCAGGAATACCGAGCTATGGCTCCTCGGGGCTCTTTATCAAGCCATCCGACAATTTCAATCATGGCCTGAACGAACGTATTCCGGTCAGTTCCATTCCTGGAGCACTCATGCATTGGGATTCCCTTATTCGATCGCTGACACGCTGATAGCAAGGCGACCGTTTCGGTTGGAGCCCGCCCTGCGGGCGAATGCGACAACGATCAACCTCCTCCCATTCGCG
>CAZSDL010000077.1:0-6804 GCA_964605635.1 uncultured Woeseiaceae bacterium
GAGGCAAATCGCAGGCGGATTTCTGTTTCGGCGCTGGTCGCTGAGCTAGTGCAACGGGAGATGGAGCGCCTTCCCTCTAAAGGTTCTCAGCGTCCTGAATCGAGTAGACTCTGGCCGGGGCCGCCGCGAGAGAACACTTGGGGGGTAAACAAATCGTCGTTGTCGGTGCCGGGGTCGTCGGAGCGGCCGTGGCGCTTTCCCTGGTGCGCGACGGGCACCGCGTGTTGTTGCTCGATCGTGTAGGGCCGGCGGCCGGGGCCTCGTTCGGCAATGCCGGCGCCATTGTCAACGGCTCCTGCTTGCCGACCGCGATGCCGGGCGTCTGGAAAGAGGCGTTGCGCAGCATCGGCAATCCCTTGAGCCCGCTCTCCATCCGGCCAGCCTACCTGCCGCGTGCCCTGCCCTGGCTGATCCGTTTTGTGGGGGACAGCCGTCCCTCGCGGGTGCTTTGCATCGCGCGTGATCTTTACGCGCTCACCCGACGCGCCGTGCCATCCTGGCGCAGCCTGAGCGACGGCACCGACTTGGCCGGCTTTTTTCACGAAGGCGGGTGGCTCAAGGTCTACGAATCTGAACGCACGTTCGCGAACACTGCCGCCAGCCGAACCCTCATGGACACGGTCGGCTCGCCCTACGACGTGCTCTCGGCCGGGGACATCCAGGATCTCGAGCCTAATCTCGCACCCGTTTTCGAATATGGCATCTTCCAGAAAGACTCGTTGCGCTGCGGGGATCCGCGCGGCCTGGTCGAGGCGATGGTCCAGCATGCGGTTGCCGCCGGCGCGGAGTTTCGCAAAGTCGAGGTCACGGGCCTCAGTGTCGACGGCGAACGTGTGCGCGTGCAGGGGACGGGCGAGCCCATACATGCCGACAAGGTCGTGATCGCCGCCGGTGCCTGGTCGGCCAAGCTCGCGTCGCAGGTCGGGAATCGCGTTCCCCTCGACACCGAACGCGGCTACCACATGATGCTGCCGAAAGGCAGCGAGCGGCTTTTGTCCCGGCCGGTTATGAACGGCGATCTGTTTTTCGTGCTCTCACCGATGGCGGATGGCATACGCATGACCAGCCAGGTGGAAATCGCCGGTCTCGATGCGCCGCCTTCCTATGCACGCATCCGCAAGCTGCTGCCTGAGGCCGGGCGCATGCTGCCAGCGCTCGATGCAAGGGAAATGTCGGTCTGGATGGGCTGCCGGCCGTCGCTACCGGACTCGCTGCCGGTGATCGGCGCATCGAAGGCATCGCCGAACGTGCTGTTCGCGTTCAGCCACCAGCACCTCGGACTTACGCTCGCCGCGGCGACGGCGCTTATCATTTCGAGTCTTGTTGCCGGCCGCGACCCCGGGCTCGACCTGAACCCTTATCGGCCGGGGCGCTATTCATGACTGACTATGGGTTCCTGTCGGTCGTGCCGCCGCTGTTGACGGTGGTGCTCGCGCTGTGGACACGCGACGTACTCCTTGCACTCATTGCAGGCATCCTCTGTGGCTCGCTGATCATCACCGGTTTCCAGCCCTTTAATGCGATCCTGAATTCGATCGAAGAGCAGGTGCTCCAGGAGATCGGCGTCGCCAGCCAGGCGCAGGTGATCCTGACGATGATGATCATCGGCGGCTTCGTGAAACTGCTGGAGGTCTCGGGCGGTGCGCGGGCGTTTGCCAGCCGGATGACGTCGATCGTCTCGACCCGCGCGAAAGCACAGCTGCTCGCCTGGGGCGCGGGCCTGGGCATCTTTTTCACGGACTCCGGCAACGCCCTGATCGTCGGCCCGCTGTTCCGCTCGGTGTTCGACGAATTCAAGCTTGCGCGCGAAAAGCTTGCTTACATTCTCGACACCACGTCGTCACCGATCAGCATCCTGATCCCGTTCATCGGCTGGGGCGCCTACATCATGTCGCTGATCGAGCGGAACTACGCGAGCGTCGGCATCGAGGCCAACGCTTTCACCGTGCTGCTCGAGGTCATCCCGTACAATTTCTATGCATTCCTCGCGCTCGTCACCGTGCCGATCGTGATCTGGACGGGAAGGGACTACGGGCCGATGCGGCGCGTGCAGGCTGCGTACCTCGAGCGCCTCCGGCAGGAGGGGCCGCTGGAGGTCAGGCCGGAGGAATTCGTCAATCAGGCGGAGTCCCGCGTCAGCATCTTCCTGTGGCCGCTCACCGTTATGTTGGTACTCGTATTCGGGCTCATCGCGTGGCACGCGACGCACGGCGGCATCACTGGAATCAACATCCGATCGACGCTGGTAATTTCCTACCTCACCGCGTCGTTGACGTGCATGGAGATGATGCGCCGTTACCAGCGCAAGACCTATCGGCAGTCGATCCGTATTTTCATTACCGGTGCCGAGAGCCTGGTATACGTGTCGATCGTGCTGGTTCTCGCATGGTCGCTGTCGTCAGTGACCGACGATCTCAACACCGCCGACTACCTCGGGTCCGTCATCAGCGGCACGGTATCACCAGCCCTGTTTCCGATGCTGGTGTTCATTCTCGGCGCGATTATCTCGCTATCGACCGGCTCGTCGTACGGTACATTCGCGATCCTGATGGCCATTGCCGTACCGGTGGGCTTCGAACTCGGAGCGTCGATGCACCTGACCATCGCCGCCGTGCTAAGTGGTGGCCTGATGGGCGATCACTGCTCCCCGATCTCCGACACCACGGTGCTCGCCTCGGTCGGTGCCGACTGCGATCACCTGAGTCATGTCTGGACGCAGGCGGCTTACGCCGGGGTTACCGGAGCCGTTACCATCCTCGCGTTCTGGCTGGGCGGCGTCTACGACACCTACTGGGTTCTGATCATTGCGATCCTTGTGTTGGCCGCAGTGATGACGACGATGATGCGCATTTTCGGCGCCCCGGAGGCACGTACTCCGGAAGAGCGTGCCCTTTCCACCGGAGCCAAAGATATATGAAGAAGCTACTGCTGATCGGCCTGCTGCTGGCCGGCGCCTGGTTCGCGTGGACGGAACAGGACCGGCCCGCTGTCCCGTTTACTCCGACCGAACACACCGCGAGTCAATCTCCCGCCGCCTTCATCGCGCCGCGAAGCGGCGAACAAACCAGCGGCAGCGGCACCGTGCTCCGCATACTGGCCGACGACAATGACGGCAGCCGGCATCAGCGCTTTATCCTGGAAGTGGCGGGCGGCCGGACGCTGCTAGTCGCTCACAACATCGACCTCGCGCCGCGCATCGCAGGACTAAAGGTCGGCGATACCGTTGAGTTCTACGGCGAGTACGAGTGGAATGACAAGGGCGGCGTCATTCATTGGACGCATCACGACCCGAATGGCCGGCATGTTGGCGGCTGGCTGCAGCATGGTGGGCGAAGGTATCAGTAGGAAAATTTGCCGACGCCTGCATCGCAGGAGTCAAAGTCTCGCTATCGAATCCCGGAGCCATTTCAGGAGATTGTCGAAGTTGCATTCGTGGCGTTCGAGCAGGCCGATTAGAAATGCGTGAGCCGGGTCTGGTTCGACTGCGATTCGCCAGCCGTTCAGGCGCAGGAAGACATCCGTTGCGAAAAACGCGACGCGCTTGTTGCCGTCGAGGTAGGGATGATTGATGAGCAGGGATTCGAACTGCGCGGCGGCCATTTCCGCGACGTCGGCATAGTAGCCGGTGCGCGGGCGATGCAATGCGCTGTCGAGAAGGCCGCGATCACGCAGGCCGGGCGGACCGCCGAACTCGTCGATCAGCCTTTGGTGAATCGCTTCTGCCTCGTCGACGCTCAGAAAACGGATCGAGCGAGACTCATTCGGCAAGGCGTTTGCCCAGCTCGTGGTTATCCTCGATGGACGCTTCCAGGTGCTTGAGCACCTCGGGTCGCACCCGGCGTCTGCGTACATAATCTCGCACTGCTTCGGACAGCAGCCCTGAGATGTTTTGGTGGGACTCGCGCGCGAGCTCTTGCAGCGCCCGCCACTCCGCTTCATCGATCTTGGAGCTGATTTTGATACTGGCCATCGCGGAAGCATGCCTTGACGCATCTTGACATGTCAAGCTATCGTTGGCGCTAGCGGCACGCTCGATCTCGGCCTTATGCGAAATCACACAAGAGCATATAATCCGCGCCGGCCAAAACTGATTAATAACGAGCGGCCCCGGAGGACCACAATGCTCCGCGCTTCATTGCTGAAGACACTTGCCGTCGCTCTCGCGATTCCGGCAACTGTTGTCGCCATTGAAGCAGAAACGCCCGGCCGGACCACGCTTCCTGCACCCAAAGCATCCTGGTTCACGATTACGGGCCTGGACGGCACCTATCTCTTCGACGGCGACACGGGTGAAATGCAGGGGCTCATTTCGCACGGCTGGTATACGCCGGCGGTGGAACCGAATATCCCGCAGGGCGAGTTCTACCTGGTCGAGTCGTTCTATTCGCGTGGTGTCCATGGTGAACGCACCGATGTGGTTACGATTGTCGACTTGGCCACGTTGTCGAGCAAAGCCGAAATCGAAATTCCGCCAAAAACCGCAGCACTCCCGTATCGCCACCATATCGGCTTCATGAATAACCGGCGTCACATCGCCGTATTCAATATGACGCCGGCGCAGTCGATCAGCATCGTCGACGTGATCGACCGAACATTTGTGGGTGAAATATCGACGCCCGGCTGCGCCATCATCATGCCGGCGGGCGATCAGCAATTCCTGATGATTTGCGGCGATGGAACCTTGCAGCTGATCCAGCTCGACAAAGCGGGCAAGGAAGCGGACAGGAGCCGTAGTAAACCCTTCTTTGTCGTCGAGGAGGACCCGGTCTTTCCGCAGCCCATGCAGACGAACGATGGGTGGTTGCTCGTCTCCCACAGCGGGCAAGCGTATGACGTACAGGTCGCTGGCGACGACATTCGCGTCAGCGAGCCCTGGTCCATAAGCGGCACCGATGACACCGACAAGGAGTGGCGGCCCGGCGGCTCGCAACCGCTGGCGTTTCATCGCGAACTGAAACTGCTGTATGTGCTGATGCACGAAGGCGGCGTGGACACGCACGGCGAACCCGGAACCGAGGTCTGGGTCATCGACAGCGAGCGCAAGCGCCGTATCGCTCGCATGACGCTCGAGACGAGCGCATCCCAGATGATCGTCAGTGATGAATCGCGTCCCAAATTGTTCTTCTTCGACACTACCGGCAAAGTGCAGATATTCGACGGCCTTGCACTGAAGTTCCTGCGCCACATCGAGGAACCGGGCGTACAACCGGGTCTCGTTCAACTCGGGGGGCTGTGACCGGCCGTGGATCCACTCATCGCAAAAGCAGTATCCATAGGCTTCGGCGGTCTGCTGCTCCTCGCAGCAAGTCACAAACTTGCGGCGCTGCAGCAGTTTCGCGCGGTGCTCGCAGATTACCGGGTGCTGCCGGGGCCACTCGTAACACCGGTTGCGTGGATCGTACCCGTTATCGAACTCCTTATCGGCAGTAGCTGGCTCCTCGCGTGTGCAGGCTATCTCCCGATGATCGTCGCGGCTATTTCTACGACGGTGCTTCTGGCTTTCTACACCCTGGCGATGGCGATCAATATCCTGCGCGGCCGCCGGCATATCAGTTGTGGCTGTGGCCTGTCGACTTCCACCATTGATGGCCAGTTGTTGTCATGGCGGCCGATCACGCGAAACGGCGTGTTGATTGGCTTTGCCCTCGCCGCCAGCCTGCCGCTAACGGCGCGAGCTCTGAATTTTGCCGACTATGCAACACTCGCGGGACTGCTGCTGTCGGCGCCACTCCTTCATATCGCCGCTGCACAACTGTTGCGTAACCGGGCCGCTATTGCTGCATGGAGACAGGGGCATGACTGAAGCCGTGTTCGTGTCGATGGTCATCCTCTGGTGTGTCGTCATCGTATTGGCCATTGTGGTTGTCGCGCTCGCACGCCAGGTCGGGATACTGCATGAAAGGGTCGCGCCGGCCGGCGCGTTGATGCCGACCAATGGTCCGAAGGTTGGCGAGCTCACCGAAGCAAAGACCTACGCCGGCCTGGACGGCAATGCCGTCACCGTGGGTGGCGCGAACGGCGCGGGCGTGGCAACGCTGGTGTTATGGGTTTCTCCGAGCTGCCCGGTTTGCAAATCACTGGTACCGACGGCGGTATCGCTGTCTAAATACGAGCGCCTCGAGGTCATCTTTGCCAGCGATGGCGAGGACCTCGCACGGCATAGCGCGTATGTCGACTCGCTGGGCATCGACCAGTATCCGTACCTCGTGTCGCAGGCACTCGGCATGCGTTATGCCGTCAGCAAACTGCCTTTCGCCGTGCTGATCGGCGCGGACGGCACTTTGAAGAGCAAGGGACTGGTCAACACGCGCGAGCATCTCGAAAGCCTCGTCGAATCCATGGACTCCGGCATCGCCACGCTACAGGACTATCTGCGGCTCGTGGACTCGCCACGTGAAACCCCGGCAAAGGAACGAGCGCTATGATTCGCGTCGATTTCGTCCAGCGCTTCTGGCAGTGGTTCGATGGGAGGGCCACGACACGCAGCCGGCTGCTCGCGCGCCACACGTCCAGGCGGGGCTTCATCGGGAGAACCGGTGCAATGCTGATCGGCGCGGCCGCATTTCCGTTGCTCCCCATCGCGCGCTCGTTCGCCGCGGACGGCGTCAGCGAGATAGGGGATCCGCAAAGCTGCGATTACTGGCGCTACTGCGCGCTCGGCGGCTCGCTGTGCAGCTGTTGCGGAGGAACCATGAACAGCTGCCCGCCCGGCGCCGAGCCTTCGCCGGTCACCTGGGTGGGAACCTGCCGCAACAGTGTCGACGACACGGATTATCTGATTTCCTACAACGACTGCTGTGGCAA
>CAZSDL010000077.1:6904-11150 GCA_964605635.1 uncultured Woeseiaceae bacterium
GACCCGGAAGCCAATTACCTTCTGCATTGCGGCGGCTGTCATCTGCCGGATGCTTCCGGCGTGCCGCCGTCGGTGCCGCCGCTGGCCGGCACGCTGGGCCCCATCATTGCGACGCCGGAAGGACGCGATTACGTCGTGCGCGTGCCCGGCGCGTCTCAGACTCCGCTGTCGGATGAGGAACTGGCGGCGGTCATGAACTGGGTACTCGTTACCTTCAACCAGGAAACGTTGCCTGCCGACTTCAAACCGCTCAGCGGCCGCGAAGTAGGCCAATCGCGAAAGCAGGTACTCGCCGACCCGCAGAAAATGCGCGAGGCGCTTTGGCCTGGGTACTGACCCCGCTAGCCACAGATTACAGCGCGCAGAGGCGTCTGGAAGGTCACCGTTGCACTGGTCTCGCTTGCAATCCATCGCCCTGCCCCCACCTGAATCAGAGATACCACTTCACTTCGCCCCAAGGCGCAGGAGCAATCATGCAGGAACTTCCTCACCACTATCACGCCGTTGCCGCCATGCACGCCGAGGGTTTTGTCGAAATCTCAAGCCCCGGCCTTGTGACTCTCGAATCCGCATCGCCGGCTGAATATGGCGGCCCCGGAGACAAATGGTCGCCGGAAACGCTGCTCGTTGCCGCGGTCGCGGATTGCTTCGTGCTGACCTTCAAGGCAATTGCGCGGGCGTCGAAACTGGACTGGACATCTGTCACCTGCGATGTCGAAGGTGTGCTCGATCGCGAAGACAAGGTGACGCGGTTCGTGAAATTCAACATTCGCGCCGAGCTCGAGGTTCCTGCAGGCACGGAGGAATCTCGCGCGCATCGGTTGCTCGAGAAAGCAGAGCAGAACTGCCTGATCACGCGTTCGCTTACGGCATCCGCCAGCCTGGACGCAAAGGTTCGGGTAGCGGGGTAGCCTGTTCGAATGAAACGTCCTGAAGATACATTGCCAGATGTCCGCGACGGACTGACCCGGGAGGAGCGCGTGGTCCTGCACGTGCTTCATCAAACGCAGGCGGAGCACAAGGACCGCAATGTCCCGACGGCGATGCTGTGGGGACGGGTTTGCGAACACTTTTACATCAGCCCCGAAGACCTGTCGGAAATGCTGGCGCGGCTTGGTGCTCGGAAGTAAGAGCCTCGTTTAAAACTATGTACGTTGATCGGGAACAGTTGGAGGTTTCGACGGCATGCTGTCAGTGGTGCTCGTCTCCTACTCCAGCCCCGCCGCAATCCGCCGGATCTCCTCGGCGCTTCGCTCGCCTGCCAGCGCGGTCCCGGGCACCAGGTGCTTTCCCATTGCCAGCCCGCCGATGAGGACGGGCTCGTAGCCGATTTCCAGGATCAGGCGCGAGGCTACCGCGACGGCCTCGGTATCGTCTCCGGCAATCGGCATGCCGACGCGGCCGGGTTCCCGATGAGCCGCGCGCATGCGCGCCGCACCAACAGCATTGAAAGCGCGCACCAGGCGAGCGCCGGGTAACAGCTCCGCGGATGCAAGGCCGACACCCTTCTCGCGTGCCCAGCCTGCGATCTCGCCGTCGCGTCCCGGGAAAGGATTGCAGGTGTCGATGACCACCTTGCCCTCGATCAGGTCCCCGACGTCCTCGCCGACGTCGGGCAATGCGTGATAAGGAACGGATACCACCACGACGTCCCCAAAAGCAGCGGCTTCGCGCGGAGTGCCGGCGTGCGCGCCGGCGCCGAGACGCGCAGCGAGCGATTCGTCGTGCTCTATGTTTCGCGAGGAGAACATGACTTCGCGCCCGGCATTCACCCAGACGGTGCCGAGCGCGCTGCCTACGTTGCCCGAGCCAATGATGCCGATCTTCACCTTCTCTGTGGCGCGCACAGTGAGAGGCAGGGAGGCGGCCGCAATGGCCGCTCCTGCAATGACAAGAAATTTGCGGCGATGCTGGTGCATGGCAGTTCCTCCGTCTGGGCCAGGATAATCGGTTCAACCCCGTC
Source organism: uncultured Woeseiaceae bacterium (assembly GCA_964605635.1). Classification (GTDB taxonomy): domain Bacteria; phylum Pseudomonadota; class Gammaproteobacteria; order Steroidobacterales; family Woeseiaceae; genus IDS-8. The sequence goes on from CAZSDL010000077.1 coordinate 8,868, forward strand.
TTTGACCTCCCTCTTTGAGAAAAGTCGATTCGACCTTTTGATTTTGCAGCGGCGGCACGGGTCGCCGGTGCTACTATCCTTGACCGTGAAGCTCCCGAAATTGCGAACCGTTCTGCTGGCGCCGCTGGCCCTGTTTGCGTTTGCCTGGGCTGCTCTCGCCATCTATTTCGCAACGTTGAGCGACGCCGTGCCAGAACCGGTGGCTGCCAGAGCGCCGCTGGCCACGATCGCTATTCTGGGCGCCAGCGGCACGGCCGGGGACGGCATCCTCGAGGCAGCGCTCGCTGATCCCGATGTCGGGACTATCCGCGTTATCACGCGGCGAATCACGCCGCGCATGGAGGAAGGCATCGCGGCGGGCAAGGTCGAAGCCACGATTCACAGCGATTACCTCGACTATGCCGCCGTTCGCGAGCAGCTCGCGGACATCGACACTGTCTTCTGGGCGATCGGCGTCAGCTCGTTCGGCGTCGATGAGGACGGCTACCGCGAAATTCACGTTGCGTTTCCACGGCAATTCGTCAAGGAGTGGCTGAGCGTCACCGACCGGCCGGCTGTTTCGTTTCACTACATCAGCTCGAGCGACATCTCGGCAGACTCACGAATGATGTGGGCCCGCGTGAAAGTCGAGGCCGAGACCACGCTGTTTGACCTCGCTCGAGGCACGTGCCTGCGGGTACTCGCCTATCGGCCGGACTATATCCGCCCGACAGCGGCCGAGAGACACCTCGGACAGAACTTGCTGTACTGGTTCTTCGGCTCGGTCGGCGCCGCCGTTGAGGCGACTGACATCGGCCGCGCCATGCTCGAGGTCGCTGCACGTGGCGATGAGTTCGAAAACGGGGAGAAGCTGGGCACGCGACGGATCATTCGCTACAGCGATGCGTATCGCTTGTCGAAGCCTGTTTCCTGAATGTTGAAAAATTAATTGGCTTGACCCCTTGCACCATACTCACCAAAACAAGACCTGGAGTGTGTCATGAAGAAACTGATCGCAAGAGTAATGCTGCCATTGTCCGTCGTCGTCATGTGCGCGGCGGCCGGTGCCGATTCACGGACCCTGGAAGTGTGGTCCTGCTCGCTGCATGAGGGGCAATCGATGGATGACGTCAAGGCAGAGAACAGCAACTGGCTGAGGTATGTGAACAGGGCTGTTGCCGATGGTGGTATCCAGACTTATGTCGTCACGCCGGTCGTCGGCGATCATCGCAAGTTCATGTACGTGGATTCGTTCCCGAGCATGGCGGCATGGATTGCGACCAAAGAAGCCTTGACGAAAGAGGAAGGAGTCGCGATAGAGGAAGCCCTCGGCAAACTGGCGACGTGCACGTCGAACAGCTTGCACAACGCTGAAGAGGGCTGAAGGGCGTCGCTGCTAGTTGTGCTTGCGTATGTGCGTAGCCAATTGGCTGGCGGCGAGCCGGACGGCTTCGGCCGGTACGGTCTCCGGCTCACGCTCGATCCATTTGTAGAGACGTTTGGGTGACAGCACCCACGCAGCCGATTCCCGGGCGGCGTCGGTGTGTTTGACGTACCAGCCGGGGTATACGACCAGGGGTCGGACCTCGAAACGGCGCCCGGTGATCTCCCGGAGCAGACGCTTCAGGTGCGCCGCCTGCGCTCGCGCCTGGATGATGGGTGCGGATTCCGGCGGGCCGCCGTTAACCGAGACGGTCTCGCCGTCATACACGATCTTGCTGCGTCCTTTGGAGGGCTTGCTTCGGGTTTTCGTTTCGATCGTGTAAATGCCGCGCGTTGAAATAATGACGTGGTCGATGTTGCCGCCTTCGCCCGGCACGTCGTGATACACCCGGTAGCCGAACACGCGCAGCCGGTCGAGGTATTCGCCGACGGCTCGTTCGCCTTTGTATCCCGATCGCAGGTCTTCCAATCGGTGCAAGAGTGGGTACATGCGCACCAGGCCGTACAGCGTTATCAGGCCGGCAAACACGGTGAGATAAATCGGATCGGGTTTGACGCCGCGAAACATCCACATCCACTCGAAACCGGCGATGAGCCAGAGGACGAGCAGAATCGTGCCGAGTGGAAAAAGCTTGTCGAACAGGAGATTCGACTGCTGTTCGCGAATCGATTGGCCTGGCTGCCGGAGTGGCTTTGCGTGTATCGGCGCCCTGAGATTTCGAGCCATGGCGGACTCATCGTTCGGCTCTGAAGACCACAGATCATAGTGCGCGCACCCTGCGGCTGGCTGCGCACAGGGTCACAACTTCGCCCGCAACCTCGCAGGTAGTGCCCGTAGGTAGTGCCGGGGTTGGTTATTCG
>CAZSDL010000078.1:0-11104 GCA_964605635.1 uncultured Woeseiaceae bacterium
ATGGACGCCGGATACACCCAGCGGACAGCCGACGATGGCTGCGATTGCGAGAACGGGGCCACTGTGTGCCCGATTCTTCATTGGCCGATTTCTGTTTGTTGGATAATTGCCACGCATGACCTGCCTCCCGGGATAATTCGGCGGAGTATAGCGCCTATCGGCGTTCGAATTGCAGCATTTTGGCAGTACGGCGGGACTCCGGCAAATACCTTCCGGGTGTGGCGATTAATCCACGCCCGGCGCCGGCTTGCTGTCGGCATCGTCCAGTGATTCGTAGCTGGCCGGCGTGAAGCGAGGCACGCAAAGACACTGAAAAACGAGGTCGCCGTCGCCTGTGTTACGAATACGTTGCGAGGCGCCCGGCGGGATTGCCACGACATCGCCAGGCGCCACCGAGAAAGACGCTTCGCCTGCGACTTCCATGTGGCCGCGACCCTCGCGTATCACATACCACTCCGCGACCGACAGCCGATGCAGTTCCGTGGTCACGCCCGGCTCAACGCGGCATTCGGCCAGCGATGCATCCGGCAGCGCAGGGTCGTTGACGAGTTCGCGGATAAAACAGCGTTCGCGGGTGAGGATCTCGTCGCGCGCGCGGTGCAGGTATTTGTTCACGAAGGTCGGCACAGGTTGCTGGATGCGGTCCGCACGATAGACCAACGGCGTAACAACTGCCACCGGCGGGAACGCCCGTTATACGGGCTCCTACAAAAGTACCCTGTAGGAGCCCGCCCCGCGGGCGAATTCGCCAACGCCAGGGCTTTTCCCAGTCGCCCGCGAGGCGGGCTCCTACGAGATGGCGGTGATGGGGGTGTTAAACTGGAGCGAACCCGGTTACGTGACGTATCCCGATGAGCACCAAGCACATGAACGCGGCGCGCGGCGATTTTGCCGAAACGGTGCTGATGCCGGGCGACCCGCTGCGCGCGCAGTACATTGCGGACACCTACCTCGATGACACGCGCCGGGTCACGGACGTGCGCAACATGTGGGGCTTTACCGGCAGTTACCGCGGCATGCCCGTGTCGGTGATGGCGCACGGCATGGGCATTCCATCCGCCTCGATTTACTGCACGGAGCTCATCCGGGATTACGGCGTCAAGACGCTGGTGCGGGTCGGCAGTTGCGGTACCACGCACCCGCAGGTGAAGCTGCGCGATGTGCTGATCGCCATGGGAGCATCGACGGATTCGGGCGTCAATCGCATGCGTTTCGGAGGTTACGACCTGGCGGCGCTGGCGAGTTTCCGGTTGGTCGCCAATGCGGTGAAAGCCGCTGAAGCGGGCAAGGTACGCTACCACGTCGGCAACATCTTCTCCGCTGACCTCTTCTATACGCCGGATACCGACATGTTCGAGACGATGGCGAAATACGACGTGCTCGGTGTGGAAATGGAAGCGGCCGGCATTTACCCCATCGCCGCCGAACACCGGGTGGAAGCACTTGCGATCTGCACGGTGAGCGATGACATCCGCAGCGGCGAAGCGCTGTCGACAGACGAGCGCCAGACGACATTCGACGAAATGATCAAAGTGGCGCTGGAAGCCGTGCGCATGGACTACCAAAAATGACCCTTGCGGCTGTACCTTCGAAGACACCTGTGCCCGATCTCGAGCGCGTGGCGCGTGTCGACGAGGTGGGTGTCAACGAGCGTGTTGCGCGCTTCCAGAGTCGCAGCATCAAGACGGCGTCAAAAATCGAAGCACTGAAACTGGTGCTCGCAATGATCGACCTGACGACGCTCGAAGGCCAGGACACGCCGGGCAAGGTGCGGCAGTTGTGCCAGAAAGCCATGCACCTGCACGACCGCATGCCCGGTTTGCCACACGTCGCCGCCGTCTGTGTGTACCCGACGATGGTTGCGGTAGCGAAAAAGGCGCTCGGCCAGTCCGGTATCAAGGTCGCATCGGTGGCGACAGCATTCCCGAGCGGCATGGCGCCGCGCTCGATAAAGCTCGAGGAAACCAGGATGGCGGTCGCGGAGGGCGCGGACGAGATCGACATGGTCATTTCGCGCGGCGCTTTCCTGCAGGGCGAATACGGCCTGGTGTTCGACGAGATTGCGGCCATCAAGGAGGCGTGCGGGGAGGCGCATCTCAAGGTCATTCTCGAGACCGGCGAACTCGGCACGCTGGATCGCGTGCGGCGCGCGAGCTGGCTCGCGATGCATGCCGGCGCCGACTTCATCAAGACCTCGACCGGCAAGATCCAGCCGGCCGCGACCATGCCGGTCACGCTGGTGATGCTGCAGGCCATTCGCGATTACTGGTACAGCAATGGCCGCATGGTGGGCATGAAACCGGCCGGCGGCATTTCGAATTCCAAGCTGGCTCTGCACTACCTCGTAATGCTGCGTGAGACGCTCGGTAATGCGTGGATGACGCCGGAGTGGTTTCGCTTTGGTGCCAGTTCGCTGGCGAACGACGTGCTCATGCAATTGCAGAAACAGGCGACCGGCGTGTACCAGTCGGCCGATTATTTTTCGAAGGATTAGCAACGACCCTGCGCGAGGCGCTATCGTGGATACGCAAACCAACAAACTCGCATTTGACGGCGGCTGGCAATATGCGCCGGCCCCTGAGAGCACCGATCACATACACATCGACGAACGCTACGGCCTGTTCATCGGCGGCGAGTTCGTCGAGCCGGCTGACGGCGGGTATTTCTCCTCGATAAATCCGGCGTCCGAGGAAACACTGGCGGAAGTGGCGACGGCCACGTCTGCAGACGTCGATCGCGCGGTAGCCGCGGCGCGCAAGGCGTTCAAGGGCCCGTGGTCGAAGATGGGCGCGGCAGAACGCGGCAAATACATCTATCGGCTCGCGCGCATCCTGCAGGAACGCGCCCGCGAATTCGCCGTGATCGAATCGCTCGACGGCGGCAAGCCGATCCGCGAGTCACGCGACATCGACATTCCGCTGGCCGCTGCGCATTTCTTTTACTACGCCGGCTGGGCGGACAAGCTCGAGTATGCATTTCCAGGGCGCAGGGCACTGCCGCTCGGCGTCGCCGGCCAAATAATCCCGTGGAATTTTCCGCTGCTGATGCTGGCGTGGAAAATTGCGCCGGCACTTGCGTGCGGTAACACTGTGGTCCTGAAGCCGGCGGAAACGACGCCGCTGACGGCGCTCAAATTCGCCGAAGTCGTGCGCGATGCGGGTTTGCCACCGGGCGTGGTGAATATCCTTACCGGTGCAGGCGACACCGGTGCGGCGCTCGTTAATCACCCGGACGTCGACAAGATCGCGTTCACCGGTTCCACGGACGTCGGCCGCATTATCCAGAAGGCTATTGCCGGTACCCGCAAGAAGTACACGCTGGAACTGGGCGGCAAGGCAGCCAATATTATTTTCGCGGACGCGGCGATCGACGAGGCGGTGGAAGGCATCGTCAATGGAATTTTCTTCAACCAGGGCCACGTCTGTTGCGCCGGTTCACGACTGTTCGTGCAGGAGTCGGTTGCCGACGAGGTGATCCGCAAACTGAAAGATCGCATGGAGACGCTGATCATCGGCGATCCGCTCGACAAGAACACCGATATCGGTGCCATAAATTCGGCGGCGCAGCTCGAACGCATCGAGGAATACCTGAAGATCGGGCGCGAGGAAGGTGCCGAGATGCACCAGAGTTCCTGCCCGGTGCCGGAGCGCGGTTACTGGTGTCGTCCCACCATTTTCACGGGCGTGTCGCAGTCGAACCGGGTGGTGCAGGAAGAAATCTTCGGTCCGGTTCTGGCCGTGCAGACGTTCCGCACCGAAGAAGAAGGGTTGACGAAAGCCAACAACACACCGTACGGGCTATCGGGTGGCGTATGGACCGACAAGGGCGCCAAGATTTTCAAGATGACGCAGGGCGTGCGCGCGGGTGTGATCTGGGCCAATACGTTTAACAAGTTCGATCCGACGTCGCCGTTCGGAGGCTACAAGGAGTCCGGCGTCGGCCGCGAAGGCGGGCTGCACGGACTCGATGCGTACGTGAAGCTGGAGGTTTAGCTATGGCAGTAAAAGCATCCCGTATCGCCGTCGCCAAGACCTACAAAATCTACATCGACGGCAAATTCCCACGCACCGAGTCGGGGCGTTACTTCACGCTCGAAAACAAGGACGGCAGCGTCATAGCAAACGTTTGCCGCTCGAGTCGCAAGGATTTCCGAAATGCGGTGGTCGCCGCGCGCGCGGCGCTTGCGGGCTGGTCGGGCGCCAGTGCATACCTGCGCGGCCAGATTGTTTATCGCATCGCTGAGATGCTCGAAGGCCGGCACGAACAGTTTGTCGACGAACTGGTGCTGCAGGGTGTGGCGAAACGGAAGGCCAGGTCGGAAGTCGATGCCACGATCGATCGTGTCATCTATTACGCAGGATGGTCGGACAAGTACCAGCAGATTTTCAGCTCGGTGAATCCAGTCGCGTCGTCGCATTTCAATTTTTCGGTGCTGGAGCCGACCGGCGTTGTAGCTGTGATCGCACCGGATGATTCCGGGCTGCTGGGCCTGGTCTCGACGCTGATGCCCGTTATCGTCGGCGGCAACACCGCAGTGGTGCTGGCCTCCGAATCGCTGCCGCTTTCGGCGGTCAGCTTTGCCGAAGTGCTGCAGGCCGGCGACGTGCCCAAGGGCGTAGTAAATATTCTTACCGGCTATCGCTCGGAGCTCGCGATGCAATTTGCTTCGCACATGGATGTCAATGCCGTGGTGCACAGCGAATCCGCTCCGGACAGGACGCGCGACATCCAGCAGGAGGCGGCGCGCAACATCAAGCGCGTCATCACGCGGAGCGAAACGAAATGGACGTCAGCGTCGGCGCAAAGCCCGTACCTGATCCGGGAAACTCAAGAGACAAAAACCACCTGGCACCCGATCGGCAACTGAACGGGACCGCCGATACTCTCGACCGCACAATGAACCGGTCGCTGCCAGGGGCCTCTGCGAGGCCTGGTGAGGCAAAGCCGATCCGGGTCCTGTGCGTCAATTTCGGACTTGCACAGGACAGCGACCGGCCGACACTGGCCACCTTTATTGGCTTGCGACGCGCAGGCATCGACATCACGGTCGTATGTTCACCGCAGCATCGTCATTACCCGACCCTGGCGGCGGAAGGCGTTTCGACCGTCGACATCCCGTTGCGCAGAGACTTCGATCGGTTGGCAATTCGGCAATTGCGCGCCGAACTCGTTCGCGGTGACTATCAGATCGTGCATACCTTCAATAACAAGGCGATCAGCAATGTGCTGCGCGCCGCCAAAGGGCTGCCGGTCAGGATCGTTGCCTACCGCGGCATTGTCGGGGCCGCTGGTTTTCTGGAACCGTCGTCGTGGCTGCGCTATCTCAATCCCCGCATCGATCGCATTGTTTGTGTAGCCGACGCGGTACGTCAGCATTTCCTCAGCATGCGACCCGCGTTTCTGCGCATGCCGGCGGAACGGCCGGTCACTATTCACAAGGGGCACAGTCTGGAGTGGTATACGGATTCTCCGGTCGATCTCACGACACTGGGAATTCCGGCCGATGCGTTTGTCATCGCCTGCGTCGCGAATTACCGGCCGCGCAAAGGAATTGAATTCCTGGTTGATGCGATCGGGCGCTTGCCCGACGAGGTACCCGCCCATCTACTGCTGGTCGGTCGTATGGACGCTGCACGGTTGCGGCGACGAATCGCGCGCAGTCCGGTGCGTTCGCGTATCCATCTTGCAGGCTATCGTGCCGATGCGCCGCGCATCAGTGCTGCCGCAGGCGTTGTCTGCCTGCCGTCGATCAAGCGGGAGGGTTTGCCGCGTTCGATCATCGAGGCCATGGCGTATGGTGTGCCCGCTATCGTGACTGATTCGGGCGGCAGTCCGGAACTGGTGGTTGATGGTGAATGCGGCATTCTGGTTCCCGTGCGCGACAGCAAGGCAATAGCGGTTGCGATCGAACGCTTGTACCGGGACCCGGCAATGCGGCGGCGTATGGGGGAAGCCGCACGCGAATGTATCGGCACGAATTTTCGTATCGAGGATACGGTGCGGAAGACGGTCGAACTTTATCGGGAGCTGGTTTAGACGGCGGATTGATCAGGCGTTGCGGCTGGGCTCGCCGACAGGCTGCCAGGGTTCGATCCGCACCATCAGCCGCTTCAACCCGCGAAACACGAGCCCCGTGCGGTACTCCGGTTTCGTCTCCAGCAACTCGAAGCGCGTCGCTCTCGCAAGCAGCGTGTTAAAGAGCGTTCGCAGTTCGAGACGCGCAAGCGTTGCTCCAAGGCAGAAATGCGTCGCAGCGCCAAATGCAAGGTGCCGGTTCGGTTGCCGGCGAATGTCGAAATCGTCCGGCTTATTGAACACGTCCGGGTCACGGTTGGCAGATCCGTACAACAGGCCGAGTGTGTCGCCGGCGCGAAAGTCGTGTCCGGCAACGGTCGCGTCTTCTGTCGCGTAGCGATGAAAGAGGTGCAGCGGCGGGTCGTAGCGCAGCATTTCTTCAACCGCGGAATCGATGAGGTCCGGCCGTTTGTGCAGGCGATCCAGTGCATCGGGGTGTCGTAGCAGCGTCAGCATCCCGTTGCGGCGGCATTGACGGTTGCTTCGTGGCCCGCGTTGAGCAACAGCATACAATTGGCGATGAGTTCATCACGCGAGAGGTCGCCGCTTTCGGTTTCGAACGACATAAGCTCGCTGATCAGGTCTCCTTGCGGACGAGACTTGCGGTCGTCGGCGAGCGACTGCAGCATCGCGGCGAACTCGCGGGTTGCCTGTTCGGCGCGTGTCGCATCGTCGTCGCTGGCGTCCTTTTCGTACAGTCGCACGATGTCCGCGGACCAGGCGCGCAGACGGTGACGTTGGTCATCGGGCCATCCAAGCAATGTGGCGATCACGATTACCGGCATCGGTTCGGCCAGTTCGGCGATGAAATCAAAGCCTGTTCCTGGCTCGAATTTGTCGACAAGTTCGCGGGCAATGCCCTGCACCTGGAGCGAAAGGTCGCTGACGCGTTTTGGGTTCAAACCCGCCGCAAGTTGCCGTCGCAATCGCCGATGTGTTTCGCCTTCGGTCTCAAGTAGATTTCGGCGCACGTAGCGGTCGTAGTACGGCAGGCTGCGCTGCGCGGCATCGCTCGCGCATCGGCGGGCGCCTTGGCAGGCCGGGTCCGGCCGAAACGCCTGTCAGTCAGCACGTCGAGAATGTCCCGGTGACGCGTCAGTTGCTGAGGTCCGACCCGAGGATTATCGAAATAACATTAGGTATCAGGCAGTTACTGGGGTCCGACCCGAGGTTTTGGGGGGATGCGGGCGCCGATACGCTGGATCACGGCTGAGCCGCATTCCGTGCCGAGCTGTGCGCACTCGGTGAGCGAGCGGCCGGAGATCAGGCCGTACAGGAAGCCGGCCGTATAGGCGTCGCCGGCGCCGGTCGTGTCCACGACTTTTTCGACCGGGATCGCTGCCTGTTCGATGGTCTGCGTGCGGTCCATGATCACCGAGCCTTTTTCCGACCGGGTCATGACGAACATTCTGTCGAACTGCGGTACGGCCTGCGTGACTTTGTCGAAGGTGTCGACGTCCAGCAAGGCCATGACCTCGTCATCATCGGCAAAAATAATGTCCACACTGGTGCGGATCGCTTCGAGAAACTCGTTGCGATGACGCTTGACGCAAAACGAATCAGACAGCGACAGGGCGATACGAGCGGATTGCTTTTTCGCAATTGCAATTGCCTTCGCAATCAGTGCGGGTCCCTCCGCGATGTCCCAGACGTAGCCTTCGAGAAGGACCACATCCGGTGAACCGACCGTACGCTCGGAAATATCCGACACGGCCAGTTCTGTACATGCGCCCAGGTAGGTTTGCATGGTGCGCTGCCCGTCCGGCGTTATCAGGATGTGACTGCGAGCAGTCGGCGAACCGCCGGAAGCCGGGGTGAGCCGTACATCGACCCCCAGGGCGCGCATGTCGTGGACAAAAATCTCGCCGAGCTGGTCGGCGCTGACGTTGCCTATGTAGGCGGCGCGTCCGCCGAGACTGGCGAAGTTGGCAATACTGTTGGCGACCGACCCGCCCGACATCTCTGTCGCCGGGCCCATCATGTCGTAGATCTCGTGTGCGCGAGCCTCGTCGATCAATGTCATCGAGCCGCGGGGAGCGCCTACGCGAGCGAGGAAATCCTCGTCGACGTGCGCCAGTATATCGACCACGGCATTGCTGATGCCGAGGAGCTGGTCCTTATTGTGCTTTTGCATCTATTCATTCGTTTCCTGAGTGCGAACGCGAGTAGGGTACCATCTCGGAAGCGCTCAAATGCGCCTATACTTGGCGGCGCCGGTCATCAGGAATGCCCATGCGCAAATCAACCAATATTCTGATTCCCACCACCTTGATCACACTGTATTACGCTTTCTGGGTGGGCCTCACCGTGTTTCTGGTCAATCGCTTCCCTGCCCTGAGCCAGTACTTGCCGCTGGATGGCATTGCCGCGCTGACCGAAATGGAAGCCGACCGTTTCGAACCGGTCTACACGCAGGTCCAGGAGACGATCCTGTCGGCAGAAGCACCGCTGCAACTGGCTTTTGCGAGCTTCGGTGCCGGCATCCTGATCGTGCCGGTTTCCTGGGTCTATTTCATTACCAGCCGCAGCAGGGAAGTCGACCAGTCGTTTGTGCAGACTATTGTCATTCTTCCCATCGTCGTCACCGGCATCTCGATGATCGTTGTGAACAGCCTCGCGCTGGCATTCAGCCTCGCCGGAATCGTCGCCGCGGTGCGTTTTCGTTTCAGCCTCGATCGGCCAGCGCACGCCATGTATATTTTCGCCGCTATCAGTATCGGCCTCGGATCAGGCATCGGGGCACTCGGAATCGCAGCGGTCATCTCAATGTCCTTCGTCTACGCAAATCTGATCATCTGGAATCTGGAGTACGGCAAATCGCTTTCCGGGCCGTTCTTTTCGATGTTGACGAGGCGCAGCCGAAGCGAGGACGACCTCAACTAGTGCGCCGCATCCTCGCCGCACTGCTGCCACTTTGCATGCCTTGCGCAGCGGCATCGACTGTCGAATTGGTGACAAGCGAGGACAGCGTTCTGGCCCGCTATCCATTGACAGAAGAAACCCTGCAGCAATGGGAGCTGCCGGACAAACTGGAGCAAATTTCCGGACTCGCCCTGAGCGACGACGGCCGGCTCCTGGCCGTGGACGACGAACAGGCCATTGTCTACGAACTGGACTACGACGAGGGCAAGCTGGTGAAGGCCTTTGCCTTCGGTGAACGCCGGACACTCCGCGGCGATTTCGAAGGCATTGCCTGGCTAGACAATCGGGTTTACCTGGTGACCAGCGACGGCACGATCCATATTGCGCGGGAGGGCGCCGACGGCGAGCGGGTGTCCTTCTCGACGCATCGCACCGGTGTCGGGCGCGACTGCGAAATTGAGGGGCTGGCCCCAGACCCGGACGAGCAACTGCTGCTGCTCCTGTGCAAACGCGCCGTTCCCGGGTCGGACCTCAGCAACCCTTTGATTTTCCACTGGTCAATAGCCGACCGCACCATTGAGTGGACGCGCCGCATCGAGCTGCCCATGCCCGCGATCGAGGCGGCCCTGGGCAGCAGGGGCTTTCGTCCGTCCGGAATCGCGCGCGCTATGTCCGGTGAGCGCTGGCTGATCGTCGCAGCCCGCGAGCGCGCCGTGATCGAAATCGACCGGGAAGGGCGATTAATCGCTGCCCGCGCATTTCCGCTGGCAGAACGTCATCGACAGGCCGAGGGCATCGAGTTGCTCGCCGACGGAAGATTGCTGATCGCAGACGAAGGCAGCGGTCGCCGGGCACGCCTTTCGGTATACCGGCCGCTGCCGGATGCCATTAAGATCTCGCCATGACTCCCGCAGCGAGTGTTCCCGGAATCGACCCACGTGAAATCGTGTTCGTACACGGACACGATTTCAAACCGCCGGCCAGGGAACTACTCGAAATCTGCATCGCAGCGACGGCGGCAGGCATCGAGCGCGACTGTCCCGATCTGTTGCATGATTTTCACGCTGTCGGTAAACGGCAGGCCTGGTACGCCGACATCAGCAACGCGTACCTGGAAAGCAGCGGCCGGCGCTACGACCCCATGCTCGACGTCGGCGACCGCCGCAATGCTTTGCAGGAACTGAGAACGCTGAGGAAAACCAAGCATTTCAGTGTCAGCCGCTATGATCGATTGACCGGCAAGACGTCAATGCACGAATTCGCCGCGCATATCGTCGCGCCGCTAATGGGGTCGCTGGGGCTCGGCGATACACTGATCAGCAAGGTTGCCAGGGATTTTGAGCAGTACTGGAACGCGGAAAGCGACTTCGGCAGCCGGGTACGGGAACGGGTTCGAACAGCGATCACCGAGGCCTTCGACCAGCAGAAAAAAGTCATGGTCGTGTCGCACGGTACCGGCAGCGTGGTGACCTACGATGTGCTGTGGCAGCTTTCCCATCATCCGGATTTCGCCGGGCAATACGCGCAGCACAAGGTCGAACACTGGCTGACGCTGGGCTCACCGCTTGGCGACGAGATGGTCAAACGAAGAATCTTCGGCGGCAAGAGCAGGGGCAAGAGCCGCTATCCGACCAATATTGTGTGCTGGCACAACGTCTCTGCCGAGGACGATTACCTGTGCCACGACAACGCGGTGGCAAACGACTTCAAAGCGATGCTGCAGCATCGCCTGGTCAGCAGCATCCGCGACTACCAGATTTACAACCTTGCGGTGCGCTACGGCAAATCAAATCCGCACAGTTCGCTGGGCTATCTCATTCACCCCAGGGTGTCGAAAATAATCGGCGACTGGTTAAAGCACAGGGACGCAGCGCCGTTGCCTACAGACATTTTCTGACCATGCGACTTTCAATATTGCGCGGATTCCCCATCTCGTCAAAAAACCGCTCCAGGTAACGCGCCGTAACGTCCCTGGTGCGCTCGTCCATGCCCGGCAAGCCGGCGAGGGTGTCGCGCACCGAGTCTCGTTGCACCATAACCTGCGATACGGCGTCATCGAGATGCAGGTTGAAAGAGCAATGTCCACGGTAAAGCCTTGAGGTCACCCTCTTGATCGACAGATTCGGGTTCGGCTTTGCATAGCGCGCATTGACGAGCCCGGCGAAAT
>CAZSDL010000079.1:0-11005 GCA_964605635.1 uncultured Woeseiaceae bacterium
GTGGTCATCCAGCAACCGTCGTTCTTCGGCACCCTCGAACCGGTCGATGCGCTGGCGAACTGGGCGCATGCGAGGGGTGCGCTGGTCATTGCCGTCAGCAACCCGACGTCGCTCGCGCTGCTCGAAGCCCCGCGACATTGGGGCGAGAAGGGTGCGGATATCGCCTGTGGAGAAGGCCAGCCGTTGGGCGTGCCGTTATCGTCTGGAGGGCCCTACTTCGGATTCATGGCCTGCCGCCAGCCCCTGGTCCGGCAAATGCCGGGCCGTATCGTAGGCCGCACGACGGACCTCGACGGCAATGCGGGGTTCACACTGACCCTGCAGGCTCGTGAACAGCATATTCGCCGCTCCAAGGCGACGTCGAACATCTGTACCAACCAGGGACTGATGGTGACGGCAGCGACTATTTATATGTCGTTGCTTGGGGCTGAGGGACTGGCACGCGTGGCCACCGCAAGTTGCAACAACACCGCGGCGCTGGCTGAAAGTCTTTGCCGCATCGAGGGCATCGACCGGCTTTTCAAGGGACCGTTTTTTCACGAGTGCGCGCTGCGGCTTGATCGACCCGTCGCTCCGGTTCTCGAAGCACTTGCCGACGCCGGCATTCTGGGCGGGTTCGACCTTTCCCAAAGTCATCCGGAACTGGGCGATGCGCTGCTGGTCTGCGCGACGGAAACGAAAACGCGCAAGGACCTTGAGATCTACGCAGGGAGTCTGCGACAGATAATGACGGGCCAGTCGCGTGTCGGTGACAGCAAAAAGAGTGCGGGTTGATGCCGAAAATTGTTTTTAACGGTACCGCCTACCGCCTCGACGGCGAATTGCCAACGATCGGCAGCAAGGCCCCGGATGTGTCGCTGGTCAATGTCGAGCTGCAGGACGTATCGCTCGCCAATTTTCACGGCAAGCGAAAAATCATTAACACCATGCCGAGCATTGATCTGTGCGATTGCGAGAAATCCGTTATCGAATTCGACCGGCTCGCTGCGGAGTACAACGACATCGCGATGCTGGTGGTTTCGTACGACCTGCCCTTCGCCCATGCGCGCTTCAATGCCGAGCATGGGCTCGGCGCCGTCACGAGCCTGTCCGCGATACGTCACGCCGGCTTCGGCAACAATTATGGCGTTCTTATCGTCGAGGGACCGCTTGCCGGCATGTTCGCTCCGGCGGTCGTAGTACTAGACGAGAATAACACCGTCGTTTACCGCGAACAGATCGAAGACGTCTGTCGTGAGCCTGATTACGCCGAGGCCTGTCGCGCGCTCGGTATTTCTCCCGGATAAGCCCCATGAATGAACCATTGATTTTCGAAAAGTCACGCACCGGACGACGCGCTTTTGCGCAAGCGCCCGGCGAGTTGGCAGCCTGCGATATTCCGCAGCATTTCCTGCGCTCGACGCGGCCCATGCTTCCGGAAGCATCGGAATTGCAGGTCGTGCGCCATTTCACGCGCCTGTCGCAATTGAACTTTTCGATTGACACGCACTTCTATCCGCTCGGGTCGTGCACGATGAAGTACAACCCGAGAGCCTGCAATACGAGCGCCATGTTGCAGGGCTTCATCAATCGACATCCGCTTGCGCCTGCGCGACATGGGCAGGGTTTCCTGGCCTGCATGTTCGAACTTCAGGAAATGCTGAAGGCGGTCACCGGTATGCGCGGCGTGTCGTTGACGCCGATGGCCGGAGCGCAGGGCGAGTTGACGGGGGTGCTGATGATTCGCGCTTACCATCTCTCGCGTAACGAACCGCATCGCAACGAAATCATCGTGCCGGATGCCGCGCATGGCACCAATCCTGCGACCGCTACCATGTGCGGCTGTGTCGTACGGGAACTGCCGACCGGCTCCGACGGCGATATCGATCTGGACATGCTGCGCAAGGCTGTCGGGCCAAACACGGCCGGTATCATGCTGACGAATCCGTCGACGCTCGGCGTTTTCGAGCGGCGCATCAAGGAGGTCGCAGCAATCGTGCACGAGGCTGGCGGCTTGCTGTACTACGACGGTGCGAACCTCAACGCCATTCTTGGCAAGGTGCGCCCGGGCGACATGGAATTTGATGTCATTCACATGAACCTGCACAAGACGTTCTCGACACCGCACGGCGGCGGCGGGCCCGGGTCCGGGGCGGTCGGCGTCGGGCGTCGCCTGATGCCGTTCATGCCGATACCGATCGTAGGAAAAATCGAAGAAGACGGCCGTAATCGCTACGAATGGTTGACTGAGAAGGATTTGCCGCAAAGCATCGGTCGCCTGTCCGGTTTCATGGGCAATGCCGGGGTATTGTTGCGCGCGTACGTTTACATGCGCATGCTCGGACACGATGGCATGCGACGAGTCGCCGAGTTTGCCACGCTGAATGCGAATTACCTGTTGGCCCGCCTGCGGGCGGCAGGTTTCGATCCGGCGTTTCCCAAGCGACGCGCGAGCCATGAATTCATCATCACACTCAAGCGGCAGGCCAGGACTTTGAACATAACCGCGATGGACGTGGCCAAGGCGCTGCTCGATCATGGTTTTCATTCGCCGACTACTTACTTTCCCTTGCTGATACCGGAATGCCTGCTGATCGAGCCGACCGAAACCGAAACGCGGGAAATGCTGGACCGCTTCGCTGATGCAATGATTGCCATTGCAGAGGATGCGCGGAAGTCACCGGAGAAACTGAAAGGGGCACCTTACAGCATGCCGGTACGTCGCCTGGACGATGTTAAGGCTGCACGGCAGCTCGATATTGCTTTCACGTCTGCCTGACCCGAGCCTTCCTGCTGGCCGCATTTTTGCGGACCGTGTCGGGTTCCCCGCCATGGCACCCATGCATAATGAACCGGCGCGCTGCCGCGAGGTCTGAACGCCCAGATACCTGGCTGGCCCGTACAATGCCAACAAAGGAACTTATGAAATACAGGATACTCGCGCTTCTCGTACTTTGGGGCCTTACCGCGGCCCAGGCTGAAGCGGAGGTGCAGGCACAGGCGCAGGAAGACGCACAGGCGCAACTTGAAGCACAGGTCGTCGCCGAAGCGCAAGTACTGGTTGAGCCGCACGACAGCAACTGGGCCGGCACGCTTGAGCGCATTGCCACCGGCGTCGTATCCATCCGTGTCGACAGCACTCGCGCATTCGATACCGAGTGGAACTCATCCACGCAGGCGACCGGGTTCGTCGTCGACGCAGAGAGAGGCATCATCCTGACCAATCGGCACGTCGTTACGCCCGGTCCGGTCGTCGCCGAGGCCGTATTTCTGAATAACGAAGAGGTTCGGCTGCAGCCCATCTATCGCGACCCGGTGCACGACTTCGGCTTTTTTCGTTACGCCCCGGCCGAGCTGCAGTTCATCGAGCCGGCCGAGTTGCCGCTCGCACCCGGTGCAGCGGCGATCGGACGCGAAATTCGCGTCATCGGTAACGACGCCGGTGAGCGACTTTCCATTCTGGCCGGTACGCTGGCACGACTCGACCGGGAAGCGCCGAACTACGGCCGCGGCAAGTACAACGACTTCAATACGTTTTATTACCAGGCCGCGTCAAGTACCTCGGGAGGTTCTTCTGGTTCGCCCGTTATCGATATAGACGGGCGCGTGGTTGCCCTCAACGCCGGAGCGGCCAATTCCGCTGCCAGCAGTTTCTTCCTGCCGCTGGATCGTATAAGCGAGGCATTGCGGCTGCTGCAGAACGACCAGCCGGTACCCCGTGGCTCGTTGCAGACGGTATTCGTGCAAAAGGCTTATGATGAGTTGCGCCGGCTCGGGCTGACCGAAGCCACGGAAACCGCAGTGCGCGAAGCGCGACCCGGCAAGACGGGAATGCTGGCCGTGCAGGAGCGCATCGTGCAGTCGCCGGCGGACGACATGCTCGAGCCGGGTGATATCCTGTTGCGCGTCGACGGCGAATTGATCACGGAATTCGTGCCGCTGGCGGCGATACTCGACGAGAAGGTCGGGCAGACGGTGACGCTGGAACTCGAGCGCGGCGGAAAGCGGCGCACGACCACGCTGCCGGTGACGGACCTGCATGCCATTACTCCTGATGAGTACCTCGAATTCGGCAATGCAGTTGTCAACAACCTGTCTTACCAGCAAGCGCGACATTTCAATCGGCCGATAAAGCATATCTACGTCGCCGATCCGGGCTACACGCTGGCGCGCTCCGCCATTCCGCGTGGCGCGGTCATCACCGAAGTGGGTGGCACTGCTGTTACGGATATCGCTAGTTTCGAAAGGGAATTGACGAAGCTCGCAGATGGTGATCGAACGACGATTCGCTACGTGACCGTCGAGGATCCGCAGAACAGCGTAGTACGCTCGCTGCAAATGGATCGTACCTGGTTTCCGGCGCGTTTCTGTCAGCGCGACGATGCGACGGGCTTATGGCCATGCCGCGACCTCGCACCCGGGCCGGACCTCGCCGAGCCTGCTGGTGGCAGCACGCGGTTCGCAGCGACCGGCGACCGGCGGCTGGAGACAATCGCGTCATCGCTCGTTATGGTCAACTTCGACCTGCCGTACACAGTCTCCGGTGTTGCAGATCGCCATTATTATGGCACCGGTTTAATTCTCGACCACGAGCGCGGCTATGTGCTGGTTGACCGCAATACCGTGCCGGAGGCCATGGGTGATGTAGCGATCACTTTTGCCGGCTCATTGGAGATCATGGGTAAAGTGGAAGCTGTGCACCCGTTGCACAATCTTGCCATCGTCTCCTACGACCCGGCATTGATCGGGGATACGCCGGTCAAGTCTGCCGTATTGTCGACCAAGGCGCTCAAGCCCGGCGATGAGGTGCTGGTCGTTGGCCTCAAGGCTGATCACCAGCTTGCTCGCCAGGCGGGGATCGTAGCGTCGGTCGATCCGATGACCCTGCCGCTGTCGCGTACGCTGCGCTTCCGCGAAGCCAATCTCGAAGGCATTTCGCTGGTGAACGAACCGGCCCAAATGGACGGAGTAATGGTCGACGGGCGTGGTCATGTGGTGGCGACCTGGTCGAGTTTTGCCTACCAGGGCGGCAATGAATCGAACCAGATGAACCGGGGCATTGCCAGTGACCTCGTGCGTGAATTCGTCGACACATTGCGTGACGGGCGACCGTTTTACTCGCTCGAAGCGGAATTCGGTTATGCGCCTCTTTTTGCCGCCCGCAAGCTTGGCCTCGATGAATCCTGGATTGAGCGCCTCGAAAAGCATGACCCGAAAGGGCGACGCGCGTTGAGCATCAATCGGCTGGCGGCCGGGTCTCCGGCGGCGGAGGTCCTGCGCAATGGCGATATGCTGCTCGCTATCGACGGCCGCATTGTCTCGAGTTTTCGCGAAATGGAACGTGCCGCCCAGAAGCCGCGCGTGACGGTCACCATCTGGCGGGACGGGAAAGCGCGCGACTTCGACCTTGCTACCGTGGCATTGGACGGCGCCGGCATCGATCGTGCGGTTTTGTGGGCAGGCGCGCTGTTGCAGGATCCGCATCGCGCAATGGCCATACAGCGCGGTATCGATCCGTCCGGTGTCTATGTCGCGTATTTCAACTACGGGTCGCCGGCAACCCGTTACGGCCTGTGGGCGGGGCGGCGGATTGTGGAAATCGACGGCGTGCCGACACCGGATCTCGCAACCTTCGTCGATGTCGTGGAGCACAAGGGAGATCAGGCGTCCATTCGACTGAAGACGGTAACCTGGAACGGTTCCGTCGAGGTCATTACACTCAAGCTCGACAACCAGTACTGGCCTGCCTATGAAATTCGGCGCTCCGCTGACGGCTGGCAACGTAATCCGATCGGCTAGCCGGGCGGGGCTCGTTGCTTTATTCGCAGCGGGTTTGCTGGTGAGCGTGGTCGCAGATGCCCAGTCGCTCTACAAATACCGTGGCGGTGATGGCGAGTGGATGTTCTCCGATCGTCCGCCGGCGGATGCGCGGGCTGTCGAGACCCGGGCGCTGGCGACGGAGGCGGCATCGCCGACGGTAGCGGTCGAGCATCGCTTGCAGGATGACAGGATTTATCTGCGGGCCAGCAGTACCTACTATGCACCGGTTGAACTCGTGCTGGGAATCGATGAACTACGCAATATCGAGAAGCCCGCCCCCGACCAGCCGCTGCGATTTGTACTGCCGGCGAGAGGTCAGACCGAGTTGATGAGTCTGGCGGTGAGTGCCGCTGCCGCAGATGCGCCCACAATTCGCTATCGCTATGCCTGGATAGTCGGTGATCCCACCAGCTCCCATAGTCCCGAAACGCCGTACCGTGCACCATTCGCGGTGGCACGCAGCCATCCGATCTCGCAAGCGTTTCCGACAGCGCTCACCCATAGCACGGCTGACAGCCGCTATGCGATCGATATTGTCATGCCGATAGGTACGGGGGTCTATGCTGCACGCGCTGGTACAGTGTTCCAGGTGGCCAGCCAGAATTTTGGCAGTGGTCTCGACGTCGTGCGAGACGGTCCGGCCGCCAACCTCGTACGCATTTTGCACAGTGACGGCACGTACGCGGAATACGCGCACCTGAATTGGAATACGATTCGTGTCCGACCGGGCGATGCAGTTCGCCGTGGCGAATACATCGCCGACTCGGGCAACACCGGTTTCACCAGCGGACCGCACCTGCACTTTGCGGTACTGCGCAACCGGGGTATGGGGACTGAGTCGGTGCCGGTGGTTTTCGAAGGGCCCAAAGGCAGCGAACTGACGCCGGAAACCGGTAATACCCTGAGCGCTTACTGAGAACGCGGCGAATCGTCAGCGTTGGCGAGGAGTGCGGCGAGGTCATCCCACTCAGTGACCGGCAGTGAGCAATGACTGCCGACGCAGCGATAGGCGACCGTTTCACCTTTGACGGCCTGCCGCAACGACAGGCTGCCGGGCAAATCGTCGAGATCTGACGGGATTGCAAACACCAGCCGCCGGGGTGCATAAATTCCGGCTACGGCATCGCGCCAATGGGCAATCTCCTCTGCCTGCCCGCGGATTATCACGATCTCGGGATGTTGCAGATATTCTTCCAGGGCCGTCACGAGCGTGACATGTGCGTGTGGGTAACTCAGCATGGACGCTGACGCATAGCGCAGCGTGTCTTCCGCTGCTCGAAGGTAGCGCGACTCGCCCAGCAGAAAACCAAGTCGTTGCAAAGCAAGCGCGGCGACGCCATTCCCGGCCGGCATCGACTCGTCGGCCAGCGGTTTCGGCCGGTGCATCAACGGTTCGTGGTCGTCCGCCGTGAAATAGAAGCCACCGCCGTCCGTGTCGAGGAAATGTTCCAGCAGGATGTCCGCGAGTTCTACCGCGAATTCGAGATGTCGGCTGTGCCATGCGCCCTGCAGTACCTGCAAAATTGCATCCAGCAGGAACGCATGGTCGTCCAGGTAGGCAGGGAAGCGTGCCCGGCCATCCTTGTAAACCGCGAGCAGGCGCCCGTCCGCACGCATGTGCCCGTCGATGAAATCGACGGCGCGCGAAGCTTCCTCTGTTAAATCCGGTCGTTGCAACGCTCGTCCGGCAATTGCCAGCCCGCGAATGGCCAAACCGTTCCACGCGGCAATAACTTTTTCATCCCGGGCCGGGGCAATGCGCGCGGAGCGTGCCTGCAACAATGTCGCCCGGGCCTCGTCGACTTTCTTACGCACAACGCCCTCGCTGAGCGCCAGGTCCGTCGCGATTCGTTCGAGCGGTTCGTGTACCGTGAGATGCCAGCGGCCCTCGAAATTGCCCTCGCCCTGCAGTCCGAAGTG
Source organism: uncultured Woeseiaceae bacterium (assembly GCA_964605635.1). GTDB lineage: Bacteria > Pseudomonadota > Gammaproteobacteria > Steroidobacterales > Woeseiaceae > IDS-8. The sequence goes on from CAZSDL010000079.1 coordinate 7,720, forward strand.
GCGGGCCATGAGCCGGTATTGATCGTCCGGCAACGCGCTGCGAATCTCATCTGGTGTCCACACGTAAAACTTGCCCTCGTGACCCTCCGAATCGGCATCGCGACTCGCAAAGAAGGCCCCCTCCGGCGATTGCATATCGGCAAGAAGCCATGCAGCAGTCTCCAGCGCTGCGCGACGAAACAGCGGTTCCCCGGTTGCCATGGCGGCTTGTGCGTATAACGCCAGCAGCGGGCCGTTGTCGTACAGCATTTTTTCGAAATGCGGGATCTGCCAGCGTGCGTCGACCGAATAGCGGAAAAAGCCGCCGCCGAGCTGATCGTAAAGCCCGCCCTCGGCCATGCGGGTCAGAGTCAGCGATGCCATGAACAGCGCTTCGATGTCCGGATATTCGTCCTGCACGGTGCCGGCCCACTGCCGCAGCAGCCGTTCGATGCCTGACGGCTGCGGAAACTTCGGTGCCGATCCGAAGCCGCCGTGTTCGCTGTCGAACACACGAGCCATCTGCTCGCGTACCGCTTGCAAAAGGGCCTTATCCGGCAGGATGTCCTGCGTACGGCGCTCGGGCGTCAGGCGCCGCAGGATGTCCTGGAGTTCGATGCCCTGCTCCTCCACCTGCCTGGGATTCTCGCGGTAATACGCGGCCACACGGGTCATCAGTTCCCCGAACGAGGGCATGCCGTAGCGCGCCTCCTTCGGAAAGTAGGTGCCGCCGAAAAACGGGCGTTGCGTGTCCGGATCAATGAACATCGTGAGCGGCCAGCCGCCCGGCCGCTGGGTCAGCAGCTGATGCGCTGTCTGGTAGATGCGGTCGATATCAGGGCGTTCTTCACGATCGACTTTAATGTTGACGAACAACTGGTTCATCAATGCGGCCGTGTCGGCATCCTCGAACGACTCGTGAGCCATCACGTGACACCAGTGGCAGGCGGAGTAACCGATCGAGAGAAGCAACGGCTTACCGCTCTGCTTCGCGGCTGCCAGCGCCTCGTCACCCCACGGGTACCAGTCCACGGGATTATCTGCATGCTGCTGCAGGTAGGGACTCGTCTCCGAGGCGAGGCGATTCTGGCTGTCTGTCCGGGTGTTCATAGCGACGGGTCACTATAGCGCATTGCCGCAGGCGACCCGCTACCGGCGCAATGGTAAACTGCTGCAGCAGGCAGCGCGATGCCGCGCCAGCGCGACTCGCGCACGAGCAATTTCCAGTCATCGGGGACCCAACGGCCAAATATGCTGACCTATCCGGAAATCGATCCGGTCATTTTTTCAATCGGCTTCGTCAAGGTCCGCTGGTACGGTTTGATGTATGTCATTGGATTCGTGCTCGCCTGGTGGCTGGCTCGCATCCGCGCGAAGCAGGCGGATTCAATCCTCAAGCCACAGCAGGTCGACGACCTGATCTTCTACGGCATGCTGGGCGTTATTCTCGGCGGCCGGCTCGGCTATTCACTGTTCTACGGTTGGGACGAACTCACCAGCGACCCGCTGTATATCTTCAAGATTACGCAGGGTGGCATGTCGTTTCACGGCGGCGTGATCGGCGTTGCTGTCGCGTTGTGGCTATACGGCCGCAAGATCGGCAAGCCGCTTTTTGCCATGACGGATTTTGCGTCACCGCTGGTTCCGCTCGGCCTGGGATTCGGTCGCATCGGTAACTTCATCAACGGCGAATTGTGGGGCAAGCCAACTGACGTGGCCTGGAGCTTCAATGTGAATGGCATAGGTCGCCATCCTTCGCAACTCTACGAGGCGCTGCTGGAAGGACTGCTTCTGTTTATCATCTTGTGGATTTTTTCGGCACGGCCCCGTCCGCAAATGGCTGTCACCGGCATGTTCCTGCTGATGTACGGTGTTTTTCGCAGCTTCGTCGAGTTCTTCCGGGAACCGGATGCCGATATCGGCTACCTGGCGATGGACTGGCTGACGATGGGCCAGTTGCTGAGCCTGCCCATGATCGTCGCCGGCGCCACGATGCTGATCCTTGCCTGGCGGCGCGGTCCCCAAACCGTGAAGGCCTGAGATGCAGCCCTACCTGGCAATGATGCAACATGTCCGCGAGCATGGCGTCCGCAAGGAGGATCGCACCGGCACCGGCACGCTCAGCGTCTTCGGTTACCAGATGCGTTTCGATCTCGCGCGCGGTTTCCCGCTCGTTACCACGAAGAAGCTTCACCTGCGCTCCATCATTCACGAACTGTTGTGGTTTTTGAGTGGCGACTCCAACGTGCACGCACTCCGTGACAACGGCGTCTCGATCTGGGACGAGTGGGCCGACGACAACGGCGATCTCGGCCCGGTCTACGGCGTGCAATGGCGCAGCTGGCCGGCTCCGGACGGCAGCACCATCGACCAGATAAGTGATCTCATGCAACGCCTCCGCGGGGACCCCGACTCACGTCGCTTGCTCATCAGCGCCTGGAATGTTGCGGCGTTGCCGGACATGGCACTGCCGCCCTGTCATTGCCTGTTCCAGTTCTATGTCGCGGAAGGCCGGCTATCCTGCCAGTTGTACCAGCGCAGCGCCGATATATTTATCGGCGTGCCCTTCAATATCGCCTCGTACGCGCTCCTGACTCACATGGTGGCGCAGCAGGCCGGCCTCGGCGTCGGGGATTTCATCTGGACCGGCGGCGATTGTCACCTCTACCTGAACCATCTCGAACAAGCCGACCGGCAACTGGCCCGAACGCCCCTGCCTTTACCCCGCCTGGCAATCAAGCGTCGCCCGGATTCGATCTTCACGTATCGCTTCGAAGATTTCGAAATCCTCAACTACGAATCGCATCCGCACATCAAGGCGGCGGTCGCCGTTTGACCCCGTGCTGTTAACCATCGTCGTTGCCGCCTCGACCAATAACGTCATTGGCCTCCATGGCGAGCTGCCATGGTACCTGCCGGAAGACCTGCGTCGCTTTCGGCAACTCACCCTGGGTAAAGCCGTGGTCATGGGCCGCCTGACCTTTGACGCCATCGGCCGGCCCCTCCCGGGACGTCGCAATATCGTCATCAGCAGCGACCCGAACCTGCGCATCGACGGCTGCGAGGTCGTGCCGAGTCCGCAGGCTGCCTTGCAACTTGTCGAGGGCGACGACGAGGTCATGATCATCGGCGGCGGTCGCATCTACCAGCAGCTACTTCCCCAGGTTGGGCGTATCCATCTCACTCGCGTGCACACAATCGTCGATGGCGACGTATTTTTCCCCGAGCTGGATGTCAACGAGTGGCGCATCATCGAAGTCGAGGAATTCCCCGCGGACGACTCACGCCCGACCGGGTTCACCATCAG
>CAZSDL010000080.1:0-10920 GCA_964605635.1 uncultured Woeseiaceae bacterium
CGCGGGAGCAGCCTGAATCGGGCTGTAGGAGCGCGCCCTGCGCGCGAATGGGAAACCGATGGGCGCGACCACATTCGCCCGCGAGGCGGGCTCCAACACACCGACCAAATGTACCCGCCAGCAAATGACAATCAGGAAGCGATTGCCGCCGCCACGTAAGCAGCGCGATCGTCTGCAGGATCATCGTGGCTGATTGCCTTGGCGTTGTACATCGCCTGGTCGGCCGCACCGATCAGCGGCCACAACTCGCTGCCATGTGCCGGCATCAGCGCAATGCCAACGCTTGCCGCGCATTCGATTTCCTGGCCCTGGATAATGTAGGCTTCGGACGCCGTCTCGATGAGCCGCTCAGCGACGTGCTTAACGTCGTCAACCGTAACGCCGGGAAGGACAATGGCAAATTCGTCTCCACCTAAGCGTCCGAGTACGTCTTCCGGTCGCAAACAGAACTCCAGCCGATGACCGAATGCTTTCAACAGCGCATCACCCGCCTGATGGCCGAAGCGGTCATTGATCGACTTGAACTGGTTCAGGTCGAGATAAAGAACCGCACCTTGCGTACAGTCTTGCAGACGCTCGCTCGCCTCCGCTTCGAAGCCGCGTCGATTCAGCACGCCGGTTAAGGGGTCGCGCAATGCGTCGGCCAGAATTTTGCTCTCATTATTCTTTCGCTGCGTAATATCGATGAGGGTTAGCGAGAAATCCATGCCGACCGGTTCCCCGACGATACGCAGCCATTTCTGCCCGGCCTCGCTCTCGATTGCCAATTCGTAGCTGACACCGTTGGGCTGTTCGGCGTCGTCGTCGAACTGCTGCAACAGTTTTTGTGGCGCCAGCAAGTCCAGCTTTTCCAGGGGCATGCCGACCAGCGTACCGGTCTCGTTGCCGAGAAAGCGCTCCGCCGCTCGGTTGGCGAACACGCAGCGAAAGCGCCGTTCAGGATCGCGCGCGAAGCGCAATATGCCGTTAGAAGAATTCTCTATCAGCGACCGGATGAGGTGCTCGCTGTCGGCCAGCGCGCGCAACGCAGCATTGCGTTCCGTAACATCGCGGCAAACTACTACGGCACCCTGGTCCTGACCGGCCGGGCCGACCAGCGGCGTCGCCGTCAGTTCGAAATAACGGTCCGGTGACATGTGTACCGGCTGCGTGTCGGCGAGGCACGCTGCATCGTCGAGCATGGCGCGTATCTGCGGCAGCTCTTCACGCAGCAGGCAACCGATCAGTTCGTACTCGGACTTGTTTAGCAGATTCTGTGCTGCTTTGTTGGCACTGATGATGCGCTCGTTGCGATCGAGCACGATAATCGGATCGCGCATGTGATCGAACATGGTCTGGTACGCGAGCGGGCTGAACTCGTGCACGCGCAATGAAACAGCCGCCCACCAATAGAGTGGGAGCAGCAGAACGAGCGTCGACGAGGTAAAGGGAAAATCGACCGGGCCAATTTTGAGCAGGGTATTGCCGATACTGACGGCGAACGGCAATCCGGCCGCCGTCAGGAGCAGCACGACCTGGCGACGATGCGCGCGAGCGATTGTCAATGTACGTCCGCCGAGCGCGAAGATCGAATAAGCGAACAATCCGTACGCAAACGGCGCATGGACGCGGTTGAACCAGGCGTGGTCCGTTACCGAGGTGAAGGACATGCCATTGGCAGTGTCGATCGTGGCCCACAGCAGGTGGTGCAGGGGATTGGTGGCAGCCAGAATCGTCGTCGCAATCGGGATCGCACAGAGCGCGGCCAGCAACAGGCGCGGCGGCGGTCCCTTGGTGTATTCCCGGTAAATGAGAAACATGGCGACCGGCAGGAATCCGCCACCCAAGAAACTCAGAACACGGCCGATCGCAAACAGGCGCGGATCGGTCGCGCCGTAGGCAAACGCGCTGCCCGCAACCATCGCGCCGAGAAGAAACAGGAAATAGCTTATGACCCGGGAACGGGACAGCGCCGTCGCGCGGGAAATGCGCACCGCCAGCCACAGGTAAATGCATGCCGCCAGGGCAAAAACGGTCGGCAGCATCTGGTCGATGACAGCGATCATGGAAATGCAGTGGCGCACGGCCGGCTGTCGTTGTGAGACATTGAAAAAGGTTAGCCGCTACGCGCCCCCAATGCTGCGACCTGTGCCGCATTCCGCACCTTCCCCACCTTCCGGGTCGGACCTCCGCAACGTATTGAATTATATAAAGAAACGACTAATCTGCCGCGCTTTGCGTCAGGCGGGAATCAACAGCTTAACGAGGTCCGACCCGGGAATCAGTTAGTAAGAAATCAATAGCTTACTGAGGTCCGACCCCCAAGTGACCCCCAAGGTGACGTTCGGCCAGGGGGTTAGAGGTTGGCGGCGGTGTCGCGGACCAGCAGGTCGACGACGACCTTCAGGGCTTCCTCGTTGCTGGCGCCGTCCTTGCGCGCGTCCTTGTAGGCCTGCGACTGGCGATGCGCGCTGGTGCCGCGCGCCAAAATATCGCACAGCGAATTTACCTCGGCGGCGCAGCCGAGCGCCGCGGCGTCCTCCGCCGTCAGGCTTATCAATTCACCCAGCAGTTCGGGAAACGGTATGACCTTGCCCTTGGCGAGGTCGATGAGTCCCTCGTCGAAGCTGTAGCGCATCGCGCGCCAGCGATTCTCGCGAATGAGCATCGCCGTGTAGATGCGCCAGCGCTGGTTGTGCAACCTGAGGCGATACAGCATGCGCATGATGCAGACCAACAGCGCCGCCAGTGCAATCGCATCATCGAGCCGCGTGCAGACATCCATGATGCGCGTTTCCAGCGTCGGAAAACGTCCGCTCGGCCGCAGGTCCCACCAGATTTTCGTGGAATCCTCGATCAGGCCCGCCTTGACGAGAATATTCAGGTGTCGCTGGTATTCGGCATAACTCTGGAAGCGTTCCGGGATGCCGGTCCGCGGCAACGCGTCAAAAATCGTCAGGCGATAGCTCTTGAGACCGGTGTCGGTACCTTCCCAGAACGGCGATGAACAGGACATCGCCAGCAAGTGCGGCAGGAAATAACTCATCTGGTTCATCAGATCGATGCGCAATTCTTCGTCGCTGATGCCGACATGCACGTGCATGCCGCAAATGACCAGGCGACGGGCCGCTGCCTGCATTTCCGCCGTCAGGGAATCATAGCGGTCTTTCTGCGTCTGCTTTTGCGTCGCCCAGCGACTGAACGGATGCGTTGATGCCGCAATCGGCGCCAGCCCGTGACGGTTGGTCACTTCGATAATGCCCTTGCGCAGCCGCGCCAGGTCGGTCCGTACTTCCTGCAGGTTGCGGCAAACCTTGGTACCCACTTCAACCTGCGACCGCAGCAGCTCGGATGTCACCTGCCCCCCACAGTGTTCTTCGCACTCGCCGATAAGCGATTGCGGCGGATCGATGATCAGCGCGCGCGTTTCCTGGTCGACAAGCAAATACTCTTCTTCGACGCCGATGGTGAATTCTGGTTCGCCTGGATTCATGCCGGTTCTTGCCCCCTCAACTGCCGGCGCGCCGCCGACCTGCAATAGTTGTTTGCGCATCGAATAGCTCCGGCGGCAGGCCGTCGAGAATGCGATGCAGCGACTGAGCAAGCTGATCCACCCCTTCGTCATTGTCGATCAGGTCCTGCCGAACTTCGATACCCACATGCGGCAGACCGCCGCCCTCGGCATGATAGTCGATGCTGAAATCCTGTGGCGCCTTTCCGGAATACGGTTCGTTGTCACCGACGATGACACCTTCGCCACGCAACCCGCGCAAGAGTATTTCGGCAATACGGCGATCGCTGTCCCACAGGACGCCCGCTTGCCACGGCCGCGACACACCGTTTAGAACCGGCGTGAAACTATGAATGGCAATGACCGCGGGCAATTGCCCGTCAAATCGCAGCCGCTCGATCTGCGCGGCCAGCGCGTGGTGATAGGGCCAATAGAGCGCATCAGCGCGAACTTTCCTGTCCGCCTCGCTCAAGCTGCGATTACCGGGAATTACAATACCGTCACCAAATTCCAGAAACGCGCCGGAATCCAGTAAGTGGCGGTTGCAATCGACAACGAGCCGCGAGTAGTTCGCGAGGACGGCAGTGGCACCGAGACTCTCTGCCAGCTTGCGGGTCAGCGGTCCCGCGCCGATATCCAGCGCGAGATGACAGCGCAGCGCCAGCGGATCCAGTCCCATGTCACCAAGCGAGCGTGGAATTTGCCGGCTGGCGTGGTCGCAGATGAGGAGCAACGGCCGGACAGACTCACCGTTTAATACTACGAATGGCGCCGGCTCGTCGGCGGCGAGCAAGGCAGGCGCGGAGTTTATGTTCGTTTCGCCATCGACCGGCATAGTGCTAATGTTGGGGTCACCAAAAGCGCAGAGTGTACCTTATCGCCTGCACGGCGGGCTCGTACTGGTTTTAGGACGCGCCTGGCGCGCAAAGGCGAGTCGGTTCGTCGCTAACACATTCGCCCGCAGGGCGGGCTCCTACAGGTGGGAGCGCGCCTGGCGCGCGAATGCGAGTCGGTTGTCGTTGGTCCATTCGCCCGCGGGGCGGGCTCCTACAGGAGGCGGAACCTCAGGCCAATAACGACGCTGCCGTCTTGTCCGACCAGGGCTCGAAGGTCTGCACCGACGTCGGGCGTGCCAGGTAATACCCCTGCGCGAACTCGATGCCCAGGGCGCTCAGTTTGTCGAGAACCTGCTTGGTTTCCACCCGCTCGGCAATCGTTTCGATGCCCATCGCGCGTCCGACATCAGTGATCGCCCGCACCATGCTTTCGTCCACGAAATCTTCGGCGACGTTGCGAATAAACTGGCCGTCAATCTTCAGGTAATCCACCGGCAGGTTTTTCAGGTAGGTAAACGATGAAAGGCCGCTGCCGAAATCATCGAGGGAGAATTTGCAGCCCAGTTTTTTCAGTGCCTGCATGAAATGAATAACCCGGGACAGGTTCGAAATAGCCGCGGTCTCCGTGATCTCGAAACAAATGGCGCCGGCCGGCAGTCGCTGCTTTTCCAGCTCATGAATCACAAACTCGAGGAACCGGTCTTCACTCAGCGAGGTACCGGAAAGGTTGATCGCCAGCGTGAAATGCGCCTCCGCACTTTGCTCGCTGCGGTCGGCGAGCTGGCTCAGGGCTTGCTGGATGACCCAGCGATCAAGCATCGACATCAGGTTGTAGCGCTCCGCGGCCGGTATGAACTGATCCGGGTTGACCAGGTTGCCGCTCTCATCGCGCATGCGTAGCAGCAGCTCATAGTGACCACGAGTCTCACCGCTTTTCTTGCCGATTGCGACGATCGGCTGGTAGAAAAGCTCCAGCCGGTTATCTTCTACAGCACTGGTTATTCGCGATACCCACTTCATTTCCTCATGACGCACCGACGCGTCACGATCCTGATAGAGATGGACCTGGTTACGCCCCATGTCCTTCGCCGAATAACAGGCGACATCGGCCGAACTCATGACTGTCGCAACGCTATTGCAATGTGCGTCAATCATGACGACACCAATCGAACAGCGCACGCTGGTGAATGCGTCCTGCCAGGAAAATCGATGCGCCTCGACCGCACTGCGAATCGCCTCGGCAACATCAATGGCCCGTGCCTGGGAGCAACGCTCCAGCAGGATGCCTAACTCGTCGCCACCCAATCGTCCAAGAATGTCCGTGGAACGAATGTTGAGCTGCACCAGTTCAGATATCTGCCGCAGTAACTCGTCCCCTGCGGTATGGCCGAACGTGTCGTTGACTACCTTGAACTGATCCAGGTCAACGTACAGCAAGGCATGCGACTGCTCGCTGTGCGTATAAGTACTCTCCAGCGCAGTTACGAGCTTGTTTTCGAACTCGCGGCGGTTGATTAGCCCGGTGAGCGAGTCATGCGATGCCTGGTAAGACAGCTGCCGGAACAGGCGCGATTCCCGACTGACGTCGTGAAACACCATCACGGCACCGATAATATTGCCGATTCGATCGCGAATCGGCGCTGCCGAATCCTGTATCGGAATTTCAGTCCCGTGATGGTTAACGAGAACCGAATTCTCGGCCAGCGCAATAACACGTCCTTCACGCAGGCACCGAAGTACCGGGTTCTCTACCGATGCGCGCGTGTGCTCGTTCACGATGGTCATGATCTCGGCGATCGGCCGTCCACGCGCATTGCGGATTTCCAGTCCCGTCAGGTCCTGGGCCACGGGGTTGATGTAATCGACGCGACCTTCCGCGTCCGTGGTCACGACGCCGTCGCCGATGGACTGCAGTGTTACCTGCGCGCGCTCCTTCTCTTCGAACACGCGCGTCTCAGCATACTTGCGTTCGGTGATATCCGTTAGGGTGCCTTCATGCGCGATGACATTGCCGCTGTCGTCGCAGAGCGCACGCGAGTTCTCCAGCACTACGATCTCATTACCGTCCTTGCGGCGCAGCCGGGACTCGAAGTTGCGAACGATGCCCTGTGCTTCCAGCCGCGCGAACACGCGCTCCCGATCAATCGGGTTGACGTACAACATGGTCGTGCGCCCGGCCCGCTTTAACTCTTCTGCGCTGGAATAGCCGAGCATTTCAACCAGCGCCGGGTTGACTTCGATGATGTCGCCTTCACGGGAGGTAATGTATACGCCGTCGACCACATTCTCGAACAAGCCGCGATAACGCGACTCGCTGCTCTTGAGCTGTTCCTCGTCGCGTTGCCGCTTGATGGCGATACCGGCCAGTCGCGCCATGCGGCCGAGCTTGTCCAGCTCGTCGGTCGTTGGCTGACGGGCACCGTGCAGCCAGACATCGAGCGTGCCAATAACTTTTCCCGCTGCGCCGGATATCGGAAACGACCAGACAGCGCCGATTTTGTGTTTCGCCGCCTGCTCCGAAAGTTCCGGCCAGTCCGCGCCTGCCGACAGGTCCGCGTCGATTTTTTCACGACCGGCGCGAACAGCGGCGGCACATGCCACATCGGCCCGGTCGGCATCGGTGCCCCGCAGCAACGACTTGAGCGAATCCGGAAGGCCCGGCGCTTCAGCCACATCCAGCGTTCGGGACTCAGCGTCCAGAATCATCACTGCGGCATGCATGCCATCACTGATTTTTTCCACACAGCGACAAATCGAGCGCAAAGTACGCTCAAACGGTGTGCTGGATGCAATCATCTCCAGTATTTTGTTCTGCGCGAAACCAAGCTCTTCGTTGCGCTTGCGTTCCGTGATATCGGAAATACTGACGCGGATCAGCCGGCGATCCCCGGAAGGCAAATGACTGAAGCGCACTTCGCAGGGAAACTCCTGGCCGTTCGCATTCTTGTGCAGCCACTCGAAAGTCGGATGTCCACCATTCAGCGCGCTATCGATATAGCCGCGGCGTATGCCGAACGATGGTTGTCCGTCCGGCTGCATTTTCGGACTCAGCATTTCCGGACCGACATTCAGCAAACGGGCGCGTGAAAGATTGAACAACTGGCAGGCATAGTCATTGGCATCGCAGAAACGATTGTTGTCGACATCCAGGACAACAATGGCTTCCGGCGCATACTCGACCAGCGCGCGATAACGTTCTTCGTTTTCCTTGAGGGTTTTTTCGGCTTCCTTGCGGCCGGTAACGTCGCGCAGGCTGATAACAAAGACGCGATCATCGCCGGCGGTCAGGCTGCTCGCATGAATCTCGGCGATAAACGTTTCACCACTGGCGCGTGCCGCCGCGACTTCGCCACCGGAAAAATCCGGGTGCGTATCGTCGAGATTGCTCATGAACGGCTCTAGGAATTCAGCGATCGGCTGTTCTGCCGCGTCCGGAAATATGCTGGAGATCGGTGCGCCAACCAGCAACGCTTTGGGCAGCCCGAAGTAGCGCGAGCTCACGCGATTGCAGTTACGAATAATGCCGCTGGCGCCCACCGAGAGGAGGGCGTCGGTGACGCTGTCAAAAATGACTTCGATCGGGGTAGTCGTGGTCAGCGACGGCGCGGTGAGAGCGCGGTTGAGCGATTCGCCAAGCGGCTGGGTGTCCGTTACATGCAGCTTGTCATAATGCTGGTCAACAAGCTTAAGCAGTGCGAGTAACTCGAGATTGTCGACTCCGGAGCTTTCTGTGGCGTGCTTGATCTGTTGTCGGAGTTCCCGATCCATCAACACCCTGATCCTCTGCGCACAGGACTCGAGCCGAGCCTGGCCCCTCGTCCTGCTGATCCGGCGTCCCTCTTGCCGGCCTGCTGCCAACGACGCGCATCAGGCGAATCTGAAGCGCGATCTGTAGTGGTCTTGGTTCGTCAGCAGTGTGAGCGTGAAGGTAAAGCGGTTTCCGCGCCGGGTCTGTGATGGGTTTCTCGACTCGAAAGGAAAGTTGGGAATATTTTCCCGGAACGTGGAGTTGATTATGTAACGTTAGTGGTTGGTCGCCCGTGATACGGGCTCCTGCAGCGTTTTAACGGTAACGCATGCGTTGTAGGAGCGCGCCCCGCGCGCGAATGGGATTTGTGAGAATAAATTTGTGCGATTACGACAGCGTTTAAGCGTTTCCCGTTCGCGCGCTGGCGCGCTCCTACAATCCGGCCAAGCTAATTCTCGTCCGCCGGCATTGAGATGACCGTCTCGCCATCTGCATCCTGCTTCAATTCGCCGTTCACTGCAGGCTCACCGCGCGCGCGTCCCACCTGCACCGGAATCGCGATCGTACGAATCATGTTGCCGTCCCCGGTTTCTATCGTCGCCGACACATTGAGATATGCGCGCCCTTCGCGTTGCGGAATCACGGTTACCTGGCGCCGCGCCGAGGCAGCCGCTCCAGTGTCACTCGCCGTGCGCATTTCCACACGCCGCGGCTGCGCCTCGTCGAACGCCAGCTCGCGCGGATCGTTGATTCGGTAGTCGAGCGTGATCGGCGCATCCACCAGCGTCGACCGCACATCAATTTCGATATTGACCGGCTGCCCCACGCTGGCCGTACCGATCACGGTGTATCGAATCTCAATAGGTGCCGACGGCTTTCCCGGCGAGCGGCCAGCCGCATCGACCCCCCCTGTAGGAGCCCGCCCCGCGGGCGATTCCGCTTCAACTTCACCCACCGACCCTTCGACCTCCCCTGCAGGAGCCCGTATCACGGGTGACTCCGCCGTCATTTCCGCGCCCCTCTCCGCCTCGCCATCACGCTCCGACTGGCACCCCCCAACCTTAAGCACGCTCGCAATCACCAGCACCGCATAAATTCCGTTCTCGCGTTTCATCTGCATCACCTGCAATAAGTCAGATTCGTCTACAACGCCGTCACGCGCACATCGAAACAGGTTCGTGCCGGAAAGTCCGCTGGCGATTCCTCGTCCTGATAACGAAATTCAATCAGCGACATGACGTAGTCACCAGCCGGCAGCGCATTCGGCGTCGTAAAAATTTCCTGGTTGGCATCGCCACTCAATCCCTGCGGCTCGCCATTCACAAACTGGTTCTGTATCTGGCCCGCACGGTATATATAGATGTCCGGGTCACTTTGGTCGTGGTCGTCATCGGGATCGTCCGGTCCGGTTTCAATCGGATTGGTCCGAATCTCGACCTCGAGGCGCGCAGCCGCGGCCAGCGTCATGCGCAGGAAACGATATTCGGACAGCTTGTTGCCATCGGCGTTCGAATCGAATTGGCTGTTGCTGCAAATATTAATGGTCGAGCCGTCTGGCACGACCGTGGTATAAACAGGCAACACGTCCTGCGGGCTACCCGGCCCGTCATTCGTTTCCGTATCGCCGTAGGCCGTGATGCCGTCGGCAGTGATGTCCTCGGCTTCCAGCAAAGCGTCAACGAACGCGGCATGCTGCGGATAAAGTCGTTTCAACGCTTCGGCAAAACTGAAAATACTGGTGAACGCCGGCGTATCGGCCTGTTCGCCGGTCATGACGTCATAGATCGGCGAAAAGCCAATACTCATCGTGTCCACGCCGTCGACCTCGTCGTCCCACAGGTCGTAAATGATTTTCATGACCGACAACTCGTTGTACCAGCCGGGCGTGCCGATGTTGCCGGGACTTTCTATATTGATACGAAAGCCGGATTGATTACCGGCGCCCAGCGTGTCGCAATACTCCGGATCGTCCAGCGCCATTCCGGCCAATGCTGTCGCCCAGCCTTCGCCGAAGGCCACGCGCATGTCGAGCTGGTCGCCAATGCCGTGCGCGCCGCCGACACTGTCGGATCGCGAGAACACGTCTTCGAAATAGTGCCCCCATTCGTGCGAGATAACATGATCGTCGAATTCTTCCGTATCGACGCCGTCCATCCCGAGCAGGAAAAGCCCGCTGCCGCTGACGTAAAACGAGGTGCCGATCTCTCCGCTATCCACACCGTCCGGAAACGAGCCGGTTGGAGAATTGTTGACGCTCCAGAACGCATCGAGCGGCGGAAAGGCAAGCAGTGGGTTTTCGGCAAGCAACAAGCGCATGCTCTCGTAGATGGCATCCAGCACGGCAAACGATGCCGCCGCACGGGTTCCCGAATAACTCGACGTTGACGTGTTCCAGCCGGTCGTCGCCGTAACATCACGAGTGGAGTTGGTGGTGCCGGAGTTGAAGTCGGCGCCGTCCAGCACGTACAAGGGGCGTTGCGCGAGGTCGAGTTGTGTCTCGGACGTGTTGTCGCGCACCTCGACATCCCAGGCTGGCGCGCCGGTCGCTTGCAATTCTGCACGCACGCGCAGGAACACGTTACTGCTGGCATCGACCGACAGTGCGTAGCCACCGTTGTCGTTCGTCACATCGCTGTCGAGCACTGCGTTACTCGCCGCATCGATGAGTTGGATGGTTGCACGACGAATCGGTCGCAACTCGGTGCCGCTAAAATTCAGGCCGTTGCAATTCGCGTTCGCCGGCACGAACTCGTACTGCGCCGTGCCGCTGATCGTGACCACCGTCAAAGGTGGTGGGGGTGGCGGTGGCGGGCTACTGCCGCCACTGCCGCCGCCACAGGCGTTCA
>CAZSDL010000081.1:0-10722 GCA_964605635.1 uncultured Woeseiaceae bacterium
AATGCTCGAGCGCTACGGCGAGCAGATCTATAGCTCCGGCTACAAAGTCGTTACGACGCTTGACTCCCGCCTTCAGGCGTCAGCCACCTACGCATTGCGCAACGGCCTGCAGGCGTTCAGCCGCCGCCGCGGCTACCACGGCCCGATTGCGCGGCTCGAAGTGGATGAAGCAATACTGCAGCAGCCTTACATGGACTGGCCCGAGGAGCTGCGGCTGCGGCTGGCCGAATACAGCAATCCGGGCCAGTTGTCCGTGGGCCTCGTAACCGCACTCGGTGACGACAACAGCGCAAGCGTGGTTTTGCAGGACGGCGATGGCATTTCGTTGCCCTGGCACACCATTCGCTGGGCACGGCCGTTTATCGATGCGGAAACCGCCGGCCCGTTTCCCGAGAATGTCGCAAGTGTCCTCGCTCCGGGCGACGTCATCTACGTGATGCCGGTTCAGGCGGGCGGCTGGGCGCTCGCGCAGTTGCCGGTGGCCCAGGCGGCCGTCGTCTCCGTGGATCCTCGTGACGGCGCGATAACAAGCCTTTCCGGCGGCTATGATTTCTCACTCAGCAAGTTCAATCGCGTTACGCAATCGGCGCGCCAGCCCGGGTCGTCATTCAAGCCGTTCCTTTATTCCGCGGCACTCGAACATGGAAACACGCCGGCGACCGTTATTCTCGATGCGCCGGTCGTCATCGACTCCGCCGAACTCGAGGCCGTATGGCGCCCCATCAATTACAGCGGCCGTTTCTACGGCGCGCAGCGAATGCGGGAAGCGCTGGTACGCTCGATGAACCTGGCATCCGTGCGCCTGCTGCTCTACAACACGGGAGTCGGCAACGCCGTTCGTCACCTCACCAATTTCGGCTTTGCGGACGCGGCGTTGCCACGCAACGGATCGCTGGCGTTGGGCGGCGGCAGCGCCTCACCGCTGGACATGGCGCAAGCCTTTGCCACCTTTGCCAACGGCGGCTACGCCGTAAAGCCCTACGTCATCGATTCCATAAGCGGTCCGGACGACGAGATGCTCTACCGCGCCGAACCGCTCGTCGTCTGTCCGGAATGCGCATCGGACGACCAGGATATCCTCGATCTGCGTGCAGAACTGCGTGCCGACGATATGCCGGATGCGGAATCCGATGCCCTTGCAAGCCGGCCCTTTCCCACCACCGACGGCATGACCCTGGAACAAATGGCCGGCGTCGCCGAGACCTATCGCCCCGACGCAAGCGTCGCGCCCGAGATGTATCGCAATGTCCGCGCCGCGCCGCGCGTCATCCCTGCGCAGAACGCCTATCTCATCCAGGACATGATGCGTGAAGTGATCACGCGCGGCACCGGACGCCGCGCGACCCAGCTCGGTCGCGATGACCTGTCCGGCAAGACCGGCACATCCAACGACCGTCGGGATGCATGGTTCGGCGGATTCAACAGCCGTCTCTCTGCAGTAGTCTGGGTAGGCTATGACAACTACCAGCCGCTCGGGCCCGGCGAAGAGGGCTCCAGAACCGCATTGCCCCTTTGGATGGAGTTCATGCGCAGCGCCCTGCGCGGCGTGCCGTCCAGCGCAATGCCGATGCCGGAGGGGGTCGTGACGGTACGCATCAACAAGAGAACCGGCTGTCCGGCCAGAGCGGCCGATCCTTATGAAGACGTGATGTTCGAGATTTTCGCGGAAGGCTCCTTGCCTGAATGCGAGGTGCAGGACGATCAGGTAGACATTTTCAACCAAAGCACTGACGACACCGGACGGGAAGAACCAATTTTCTGAAGGGGCCCCGCGCATGCGCAAGAAAGCGACAATGGGCGTTGATCGCGCCCGGCAGGTTGTGGCCCAGGAGGCCGCGCGAATCATCGTCGAGCAAGGCATACGCGATTACCGGGTAGCCAAAAACAAAGCTGCCGACCGTCTCGGCATGCGCGCACGTGGCGCGTTGCCCGGCAACAGCGAAATCGAACAGGCACTCGGCGAACACCTGCAACTCTTTGGCCGCGAGTCACACTCAGACTTCCTGCGCATCCTGCGTCACGCCGCCCTTTCAGCCATGCAACTCCTTGCCCCCTTCACACCCCGCCTGGTCGGCCCCGTCCTGCATGGAACCGCCGCCGCATACTGCGTCGTCAACCTGCACGTCTTCTCCGACGACCTCGAAACCGTTGCACTCACCCTGGACAGCCACCACGTCCCCTACCGCCTTTTCGAAGCACGCCTGAAAAGCCGTCGCAATCGGTCCGAGTCCTTTGCCGGACTGCGCTTCAAGCACGAGGATTCCACCGTAGAAGCAACCGTGTTCCCGATCGACGGCGTGCGCCAGGCCCCCATCAGCCCGATCGACGGCAAACCAATGCAACGCGCCGACGAACGCACACTGCGCAACCTGCTGGATGGCGCTATGTCGCAAAGCTGAAGCGAACTTGTTCTTTTGGTGGAGGGCTGGTGGGGGGAGTGCCTTTCCGAACGCCGTGAACACATCCCTGCATGCAAAGGGACAGTGACCGTTTACCGGCGATTCTTTCGCGAGTGCTGCGCAACTCCCGGAACACATCACAACGCTGGCGCAGGGCTGGCGGGGGGAGTGCTTTTCCGACCGTGGCAGACAGGGATGTCTGCCCCGGAGCCCCCATGGATGGGTTCACGGCGTTCGGAAAAGCACTCCCCCCGTCAGCCCTGCGCCAAAAGAAGGTCGTACGATAGACAACGCTAGCTGCGCTTCTCCACGGCGACGTAGTCGCGTTCGGGCGGGCCTGTGTAGAGTTGTCGGGGGCGGCTGATGCGGCCGTTCGGATCGGTGATCATTTCCCGCCAGTGTGCCACCCAGCCTACGGTGCGGGCGATGGCAAACATTACGGTGAACATCGATGTTGGAATGCCGAGTGCCCGGTAGATGATGCCGGAGTAAAAGTCGACGTTCGGGTACAGGTTCTTTTCGATGAAGTACTCGTCTTTCAATGCAACCTGTTCGAGTTCGAGGGCGAGATCAAACAAAGGCGAGTCGGTGCGGCCCATCTGTTTCAGGACCTTGTGGCACATGCTGCGAATGATGGTGGCGCGCGGGTCGAAGTTCTTGTAAACGCGGTGACCGAACCCCATCAGGCGAAACGGGTCATTGCGGTCCTTGGCGCGGTCGATGAATTTCGGGATGTTTTTGGTCTCGCCGATCTGCGTCAGCATCTTGAGTACGGCTTCGTTGGCGCCACCGTGCGCGGGGCCCCACAGGGCAGAGATGCCGGCAGCAATTGCAGAATAGGGATTCGCGCCGGAACTGCCGGCCATGCGTACCGTTGATGTGGAACAGTTCTGTTCGTGGTCGGCGTGCAGGATGAACAGCAGGTCGAGCGCCTGGGCAGCGACGTTGTTGATTTTGTAAGGTTCTGCCGGCACGGCGAAGAACATGTGCAGCATGTTTTCGCAGTAGGCAAGATCGTTACGCGGGTAGATGAAGGGCTGGCCGCAGGTCATTTTGTAGGCGGCGGCAGCGATTGTCGGCAGCTTGGCCAGTATGCGATGCGTGAAGACTTCCCGGGCATCGGCGTTATGCACGTCCATCGTGTCGTGATAGTAGGCCGACATCGAACCGACGACGGCTGACAGCATCGCCATCGGATGCGCGTCGTAACGAAAGCCATTGAAGAATCGCAGCATGCCTTCGTTCAGCATTGTGTGTGTGCGAATCGAGGTGTCGAATTCCGCGAGTTCGCGGCCGGTCGGCAGTTCGCCGTAAAGCAGCAGATAGGCAACTTCGATGAAAGTGGAGTGCTCTGCGAGCTGCTCCACTGGATAGCCGCGATAGAGCAGTATCCCCTTGTCCCCGTCGATAAACGTTATCGCGCTTTCGCAGCTGCCTGTCGCAACGAATCCCGGGTCGTAGGTAAATACGCCTTGCGAAGCGTACAGGCCACCGATGTCGAGGACGGCCGGTCCAATCGTACCGCGCCGACTCGGCAGGGCTGTCGTGGTGACGCCATCCGGACTGGTCAGCGTATAGGAATCATTGCTCATGTTTGTCCTCGGGCTTGCCTCGGGGGTTCTCGTCCGGCGATATTCTTCGGGCGGATGCAGCCGGCCGATTGCCGGCGACCGGGCAACTGATCCCGCATGGTGCCGCATAGCGAAATTGCGGGCAAATCAACAGGCACCACTGCGAGCAGGCCGGGAGTCTGCACTGCGGTTTGTGAGCGGGTCGCGCCTGGCGATTCGGGTCTGCGCGCGGGGGCGTCGTCGACCGTTGGCCGCACTATTGCGAAGCGATACCGTACTTGCGGCGGAACTTGTCCACGCGGCCACCGGTATCGAGAATTTTCTGCTTGCCGGTGTAGAACGGATGGCAGGCTGAGCATACTTCGACCTGCAGATCGCGACCCAGTGTGGAACGGGTCGTGAACGCGTTTCCGCAGGCACAGGCTACGTTCACCTCAGAGTAGGCGGGGTGGATTTCGGCTTTCATGTGCAATCTCCGGCGGTCTCGGTCGTCGTCCGCGGCCTGCAGTTCGGGTAACCGGCAACTGATGAGCGGGCGAAAAGGCCGCGTAGCATATAGCGAAGCGCCGACACCCGCAAGGCCGGACCGGAGCTGCGGTAATGTCCCGGCGACAGGCTGTCACGAATCTGTCATTTATCCACAAAAGCTGTGGATAACACTGTGGAACAAAATTGAGTCAGTGGGCTAAGTCGGGATTTTTAAAGCCCCGTTGTTAGAATGTCTATTTTATATCCAAAATTTTAATCTTTTATATTTCCGATAGTTATACGGCTATTCGTAACGAGTAGCTGAATCGCGACGCTTAATGAGCGGGAATTACAGGCTTAGCTCCGTCTTGTGAATAAAGTACGCGGGCTGGCGGCTATTCGCGGCTCCCGGCGGCGGCCCGGCGTCGGTCAGGGCCGACCGTTTCAGGCAGGAAAAGGGCCTGCAGGTCGTTCTGGAAGCGCCGTCCGCGGTCACTTGGGCGCCAGCGGCCGGCCTCCGGCGCCCGTACCAGTCCGAGCTCCAGCGCCTGCCGCATCGGCCCCTGCACCCGCTCGAAAGGCAGGCCCGTGCGTTGCCGGAAATCGTCCTCAGCGAACCCGTCGGCCAAGCGCATGGCATTCAGCATGAACTCGAAGGCCAGGTCGTCGTCAGAAACGCGGCGCAGGTCCTGATCGGGAAATCCTGTGGCGGACGCCTGCATGTAGGGAGACGGATGAACGGGTTTGCGGTAACGCCAGACGCTGCCATCTGCCTGCGTGAACTTGCCATGTGCCCCGGCACCGATCGCCAGGTAATCGCCGAACTGCCAATAATTGAGATTGTGCCGGCAGCGATACCCGGGGAGCGCAAACGCCGACGTTTCATACTGCTCGTAGCCCGCGTTCGCGAGCAGCACATAGCCCTCGGTTTCGATGCCGGCGCAGGCATCCTCGTCGGGCAGGTCGCGTGGCGGTCGAGCATGGAATACCGTGTTGGGTTCCAGGGTGAGCTGGTACCAGGAGATATGTGGCGGCGCGAGTCGAATTGCCGCGCGCAAATCGGCGAGGGCCATTTCCTCAGTCTGGCCGGGCAGCGCATACATCAGGTCGAGATTGATGCTGTCGAACCCGGCACGGCTCGCATCGTCGAACGCATTGAAAATGTCAGCGACGCCGTGGATGCGCCCGAGGCGCTTGAGCGAGCCATCGTCAAAACTCTGCGCGCCGAGGGACAGGCGAGTTACGCCCGCCTGTCGATAATCCGCGAGCCGATCTCGCTCCAGCGTGCCCGGATTGGCCTCCATCGTTATTTCCGTACTGCTCATGCAATGGAAAGTTTCGCCGAGGGCCGTCACTAGTTCGCCGATCTCCGCTGCGCTGAACAGGCTTGGTGTACCGCCGCCGAGAAAGATGCTGTCGATGGGCCGGTCGGCGGCCCGTGCTGCTTCGGTCTGCATGTCATTTCGTAAGGCGGCAATGTAGCGAGCCTTCGGCGCGGCAGTGCCTGCGGTATGCGAATTGAAGTCGCAGTACGGGCATTTTTGCACGCACCACGGCAGGTGCAGGTAGATCGACAGGGGCGGCAACTTAGCAATCAATGGGGCATTCACTGCCGGACTCACTGCAGCGACCCGGCAAGATCGCCGATCAGTTGTGCGAGTTGGCGCATTGCCTGGCCGCGATGACTGACGAGATTTTTCTCGGACAAGGTCAGTTCCGCAGCGGACCGCTCGCTCTCTGGATCGAAGAAAACCGGATCGTAGCCGAATCCGCCCTGCCCGCGTCGCTCCGTCAGGATGCGTCCGTGCCATTCGCCATGGGCAATCAAGGGCGCACTGTTCGGGGCCGAGGGCAGAAAGACGGCTGCGCAGTGGAAGGTCGCAGCGCGGTTCGCCTTACCCTTGAGTTCGCTGAGAAGCTTGTTGACGTTCTGCGTGTCATCCGCGTTCGGGCCGGCGTAGCGAGCGGAGCGGACTCCCGGCCGTCCGTCGAGTGCTGCAACGGAGAGACCAGAGTCGTCGGCGATAGCGGGTATACCGGTGGCAGCGGCAGCGCAACGCGCCTTGATCAATGCGTTCTCG
Organism: uncultured Woeseiaceae bacterium; assembly: GCA_964605635.1. Classification (GTDB taxonomy): domain Bacteria; phylum Pseudomonadota; class Gammaproteobacteria; order Steroidobacterales; family Woeseiaceae; genus IDS-8. The sequence goes on from CAZSDL010000081.1 coordinate 6,520, forward strand.
AGGAAGGTCTCCCCACTTTCCTCGGGCGGCGTAATGTTCCAGTGCGATTGCGGCAGGACTTCAATGCCGAGTCCCGACAACAGGCTGCGGATTTCCTCGAGTTTGCCGCGGTTACTGCTGGCAATGACTACCCGGCTGGGCCTTGTCGCCATCGAAGCGAGCCCGTCAGGCGGACGACGCGGTCGCTCGCCTGGCGGCGGCCAACGCATCGTTCTGGGCCGCAACGATGACCTGCATGCCGGTCGTTGCCAGGTCCAGCAGCGCATCGAGTTCGCTGCGGGTAAACGCGTGACCCTCGGCCGTGCCCTGCACCTCGATGAAGCGACCGGCTTCGTTCATGACGATGTTCATATCGGTTTCGGCTTCGGAATCTTCGTCATAGTCGAGGTCCAGGACCGGCACCCCCTTGTAGACGCCGACCGATACAGCGGCGATGTGACCGTGCACAGGCTCGATCTTCAGTTTTCGTGCTGCGCGCAATCGCGCGACGGCAATCCGCAAAGCGACGTAAGCACCGCTGATCGCCGCGGTGCGTGTGCCGCCATCCGCCTGGATGACGTCACAATCCAGCGTGATGGTGCGCTCGCCGAGTGCCTTGAGATCCGTGGCCGCACGCAGCGATCGCCCGATGAGTCGCTGGATTTCCATGGTCCGGCCACCCTGGCGGCCGCGCACCGCTTCGCGCCCGCTGCGTGTATGTGTCGCACGCGGCAACATGCCGTATTCCCCGGTCACCCATCCACCGCCACTGCCACGCAACCACGGCGGAACCCGGTTCTCGACGCTGGCAGTACAAAGCACACGGGTGTCGCCGAATTCCGCAAGAACGCTGCCCTCGGCATGCCGGGTAAAGTCAGTGATAAATCGAACCGGCCTCATCTGCTCCGGCGCGCGTCCGCTCGGTCGCATGCAAGCCTCCTCATTTGATTCCGCCGCTATTGTGGTCCCGGACGGCCTGGATGTCGAAACTACTGTCGCGCGCTGGCTATGCGGCGATCCAGCGCAGAATGGATGCTGTTGTGTTATCAGCATGCGGTGCGTTGGCGGTCATCGCCCGGGTACTGATGACCCTGAGATTTTCGGCGATGCTCTCGCCCGAGCGCGTGGCTATTTGCGCCATATCCTTGTCGCTGATTCCGGACCACAGGCCATCCGTGCACACCAGCAGCACATCGCCGGGCTGCAATGGTTTCTTGCCCGTGATAGTCATGTCCGGCACCGGTATGTCGCCGCCGATGCAACACTCGACGAAGTTACGCATTGGATGATCGAAGGCTTCCTCTTCCGTGATCGCGCCTTCCCGGATCAGCACTTCGACATGGCTGTGATCGCGCGACCTGCCGACAACCTGATCGCCGCGAAGCTGGTAGATGCGGCTGTCGCCGACATGCCCCCACCAGGAACCGTTTTCCTGGATGAGGCAAATGGCACAGGTAGCGCGGGGACGAAAATCGACGGCGAGCCCGGCGCCGATACCGACAACCGCATCGTGCGTTCTCGCCAGCGTGGTATAGAGAAAGCCCTGTGGATCGAACACCGGCAAACGGGACGCGTTGAACATGTCCTGCACCACCTTGATGCCGATCTCGGCCGCGCGGGCGCCGTCGGAATGCCCGCCCATGCCATCGAATACCACCAGCATGGCCGCATCTTCGGCAACGACGACCGCTGCGCGATCCTGATTATCCTGTCGATCTCCGACTGCGGAGACCTTGGCGTATTCAATCTGCATGTTCGGGTTAGCCGGACTGGTGTTGTTTTTGTTTAGCGAGTTAGTGCCTGCCCTGGCTTGCCCGATCGCCACGCCGGCGACACTTCGGGGTAGAATGCTCGCGGTTCAAGCCAAGATAAATGTCGCATCAGTATGTGTGCAATGCGCGATGTTGTCTGTGAACGATGCAGCAAAAAGCACAACTGAGTCACGCGCCACATTCCGCAGCTTCCGGACCGATCGATGTTACATAGTATGACAGGCTTTGCGCGCCACACCGTCGAATCGCCACTTGGCGAGCTGACCTGCGAAATCCGCGCGGTCAACCATCGCTATCTCGACCTGCAGATTCGCCTGCCGGAGGAACTGCGCCCCGGTGAGAACGATTTGCGCCAGGTAATCGGCACTTCGGTGAAGCGCGGGAAAGTCGACTGTTCCATCATTGTGCGACGCGGTGCCGGTGTGGTCAGGCCGCTGCAGATCAACCGCCCGCTGGTGCAACAGATCGCTGCCGGCACACGGGAGATCAGCGCGCTGCTGCCGGATGCAAGTGCACCGAGTCCACTGGATGTGTTGCGCTGGCCCGGTGTCATCGAGGAACCCGTTATCGACTCCGAGCCGCTCTTTGAGGAGGTGCGCGCCGCGCTCGGCACAGCGCTGCAGGCGTTCCTCGCGATGCGAGCAAGTGAAGGCAAGCGCCTGGCCGAACTTATCGAAATGCGCTGCCGCGATATTCTCGCGATCGCTACTACCGTCCGCGCACGCATGCCGGAAGTACTCGAGGCGGTGCGCACGCGGCAGAAAGAGCGTCTGGATAAACTCGCTGTCGACGCGGACCCGGCGCGTCTCGAGGTCGAACTGGCACTTGTCGCGCAAAAGCTCGATGTGGATGAAGAGCTGGACCGGCTGGAGAGTCATGTCAGCGAGATACGTATCGCGATCGACAGCGATGAGCCCGTCGGTCGCCGGCTGGATTTCCTGATGCAGGAACTGCATCGCGAGGCGAATACGCTTGGCTCCAAATCCGCCGACTCCGAAACGACCCGCGCATCGGTCGACCTCAAGGTCCTGATCGAGCAGATGCGCGAACAAATCCAGAATGTCGAGTAGCCGCGGCTAGCGGCGCAGCACGTCTATGATCAATCCAGAGACAACGTCGGCAAAACTGTTTGTATTGGCCGCACCTTCCGGTGCCGGCAAGACGACACTGGTGCGGGAGTTGATGAAACGCAGGCCCGAATTGCAGTTCTCTATTTCCTACACCACGCGCAAGCAGCGCGTTAATGAGGAAGAGGGCCGCGATTACTATTTTGTTGGCGAGGAGAAATTTCTTGAGCTGCAACGCGATGGTGAGCTTCTCGAATCGGCCCTCGTTTTCGACAACCACTATGGGACGGGGCGCCGACAGGTAGAGGCGCATCTCGCTGCGGGCAGGCACGTCATCCTGGAGATTGACTGGCAGGGCGCACGGCAGGTGCGCGAAGCGGCTCCGGACTGTATCTCCGTGTTCATCCTGCCGCCGTCCGGGGCGGCGCTGGAGCGGCGCCTGCGCAACCGGCGTACCGACAGCGAGGCCGTTATCGAACGCAGGCTCAGGGACGCGCTGTCGGATATGTCCCACTGGAATGAGTTCGACTACGTCATCGTGAACGACGACCTGCAGCAGGCCGTCACCGAACTGGAGAACGTGATCGACGGCGAAGCACTGGACAGCCGTGTGGGCACCCCGGCGCTGGCCGAGCGCATCCACCGAATCCTCGGAAACGTCGCGTTAGACCCCAGCGACGACGGCACTTCCCAGCGCTGACAGGCCTCTCCTGTGGGAGGTCCTTCAGCGGAAATAAAGCGGACCGCAGGGAGCCATTCCGCTGAAGGACCTCCCGCAGGAGAGGCCAAACCCCTTACTTCGCCGGCACCCCAACTTCCCACCCGCGACGAACTTAAAGTACACTGGCCGGTCTGTCATTGTTACCCGGCCCCCTGTTCAGCCTTCTTGCGCATTGCCGCGCTGCTGCCGGGGCCGCCAACGGAGTACGTTATAAATGGCCAGAATTACGGTCGAAGATTGCCTGGACAATATCGAAAACATATTTGAAATGGTGCTGGTCGCGTCCAAACGCGCCAGGCGGGTCGCACATGGCGCCGAGCCTCTCGTCGACATGCAGAACGACAAGCCCACCGTGATTGCATTGCGTGAAATTGCAGCCGGTCATGTGTCGCCGGCAATTCTTGATGAAGTTGATCAACCGGCCACGGACGAGTTCCTGCAGCCGGAAGCCGCGGAAGAACTGATCCCGATGCGCGGAATTTCCATCGGGGACTGACGACTCAGGGAAAGGGTGCTTCAGTCCCGATAACGTTTCGACTCGTCGCAGCGGCTCACCCGGCACTCGGGTACGTACAGGGCTGTTGACCATGGATTACGCTGCGACAATTCTTTCCAGGCTGCCCGGCGCATCGATGCGCCGCGATCACGGCTTTCGTCGCCTGAT
>CAZSDL010000082.1:0-10720 GCA_964605635.1 uncultured Woeseiaceae bacterium
ATTTACGGTACGCCGCGTCAATCGTGGTCCGGCGACTGGTGCCTGGTGTTGCTGACCGCACTGGACGCCGCAACGCGCGAAAAAGTCCGACGCGAACTGGGCTGGCTCGGTTTCGCCGCTATAGCCAACGACATCCTCGCGCATCCGGCCCCGGATCCTGCCGATCTGGTCAGCCAGTTGCGGCAGCTCGATGCAGGACACAAGCTGGTCATCATGCAGGCCCGGACTGACGGGCCCTGGTGCGCCGCTGCGGGCGAATCCGGAGTTCGGGAACTGGTGCGACAGAGCTGGAACCTGGAGGACATCGAGTTGCGTTACCAGGCCTTCCTCGATCGTTTTCGTCCTTTGCTGGCGGCGACCCGGCGCAGTCGCAATGTGCCGCCACGAACGGCGCTGCACGTGCGCACAATGCTGATCCAGGAGTATCGCAAGGTGCTGTTACGCGACCCGCTGCTGCCGGCTGAGCTGCTGCCGCAATCCTGGCACGGTGTGCCGGCCTATCAACTGTGCCGTAACCTGTACCGCCAGATTTTTGCCGCCGCCGACGATTACCTCGGGGCAACGATGGAGACCGCGGACGGTCCGTTGCCGCCTCCGTCGCCGCCGTTCTACGAGCGCTTCGGCGGCCTTCTCGATTAATGCAAACGGTGAGACGTCCATGATGACCTGTTCGCATCGAAGTTTCCCTGACCGGTGTTTTCATGAGCGACTTTTCCATGACTGCCAGTGACCTCGCGCGTGAATGCAGAGACCGCATGCTGTCCGAGGACGCGGCCACGCGCTCGCTCGGTATCACCGTCGAGGTAAACAAGCCCGGCACTGCGACTGCGCGGCTGGAGGTGACGCCATCGATGATTAATGGTTTCGGCGTCTGCCACGGCGGCTATCTGTTCACGCTGGCGGACACGGCGTTTGCCTTCGCGTGCAACAGTTACGATCGAGTGACGTTTGCGGCCGGCGCTGCGATCGATTTCCTGCGCCCGGTGCATGTCGGCGACCGGCTCGTGGCGGAGGCCCAGGAGCGCCACCGGGGCCGCACCCAGGGACTGTACGACGTAACCGTGCGCGACCAGGATGAGCGCGTGGTAGCCCAGTTCCGTGGCCGATCCCACGCCACGGATCAGCGGCTACTACAAACGGGATAGCCCTTGAAAAGGGGGCCCTGAAATTCCCTTATATGATACATAAAATATTGAAAGTCATGAAAAAGCGTGACACATTAGGCCGGCACCCCAGCTAACGGGTCAGGCGAGGTAACGTGTATGTACACCCAGGGACTCGATCAGTCGGACAAGGGCACAGCAGCCACCGGAAGGGACGATGCGGCACAGTTGGCACGTTTCCAGGCGCGGGTCGACGCCGAGGAAAAGATCGAGGCCAAGGACTGGATGCCCGCCGACTATCGCAAGACGCTCGTGCGCCAGATTTCACAACATGCGCATTCGGAAATTATCGGCATGCAGCCGGAGGGCAACTGGCTCACACGTGCACCAAGCCTGAAACGCAAGGCCATCCTGCTGGCGAAAGTGCAGGACGAAGCGGGGCATGGCCTGTACCTGTACGGCGCCGCGGAAACCCTTGGCACGTCGCGCGACCGGATGGTCGACGATCTTCTTGAGGGTCGAGCGAAGTACTCGAGCATCTTCAATTACCCGACGCTGACCTGGGCGGACATAGGGGCGATCGGCTGGCTGGTCGACGGCGCCGCCATCATGAACCAGATACCGCTTTGTCGTTGTTCGTATGGCCCGTATGCACGCGCCATGGTGCGCATTTGCAAGGAAGAGAGTTTTCATCAGCGCCAGGGCTTCGACATCATGCTGACGCTGGCACGCGGCACGCGCGCCCAGAAAGACATGGCGCAGGATGCCCTCAATCGGTGGTGGTGGCCGTCGCTCATGATGTTCGGCCCGAGCGATGCAGAATCGCAGCACTCGGCCCAATCGATGGCCTGGAAGATCAAGCGATTCTCCAATGACGAACTGCGGCAGAAGTTCATCGATGCCACGGTTCCGCAAGCGGAATTTCTCGGCCTGGCGATTCCCGATCCGGATCTCGAGTTGGATGCAGAAACCGGGCATTACCGCTTCGGTGAAATCGACTGGCAGGAGTTTCACGAAATTCTCGCGGGCAACGGCCCCTGCAATCGTGAGCGCCTGGCACGTCGCCAGAAGGCCCACGATGACGGTGCCTGGGTTCGCGAAGCGGCGCGGGCATGGGCCGCCAAGCAGGCGACGCGCCGGGCGGCTTGACCTGCCTGGGAGAAATCTTATGAGCAATGCCGATTGGCCCCTGTACGAGGTTTTCATACGGTCGCGAGCCGGCTTGAGCCACCGACACGCCGGCAGCCTGCACGCGGCCGACGACCAGATGGCGCTTGATCATGCGCGAGACGTTTACACGCGCCGTAATGAAGGCGTCAGCATCTGGGTTGTGCCGTCAATAGCTATCGCGGCCTCGGATCCCGCGGAATCGGCTGCTTTTTTCGAACCCGCCGCGGACAAAATTTACCGGCATCCGACTTTCTACGACATTCCCGATGGCGTGGAAAACCTGTAAGCATCCGATATGGACAAACACGAAGCATTATTTCGTTATGTTCTCCGTCTCGGCGACAACGCCCTGATAACGGGTCAACGCCTGGCAGAACTGGTGACCGGCGCGCCAGAGCTCGAAGAGGAGCTCGCGATTGCCAATTTCTCACTGGATTACATTGGCCAGGCGAGGTTGTTTTATTCCTGTGCCGGCGAGCTCGAAGGCGCAGGGCGCGTCGAGGACGATTTTGCATTTTTGCGGGATGAACGCGAGTTCGAGAACGTCTTGCTGGTGGAGCAGCCGAACGGCCATTTCGGCGACACTATCGTCCGCCAGTTTCTTTTTGAGAGCTTCTACGCATTACAGCTCGATGCGCTGACGCATTGCAGCGCACCGCGCCTGGCTGAGATTGCCGTGCGCGCGGAAAAGGAACTGCAATACCACCTCCGGCACGCGTCTCAATGGATGCTGCGACTTGGCGACGGTACGGACGAGAGCCATGCACGCATGCAGGATTCATTGAACAAGCTGTGGCGCTACAGCGGCGAAATGTCCGCGGCCGACGAGCTGGATGAGACATTTCGGCGCGAGTGGCAGGGCCCGCATTTGTCGGCTATAGCATCCGTATGGAAGGACAACGTTGCGGCCGTGCTAAAACGGGCGACTCTGGAGGTGCCGGCAGATCAGTGGATGGATAGTGGCGGTCGGTCCGGCCGGCACAGCGAGCACTTCGGCTATCTCATCGCCGAGATGCAGTACATGCAACGCGCCTGGCCCGGTGCGCAATGGTAAGTCCGTGACTGCCATGACTGCGCCGGTAGCCGAAAACCAGTTGCTGCCGCTTTCCGAGGACACGATCCGCGGCTGGCTCGACGAGGTGCCAGACCCGGAAATTCCCGTGCTCTCCGTCAACGATCTCGGGATAGTGCGTGATATCGGCATTGCCGCTGACTGTGTCACGGTATCGATTGCGCCCACCTATATCGGTTGTCCGGCCACGGAAGTCATCGAAAGCATGATCAGCGAGGAATTACGACGCCGGGGCGTAACGAAAGTCGCTATCAGGCGAGTTCTGTCGCCGCCCTGGACGACGGACTGGCTCAGCGACCAGGGCCGCCGGAAATTGCAGGCGTACGGCATCGCACCGCCGTCGCAACCCGGCGGCAAACGCAGCCTTCTGGGCCTGGACCTGGCCATCCAGTGCCCACGCTGTGAAGCGATCGAGACCCGGCGCGTGAGCGAGTTTGGCTCCACGCCCTGCAAAGCGTCTTACAAGTGCGAGGCCTGCCTCGAACCGTTCGAATACTTCAAGTGCATCTGACCGGAATCGATCCAGCAACGTACTGATGCGGCAATTTCATCCACTTACCGTCACGCGAGTGCAAGCCGAGACGTCCGATTCGATGCGGATTTCGCTCGCAGTGCCCGATGAACTCCGGCAGGAATTCCAGTTTCTCCCGGGGCAACACCTGCCTGTCCAGGTCACGCTGGATGGCAAGAAAATCCGCCGTACCTACAGCATCTGCTCGGCGCCCGGCCAGCATCCGCTCGAGATTGGTGTGCGGGTGCAGCCGGGCGGCCAGTTCGGACGCTACGCGCAAGAAGCGCTGTCGGCCGGCGACGTGCTAGAGGCGATGCCCCCAGCAGGCCGGTTCCACGCGACCACGGACCCATCGAAGGCGCGACGCTGTGTTGTATTCGCCGCCGGCAGCGGCATCACCCCGGTGTTGTCGATCGTCCGCACCATACTGGAACAGGAAGCGCGCAGCCGTGTGCTGCTTTTCTATGGCAACCGACGACGCAGCTCGACCATGTTCATCGAGGATCTCCAGGCGCTGAAAAACCGCTTCCCGGAACGCCTGCAATTGCATTTTGTGTTCAGCCAGGAGCAACAGGAATTTCCAATCATGAGCGGCCGGCTCGATGGTGAAACGGTACGCCACCTGTATGCTGCGTTCTGCAGTAATCTGCATCCCGACGAGGCGTACATTTGCGGTCCGGGTACGATGCTTGATGAGGTGCGTGACACGCTGGTGGAGCTCGGCATGGACGCAGCTGCAATTCACGTCGAACGCTACGGTATACCGCGGCAGGGAGGTCACCCGGCGCAGGACCCGCTGCAGGATACCGCAACTTCCCGCCAGGCCGTCTCCCGCATTACGGTAATCATGGACGGACACCGCCAGACCTTCGACATGTCCGCCGAGGTCGACAACGTCGTGGACGCCGCCGCTGGCCACGGAATCGAACTGCCGTATTCCTGCAAGGGCGGCGTATGCGCAACCTGCCGAACGTTCCTGCGCGAGGGCGAGGTGGCGATGCAAACGAACTATGCATTGGAGCCGTGGGAGGTCGAAAAGGGTTTCGTGCTCGCTTGCCAGTCGCGGCCATTAAGCGACAGGATCACGATTGACTACGACCAGGTCTGACCGCGCCGCCGGGAATTGGTATGCTGCGCAATCCAGGTTTCGCGAGGCAATGACGCCAACGATACCGCTGGCCTCCAAACGCGCCGGAGCATGAATGATCAATAAGAAGAACAGCAAGAGCGGGCATGAACTGCCGGCAGGGCGTAAAAATGCCTATGACCGGGAAGAATTATTGCAATGCGCGCGCGGCGAGCTTTTCGATCCGGACAGCGCAAAGCTGCCATTGCCCGATATGCTAATGACCGACAGGGTGACGCTGATCAACCACGACGGTGGCCAGTTCGGCAAGGGGGAAATCCACGCGGAACTGGATATCGACCCCGACATGTGGTTTTTCAAATGCCACTTCGCTGGGGATCCGGTGATGCCAGGTTGCCTGGGTCTCGATGCTCTTTGGCAGCTGGTCGGGTTTTTTCTCGTGTGGTCGGGATTCAAGGGCCGGGGACGCGCCCTGGGTGTCGGCAGCGTAAAATTCAGTGGGCAGATTTTGCCAAGTTCAAAGCTTGTCACCTACAATCTGCAATTCAAACGCCTGATAACGCGCAAGCTGGTGCTGGCAATTGCCGATGGCAGCGTGGCCGTTGACGGCCGGCAGATTTACGTCGCCGAAGACCTGCGGGTCGGTTTGTTCACCTCGACTGAAAATTTCTGAAAGATCTGTCAACAAGATCTGTGAAGGATCCATCAATGCGGCGTGTGGTCATTTCCGGAATCGGTGTCGTCTCCTGCCTTGGTAATTCACAGGCAGCGGTGACCGAGTCATTGAAAGAGGGACGTTCCGGCATTTCCTTTAATGAAAAGTTTCTGGAAATGGGCTTGCGCAGCCAGGTCTGTGGCAGCGTGAACATTGATATCGCGGAACACATCGATCGAAAGATTCGACGATTTATGGGCGATGCGGCAGCCTATTCCTATATTGCACTACAACAGGCGATTGCAGACTCGGGGCTCGAAGAAAAGGATGTGTCGAACGAGCGAACCGGACTGATCGCCGGGTCGGGCGGCGCCTCGAGTGCCAACATCGTTGTCAGCGCCGACACTCTCCGGGCAAAGGGGGTACGCAAAATCGGGCCCTACATGGTGCCCCGGACCATGGGCAGTACCGTGTCGGCCTGCCTGGCGACGCCGTTCAGGATCAAGGGAATCAACTATTCCATCACATCGGCCTGCGCCACCAGCGCGCATTGCATTGGCGCAGCAATGGAGCAGATCCAGTTTGGCAAGCAGGATATCGTGTTTGCCGGCGGCGGCGAGGAAGAAGACTGGACGCTGGCAAGCCTGTTCGACGCCATGGGCGCCCTCTCCTCGAAATACAATGAGCATCCTGCCACTGCGTCCCGGCCCTACGACCAGAATCGCGATGGTTTTGTCATAGCCGCGGGCGCGGGCATGGTCGTCGTCGAGGAACTGGAACACGCGCGAGCGCGTGGCGCGAAGATCTACGCCGAGATAACCGGCTACGGTGCGACCTCGGACGGCCACGACATGGTGGCGCCGTCCGGCGAGGGCGCGGTGCGTTGCATGCAGCTTGCGTGTTCGACCGTGGAAGGCCCGATCGACTATATCAACACGCACGGCACCAGCACGCCGGTTGGCGACACCTGCGAGTTGCAGGCCATGCGGGACGTGTTCGGCGATGAAGTGCCGCGTTTTTCGTCCAGCAAGTCCCTGTGCGGACACAGTCTCGGTGCAACAGGCGCCCAGGAGGCGATTCATTGCCTCCTGATGCTGCAGGATGATTTCATCGCCCCTTCGATCAACGTCGTTGACCGGGATCCCGCTATCGGCGATCTGCCGCTGGTGACGAGTCGCATCGATGACGCCGGGATCAGCACCGCAATGTCCAACAGCTTCGGGTTCGGTGGCACGAATGCCACGCTTGTTCTGCAACGGTTGCGGGATGTTTGACCAAAGGGCGCCGCAGCAACCATGACAATAGAAAAAATCAGCGAACACGCTTCATACGGGGGGACCGTCGGCTTCTATCGTCACCACTCCAAGGTCAACGATTGCGAGATGCGCTTCTCGCTATTTCTGCCGCCACAGGCTGCAACGGCATCAGTGCCGGCACTGACCTGGCTTTCGGGACTGACCTGCACAGAAGAAACGTTCATGATCAAGAGCGGCGCGCAACGGGTCGCCGCGGAACTCGGCATTATGCTGATCGCACCCGACACCAGCCCGCGCGGCGAGGGCGTTCCGGATGACGTAGATGGCGCGTACGACTTCGGACTTGGCGCCGGCTTTTATCTTAACGCGACGGCTGCGCCCTGGCAGCGTCACTACCAGATGTACGATTACGTCACCCGGGAACTACCCGACCTCGTGTTTAGCGAGTTTCCCGGCGATTCCGCACGACAGGGTATCTTCGGACACTCGATGGGAGGCCACGGCGCATTGACGATCGGACTCAGGAATCCCGACCAGTTTCGCAGCATTTCCGCATATGCGCCGATCTGCAACCCGATGAACTGCCCCTGGGGTCGCAAAGCGTTTACACACTATCTGGGCGAAGACCGGGACAGCTGGCGCCAGTACGACGCCGTCGAGCTCGTGAATTCGCAGAGGAGGCCCCGGCACACGATACTCATCGACCAGGGGCAGGCTGACCAGTTTCTCGAAGAACAGCTGCATCCGCATCTGCTGGAAGCCGCATGCAGGGACAACGATGTTGCGCTCGATCTCCGTCGTCACGAAAGCTACGACCACGGTTACTATTTCATCGCCACGTTCATGGAAGAGCATCTGCGCCACCACGCGGCAATCCTTAGCAACTGAATATGCCGACTGACGGCGCGCCCGCGCGACGGCTACAGTGACGGACTACGTCGTTCTCGCCGCTGCCATGCTGCTGACCGGCGGAATCGGCGGAGTGCTGGCGGGTTTGCTTGGCATCGGTGGCGGCATCGTTATCGTGCCGGTTATGGAAGCGGCCCTGGCCTTTCTCGGCGTCGATCCGGCCATCCGCATGCATGTAGCAGTTGCGACATCACTCGCAACCATCATCCCGACATCCATTTCATCGGCGCGTGCGCATCATCGTCGGCAAGCCGTGGAAACTGATCTGGTCAAGCGATGGGCGGTATTTATACTCGTCGGTGCAATGGCCGGCAGCGCACTGGCCACGCAGGTGCACAGCCGTGTTTTGTCAGCCGTTTTCGCTGTCACGGCGCTGATCATCGCCATCAAGCTGCTGCTGCCGCTGGATGGCAAGACCATTGCGCACGAGGTGCCGCGCGGAGCGGCGATGAACGTGGTTCCGGCAGGCATCGGGGCAGTTTCAAGCATGATGGGCATTGGCGGGGGTACTTTGAGTGTCGTCACCCTGACACTTTTCAACCTGCCGATACATCGCGCCGTGGGTACGGCGGCGTTGTTCGGGCTTTTTATCAGTATTCCGGCGACCCTCGGCTACATTCTTGGTGGTCTCGGAGACCCGCGCCTGCCGCCCGGCAGTTTCGGATACGTCAGTGTTATCGGATTCCTGCTGATTGCGCCAACCACCTGGCTGACAGCTCCGCTTGGTGCGGCGATCGCGCACCGGCTGTCACCACGTCAATTGAGCATGCTGTTCGGGGCGTTCCTGCTGCTGGTTGCCCTGCGCATGTTCTGGCAGTCGATTTAATCCTGCAAATAAGTCTGACCGGCTACTCGGCACCCGCGCTCTCGACCGGCGACTTGAACCAGTTCGGCTTCACGATGAGCAAATCACAGGGCAGGTGATCCAGTGTGCGCTCTGCGGTCGAACCGATGAAAAGCCGTTTCAGGCGATTGCGTGCCACCGCGCCCATGACGACGACGGTCGCTTGCAGTTTCTCGGCGAGCGCAGGCAGTTCTTCGTGCGTCAAACCCGAAACCAGGTGAGAGTGCTTTTTGTCGATACCGTGATACTCGGTGATTTCTCCGAACCGCTTGCTATGCAATTCGCGCATTTGCTGTTCCATTTCGTCAAACGGCAGGGATACAGGGATATAGGCATTCGCCGTGGTAGTCGCAATCGCCATGCGCGGGTCATAGGTGTGGAGGACGTGCAGGTCGGCATTCGTAGCCGTCGAGATTTCCTTGCTTAACACAAGGATCTCGTCGTCCAGCGCCGCGGGTTTGTCATGTTCGTTCATCGGGTCAATCGCCGCGATGAAAACCGGTTTGGCGGGGAGTTCGCCTTCCTTTACCAGCCACACCGGAGAGGCACAGGTGCGTATCAGGTTCCAGTCCGTGTTCGTAAGAAGGGCGCGAGACAGCGCGGAATGATGGTGGCTGTCCTTGAAAACGATATCAGCGCCGATTGCTGCGGCATGTCTTACGATGCCCTCGTACAACGGGTGATCCCAGATTACGCAGGTACTGACGTCGAGACCAGAGCTTTTCAGTGGCTCGGCCAAATCCGTCAGGCGCTTCTCAAAACCTTTGACAATCTCTTTGCGCGTATCCTCGAGTGAGGGCGCATCGAACAGGCGGCCACCGCTCAGATACTCGTTGTAATAGCAGATGAACAGCTCCAGATTTGCTCCGGTTGCCTTGGCGAGCCACGCCGCGCGTTGCAATGCCGGCTGTTTCTCGACGGTAGGATCGACGACACACATGATCTGATCGAGCTTGTCCATATCGGCCCCTGTAATAGCGCAAAAAGGCCATTCTAGCCCAATCGTCTCGAGAAACGCAGCACAGCGGCAGTCATGGCAACCACAGTGAACACTGCAAGTACCAGCAACTCGTTACGTAGCTCGAAAAGTGATGCATCACGCAACATGATCCCGCGCGTGAGGCGAATGAAATGCGTGTTGGGAAGAATTTCGCCGATGTACTGTGCGGCCAGCGGCATACCCTCGAATGGAAACATGAATCCGGACAACAGGATCGACGGCAGAACCACGAAAAAAGTGACTTGCATTGCCTGAAACTGGGATTTTGCAATAGTCGAAACGAAAAGACCCAGCGCCAGGTTGGCGGCGATGAACACCGATGCGAAACGAATACATCCTCGAGCGATGCCGTTACCATGGCCGAATCCGCAGCTATCCCGGAACCATTCAGAATGCTTCGCAAGAGATTGAGCGGCTCATCAACAGTATTGGGTAACAGTACGCGCAATCGAACGCCCAGCTGGGTGACGCTGGCAACCTCCGGCAGGGCATGTAGCACATCGTGTGCGCGCTGCGGATCATCCGCTAACACTTCAACGATCGACATGCCGGTACTTGCCTGCAGCTCATTCGGTGTGCCGTCGGCCACTTTGCTGCCCCGGTCGAGAATGGCCAGCCGGTGGCAACGCTCCGCCTCGTCCATATAGTGGGTGGATACGAGGATTGTCGTGCCGGCTTGCGCGAGTTCGAATAACTTCGCCCAGAAGTCGCGGCGACTTTTCGGATCGACGGCGCTGGTCGGCTCATCGAGCATGAGCAACTCCGGGTGATGCAACACCGCGGCTGCCAGCGCCAATCGTTGTTTCTGCCCAGCGCTTAGCGTTCCCGCATGCTGCCCTCGCTGCGGGACCAAGTCATAATCTTCGAGAAGCGCGGCGATCCGCTTATCGCGGGCGGCGCGTCGATAGACATAAACGCCGGCCATGAACTGCAGGTTTTCTTTAACCGTAAGGTCAGCATAGAGCGAGAACTTCTGCGTCATGTAACCGATTCTCGGACGCAGTGCCGCGGCGTCTTTCCGCACATCGAGCCCGAGTACTCGAGCCTCGCCGGCCGTCGGCGCCATTAATCCGCAAAGCATGCGAATAGTCGTGGACTTGCCCGAGCCGTTAG
>CAZSDL010000083.1:0-10363 GCA_964605635.1 uncultured Woeseiaceae bacterium
TTGCAGTGCAGATTCTGGGTCGCTCGACCCCTGTCGAACTGGATTTCGGCCAGGTAGAAAAAGGCTAAACGGAGCGAGCCGGCGTCGTAGGAGCCCGTACCACGGGCGACAGCAACGCAGAAAATTGTGCCGGCGTCGTAGGAGCCCGTACTACGGGCGACAGCAACGCGGATATTTGTAAACCGGCGTCGTAGGAGCCCGTATCAGGGGCGACAACAACGCGGAAAATTACGGGGAGCCCTCACCAGGCGTTTGCACCCGGGAGAAGTGAGATGGCAAAGAAAGTAACAGGCTACATCAAGCTGCAGGTTCCTGCAGGCAAGGCAAATCCGAGCCCGCCGGTGGGTCCTGCTCTCGGTCAGCACGGTGTCAACATCATGGAGTTCTGCAAGGCGTTCAACGCCGCGACGCAGGACACCGAAGCCGGCTTGCCGATACCGGTTGTGATTACGGTCTACAGCGACCGCAGCTTCACGTTCATCACCAAGACCCCGCCCGCGGCGGTCTTGCTGCTCAAGGTTGCCGGCATTCCGAAAGGATCGGGCACGCCGAACACCACCAAGGTCGGTCGCGTCAATCGCAAGCAGCTTGAACAAGTCGCCACTGCAAAGCAGCCGGACCTGACTGCTGCCGATATGGATGCCGCCGTGCGAACGGTGGCGGGTACGGCTCGCAGCATGGGTATCGACGTCGAGGGGGTGGTCTGACATGGCCAAATTGACGAAGCGCAGAAAGCTCGTGCGCGAGAAATTGAAAGCTGCCGTGGCTTACCAGGTCGACGAGGCACTGGCGCTGGTCAAGGAATTCGCGAGTGCGAAGTTCCCGGAAAGCGTCGATATCGCCATCAACCTGGGCGTAGATCCACGCAAGTCAGACCAGGTTGTGCGTGGCTCGACTGTGTTGCCGAACGGCACAGGCAAGGCCGTGCGCGTGGCGGTTTTTGCTCAGGGCGAAAACGCCGAGAAGGCGACGGCGGCCGGTGCCGATATCGTCGGCTTTGAGGACCTTGCCGAAAAAGTGAAGGGCGGAGAGATGAATTTCGACGTCGTTATCGCGACGCCGGACGCAATGCGTGTGGTCGGCCAGCTCGGCCAGATACTGGGCCCGCGTGGCCTGATGCCGAACCCCAAGGTCGGCACGGTGACCGCGGATGTCACAACGGCGGTCCGCAATGCAAAGGCCGGGCAGGTACGGTATCGCACCGACAAGGCCGGCATCATTCACTGCCAGATCGGACGCGCGGATTTCGAAGTACCGGCGCTACGCGAAAACCTTCTGGCTTTGCTGGCCGATATCAGAAAAGCCAAGCCGGCATCGTCGAAGGGCGCGTATCTGAAAAAACTGACACTGTCATCGACGATGGGCCCGGGTATTTCAGTCGATCAGGCCAGCGTAGACGTCTAGAAACAGAGTGTGTACCTGCCGGCGTCAAAAACGCCGGCAGTTTGTGAAAACGGACCGGGCAGCCGGTTCGCGTCAAAGACCGTAGGCGACCGGTAAACCGGTCTTAATCGTGCAACGGCCTACGCAGATGGTGTTACCTGAGTCAGAGCGATCTGGCGAAAGTCACCGTCAGCAAGTGGGAAGGCAGGGAAGGATCCTGCCTGTGTGACCTAAAGCCAGAGAAAGAAAGCCAGGAGAAAATCATGGCAATGAGGCTCGACGACAAAAAGGTATTTGTCAAAGAGGTAAACGCGGTCGCGGGCAGCTCTCTGAGTGCTGTTGCAGCAGAGTATCGAGGCCTGACCGTTGCGGAAATGACGGCATTGCGCAAAGAAGCGCGTAACGCCGGCGTGTATGTACGTGTGGTCAAGAACACGCTGGCTCGCCGGGCCATCGAAGGCACCGAATTCGAGTGTATGAAAGACACGCTAAAGGGGCCGATTCTGCTCGCGTTTGCACAAGACGATCCCGGCTCGGCAGCCAGGGTCATCAAGGACTTCGCCAAGGCGCACGAGGCGCTGAAGACGGTGTCCCTTTCAGTCGGCGGGCGTTTGTTGCCTGCGAGTGATCTGGCGCGACTGGCAGACCTGCCAACGCTCGATCAGGCGCGCGCAATACTGCTCGGCGTAATGATTGCACCGATGACCAAGCTGGTACGTACGCTTGCCGAACCCGCTGCAATGCTTGCACGGACGATGTCCGCGCGCGGCAGCAGCGAACAGGCGGCGTGAGCGGCGGATCGACATCTTTAAATCGCAGATTCAGGAATTAAACAGAGGAATATTGAAATGGCATTGTCCAACGCAGAACTGCTCAAAGAATTGAGCGCAAAACCCATTCTCGAAGTTGTCGAGCTCGTGAAGATGCTCGAGGAAGAATGGGGTGTGTCCGCGGCCGCACCGGTCGCTGTAGCAGCAGGCCCGGCCGCTGATGCTGGCCCGGCTGCTGAAGAGAAAACCGAGTTCGACGTCGTTATGACGAGCTTCGGTGCAAACAAGGTTGCAGTCATCAAGGCAGTACGCACGATCACCGGCCTCGGGCTGAAAGAAGCCAAGGACGCGGTTGAAGGTGCGCCATCTGTAATCAAGGAAGCGGCATCGAAAGCGGACGCCGAGACGTTCAAGAAGCAGCTTGAAGAGGCGGGCGCCACCGTCGAGCTCAAGTAGGCTGGATTGAAGCAACTTTCCGTGACCAGGGATCCAGGTGGCAACGCCGGGGTCCGACAGGCGGCCAGGCAGCCGGCGGACGGCGTCCGCATGGCTGCTTGTTCGCGCCTGTATTTTTTGACACATCCCGATGGTTTTTTTGGGCCGGATGCTTTGTCCGGCACGCAGCGAAAATTGATTCGCAAATAATGATTTTTGAAATAGTGGAAGTAACGGTCAGCGGCCGGACGATCGCTCCGGGCTCGCACTTCCTCAAGCGAGGGTAATCTCGAATGGCTTACACATTCACCGAGAAAAAGCGCATCCGCAAGAATTTCGGCAAGCGGCCGACCATTCTGCAGGTGCCCTATCTGCTTTCCATACAGCTCGATTCGTATCGCAAGTTTCTGCAGCTCGACGAGCAGGAAGAAAAACGTATCGATATGGGGCTGCATGCCGCGTTCAAAACGGTCTTCCCGATAGTCAGCTATTCGGGTAACGCTGCGCTTGAATACGTCAGTTACCGCCTGGGCGACCCGGTATTCGACGTCAAGGAGTGCCAGATGCGCGGGCTGACCTACGCTGCGCCGATCCGCGTCAAAGTGCGGCTGGTCATTTATGACAAGGAAGCAAGCGGTACGCCGAAGCCGGTAAAAGACATTCGCGAGCAGGAAGTGTACCTCGGTGAAATGCCGCTGATGACCGATCACGGCACCTTCGTGATCAACGGCACAGAGCGCGTTATCGTCTCCCAGCTGCATCGCTCGCCCGGTGTATTTTTTGACCATGACAAGGGCAAGACGCACTCGTCAGGCAAACTGCTTTTCTCGGCCCGCATCATTCCTTACCGGGGTTCGTGGCTCGATTTCGAGTTCGACCCGAAAGACTGTGTGTTCGCGCGCATCGACCGTCGGCGCAAGCTTCCGGTAACGATTATTTTGCGTGCACTGGGTCTGTCAAACGAAGAGATGCTCGAAACGTTCTTCGAGACCAATGACTTCTACCTGTCGGATAAGGAAATCCGCATGGGCCTCGTGCCGCAACGCTTGCGCGGCGAAACTGCAATTTTCGACATCAAGCTCGGCCGCAAGCTGATCGTTGAGGAAGGCCGTCGTATCACTGCGAAACACGTGAAGGAGATGGAGCAGTCGAAAGTCGATCGGCTGGTTGTACCTCCCGAGTACCTGGAAGACAAGGTTCTCGCGCACGACGTTATCGACACCGAGACCGGCGAGCTGCTGGCTGCGGCGAATGACGAGTTGACCGAGGAACTTATATCGCTGTTGATCGAAAAGAAGGTCGAGCATATCCGCACCCTGTACGTTAATGATCTCGATCGCGGTCCTTATATCTCGAACACGCTCAGGATCGATCCCTCGACCACGCGCCTCGAAGCGCTGGTCGAAATCTATCGCATGATGCGTCCGGGTGAGCCGCCGACCAAGGAAGCGGCAGAAAACCTGTTCCAGAACCTGTTTTTCAATGCGGATCGTTACGATCTCTCAGGGGTCGGTCGCATGAAGTTCAACCGGCGCGTCGGTCGTGACACGTCGGAGGGCATCGGTATCCTGGACAACTCAGACATTCTTGATGTGCTGAAGACCCTGATCGACATTCGTAACGGTTACGGGACCGTGGACGACATCGATCACCTCGGCAATCGCCGCGTGCGCAGTGTCGGTGAAATGGCCGAGAACGCGTTCCGTGTCGGGCTCGTGCGCGTAGAGCGCGCCGTCAAGGAACGTCTGACCCAGGCGGAAACGGAAGGCCTGATGCCGCAGGAAATGATCAACGCCAAGCCGGTGGCTGCAGCCGTGAAGGAATTCTTCGGTTCCAGCCAGTTGTCGCAGTTCATGGACCAGAACAATCCGCTGTCTGAAGTGACGCATAAGCGTCGCGTATCGGCATTGGGCCCCGGTGGCCTGACGCGCGAGCGTGCAGGCTTCGAAGTGCGCGACGTGCATCCGACGCATTACGGGCGGGTATGTCCTATCGAAACGCCGGAAGGTCCGAATATCGGGCTGATCAATTCACTCGCCGTATATGCGCGAACCAACGACTACGGCTTTCTCGAAACGCCATATCGAAAGATCGTTGACGGCAAGGCGACGACCGACATCCAGTATCTGTCGGCCATCGAGGAAAGCCAGTACGTCATCGCACAGGCAAATGCGGAACTGGACAAGGCGGGTCGGTTCACCGAAGAGCTGGTGTCCGTACGGCACAAGAACGAGTTCTCGCTGGCGGACCCTTCGACCATCGAGTACATGGACGTCTCCCCGCGACAGATCGTGTCGGTGGCTGCGTCTCTGATACCGTTTCTTGAGCACGACGACGCCAACCGCGCCCTCATGGGATCGAACATGCAGCGCCAGGCGGTACCGACACTGCGTTCCGAGGCGCCGCTGGTCGGCACCGGCATGGAGCGTGCCGTTGCCGTCGACTCCGGCGTGACGGTTGTGGCACGCCGCGGCGGTATCGTCGACTCGGTCGATGCGTCACGCATCGTTGTGCGGGTGAACGACGACGAGACGGATGCCTACGAGTCCGGCGTCGACATCTACAACCTGACCAAGTACACGCGGTCGAACCAGAATACCTGCATAAACCAGCGGCCGCTGGTGAAAGGCGGTGACCAGATTGCTCGCGGCGATGTACTGGCCGACGGTCCGTCGACCAATATGGGCGAGCTGGCGCTAGGGCAGAATTTGCTCGTCGCGTTCATGCCCTGGAACGGTTACAACTTCGAGGACTCCATTCTTATCTCGGAGAACGTCGTCAAGGAAGATCGCTTCACGACCATTCACATCGAAGAGCTGTCGTGTGTTGCTCGCGACACCAAGCTCGGTCCCGAGGACATCACCTCGGATATCCCGAACGTTGGCGATGCGGCACTGGCAAAGCTGGACGAATCCGGCATAGCCTTCATCGGCGCAGAGGTCAAAGCAGGCGACATCCTGGTCGGCAAGGTCACGCCGAAGGGTGAAACCCAGCTAACTCCTGAAGAAAAGCTGCTGCGTGCAATATTCGGTGAGAAAGCATCCGACGTTAAGGATACGTCGCTGCGAGTCCCGCCTGGCATGGACGGCACTGTTATCGACGTGCGTGTTTTCACTCGCGACGGCGTCGACAAGGATTCGCGTGCGCTGTCGATCGAGAAATCCGAGCTCGAAAGCGTGCGCAAGGATCTCGACGATACATTGCGTATCCTGGAAGACGACATTTTCCAGCGCATCGAACGGGTACTGACGGGCAAGGTTGCCGAAGGCGGACCGAACAAGCTGAAGGCCGGCAGCAAGATCACCCAGGCGTACCTGGATGAATTGCCGCGTCAGCAGTGGTTCGAGATCCGGCTGAAGAACGACGAGGCAACAGAATTGCTGGAGCGTTCGGCCGAGCGCCTGAAGTCACAACGGGCAGAGTTCGATCGTCGCTTCGACGAAAAGAAAGCGAAGATCACCGCGGGCGACGACCTGGCGCCGGGTGTGCTGAAAATGGTCAAGGTCTACCTGGCGGTCAAACGGCGTATCCAGCCGGGCGACAAGATGGCCGGCCGGCACGGTAACAAAGGCGTTATTTCCACGATCGTTCCGGTCGAGGACATGCCGTACCTGAAAGACGGCACGCCGGTCGACATCGTGCTCAACCCGCTGGGTGTTCCTTCACGAATGAACGTGGGCCAGGTGCTCGAGACGCACCTCGGCCGGGCTGCAAAAGGCCTGGGCAAGAAGATAGGCGACATGTTGCGCGCCCATGAGTCGGTCACGAAGGTCCGGCAGTTCCTGGACACGATCTACAACAAGACCGGCGGCGGCAGCGAAGACATCAAGTCGCTGACAGACCCGGAAGTGCTCGAGTTGGCGGGCAACCTGGTCAACGGGGTGCCGACGGCAACGCCGGTGTTTGATGGCGCCGACGAGGACGAAATCAAGGAACTGCTGAGGCTGGCAGACCTGTCCGACACCGGCCAGTCGGTACTGCATGATGGCCGTACCGGCCAGGCCTTCGATCGCGAGGTGACCGTGGGCTACATGTACATGCTCAAGCTCAACCACCTGGTCGATGACAAGATGCACGCCCGCTCCACCGGACCATACAGCCTCGTGACCCAGCAACCGCTGGGCGGCAAGGCGCAATTCGGTGGACAGCGCTTCGGCGAAATGGAGGTGTGGGCTCTCGAAGCCTACGGTGCCGCCTATACGCTGCAGGAAATGCTGACCGTCAAGTCCGACGACGTGCAGGGTCGTACCAAGATGTACAAGAACATCGTCGACGGCGAACACGAAATGGATGCCGGCATGCCCGAGTCCTTTAACGTACTCGTTAAGGAAATCCGCTCGCTGGGAATCAATATCGAACTGGAAGCAGACTGATGAAAGATCTCCTGAAACTATTCAAGTACCAGAATCCCGTTGACGACTTCGATGCGATTCGCATCGGGCTGGCGTCGCCGGACATGGTCCGCTCATGGTCTTTTGGCGAGGTCAAGAAACCGGAAACGATCAACTATCGCACCTTCAAACCGGAACGCGATGGCCTGTTCTGCGCCAAGATATTCGGGCCGATCAAGGATTACGAGTGCCTTTGCGGCAAGTACAAGCGCCTCAAGCATCGCGGAGTCGTGTGCGAGAAATGCGGCGTTGAAGTAACGCAGACCAAAGTGCGCCGCGAGCGCATGGCGCACATCGAGCTGGCAAGCCCGGTGGCGCACATCTGGTTTCTCAAGTCACTGCCGTCCCGTATCGGCCTGATGCTCGATATGACCCTGCGTGAGATCGAGCGGGTACTGTATTTTGAAGCATTCGTGGTGGTCGAACCGGGCATGACGCCGCTCGAACGCGGTCAATTGATGACCGACGAGATGTATCTCGAAGCGATCGAGCAGTACGGCGACGAGTTCGATGCCCGCATGGGTGCCGAAGCCGTGCGAGAGATGCTGGCAACGATCGACTTGCAGCGCGAAGTGCTGCAGGTCCGCGAGGACATCAACGCCACGCGGTCTGAAACCAAGATCAAGCGCTTGTCGAAGCGCCTGAAGCTGCTGGAGTCGTTCATCGAGTCCGGTAACAGGCCGGAGTGGATGGTATTGACCGTCCTGCCGGTTCTGCCGCCAGACCTGCGCCCGCTGGTACCGCTGGACGGCGGACGTTTTGCAACGTCCGATCTCAATGACCTGTATCGTCGCGTTATCAATCGCAACAACCGGCTGCGCCGCCTGCTGGAACTGAATGCTCCGGACATCATCGTGCGCAATGAAAAGCGCATGTTGCAGGAGTCCGTTGATGCGCTGCTGGACAACGGCCGTCGTGGTCGCGCCATTACGGGCACCAACAAGCGACCGCTGAAGTCGCTGGCCGACATGATCAAGGGCAAGCAGGGCCGTTTCCGCCAGAACCTGCTCGGCAAGCGCGTGGACTACTCGGGTCGCTCGGTAATCGTTGTCGGTCCGACGCTCAAACTGCACCAGTGCGGCCTGCCGAAAAAGATGGCGCTGGAACTATTCAAGCCGTTCATCTTCTCGAAGCTGCAGTTGCGCGGCGAAGCGACGACGATCAAGGCGGCGAAACGCCTGGTCGAGCGCGAAGGCGCCGAAGTCTGGGATATCCTCGAAGAGGTGATTCGCGAACACCCGGTCATGCTGAACCGCGCCCCAACACTGCATCGGCTTGGCATCCAGGCGTTCGAGCCGGTGTTGATCGAAGGCAAGGCAATCCAGTTACATCCGCTGGTGTGCACGGCATTCAACGCCGACTTCGACGGCGACCAGATGGCGGTACACGTGCCGCTGTCGATCGAGGCGCAGCTCGAAGCTCGCGCCTTGATGATGGCGTCGAACAATATCCTGTCGCCTGCCAACGGCGACCCGATCATCGTGCCATCGCAGGACGTCGTACTGGGTCTTTATTACATGACCCGGGCTAAGGTTTACGCTAAGGGCGAAGGCATGGTGTTCAGCAACGTCGACGAAGCACGCCGCGCTTACGACGGCGGCTTTGTCGACCTGCACGCCAGGGTCAAGGTGCGCGTGCCGATGCACGACACCAATGCCGACGGGGAGACAGCTACAACGAGGCGACTGGTCGACACGACGGTCGGTCGTGCGTTGCTGTCCAACCTGCTGCCGAAAGGCCTGAGTTTCGACCTCGTTAACCGTGACATGACCAAGAAGTCGATTTCGAACGTCATCAACGCCAGTTATCGCAACCTCGGGCTGAAGCACACCGTGGTGTTCGCAGACCAGCTGATGTACACCGGCTTCCGCTTTGCCACGATCGCCGGTATTTCCATCGGCGTGAACGATATGGTCGTTCCGGAAGAAAAGGAATCGATCCTCTCTGTCGCCGAATCCGAAGTGAAGGAGATTCAGGACCAGTACGCGTCGGGACTCGTAACCGAAGGCGAGCGTTACAACAAGGTCGTCGACATCTGGTCGCGGACCAACGACCAGGTCGCCAAGGCGATGATGGACAAGCTCGGTTCGGAAACCGTCAAGGATGCGAGCGGCAAGGAAGTGGACCAGGAGTCCTTCAACTCCATTTACATGATGGCCGACTCCGGCGCCCGTGGTTCCGCGGCGCAGATCCGGCAGCTGGCCGGCATGCGCGGCCTGATGGCAAAGCCGGACGGTTCGATCATCGAGACGCCCATTACGGCCAATTTCCGCGAGGGACTGGACGTATTGCAGTACTTCATCTCGACGCACGGTGCTCGCAAAGGTCTTGCGGACACGGCATTGAAGACCGCCAACTCCGGCTACCTGACCCGTCGTCTTGTCGACGTGGCGCAGGACCTGGTGGTCACCGAAGTGGATTGCGAAACCCGCAACGGCGTCAGCATGTCACCGCTGGTCGAAGGCGGCGACGTGGTAGAGCCATTGCGCGAGCGCGTTCTTGGCCGCGTGGTGGCCGAGGCCGTGCTGATTCCGGGTACGGACAAGGTGGCATTCGATGCGGGCACCATGCTGGACGAAGCGAGTGTCGCCCGGCTTGAAGAACTATCCATCGACAACGTGCTGGTGCGTTCGCCGATTACCTGCGAAGTGCGCTATGGCGTGTGCTCGCAGTGTTACGGGCGAGACCTTGCGCGTGGTCACCGCATCAATATCGGCGAAGCGGTCGGTGTTATCGCTGCACAATCGATCGGCGAGCCCGGTACGCAGCTTACGATGCGCACTTTCCACATTGGTGGCGCGGCGTCGCGGTCAGCGGCTGTCAGCAACATCGAAATCAAAAATAAGGGTGTTGTCAAACTGAACAACATCAAGACCGTCAAGCACCACAAGGGTTACCTGGTGGCGGTGTCGCGCTCCGGCGAGATTTCCGTAATGAACGAGCACGGTCGCGAACGCGAACGCTACAAGGTGCCTTACGGTGCAACCATTACGGTCGATGACGCCGCGGCGGTCGACCAGGGCCAGGTGGTCGCTACCTGGGACCCGCATACCCATCCGGTTGTGACCGAAGTCGCCGGCAACCTGCGTTTCGAGGACTTTGCTGATGGCGTGACCGTCACCGAGCAGGTCGACGAATTCACGGGCCTTACCAGCGTCGTGGTACTCGACCCGAAACAGCGCGGCACGACCGGCAGGGACCTGCGGCCGATGTTGAAGCTGGTAGACGAGACCGGCAAGGAAGTCTGCTTCGCAAACACCGACATTCCGGCAGTCTATGCGTTGCCGTCCGGCGCAATCGTCAACATGAGCGACGGTGCCAAAGTATCTGTCGGCGACGTTATCGCGCGAATTCCGCAGGAATCGTCAAAGACCCGCGATATCA
>CAZSDL010000084.1:0-10049 GCA_964605635.1 uncultured Woeseiaceae bacterium
GGACGGGTCGCCCACGCGATCATGGACCTGTGCAACGAACCGGACGCCATGACGCATCCGGACGGAATGCAAATCAAAGTCAGTCGCCAGGAACTGAGTCGTCTCGTCGGCTGCTCCAGGGAAATGGCCGGGCGTGTCCTGAAGGTACTGGAAGACCAGGGCCTCGTCTCGGCAAGCGGCAAAACGATCGTCGTTTTCGGCGCCAGGCCGAATCGCAAGATTTAGTTAGTTCAGGGGTCAGGCCCCCGCGTCTTGCCGACTGCCGTGGCGTTGGGCGCCACCGGTCGCTTTGGCAATTTCGTCACGCATAGCCGCAATCGTTTTCGCATAGTTTTCACTACCGAAAATCGCCGAACCTGCAACAAAGGTGTCGGCGCCCGCCGCCGCAATCTCGCCGATGTTATTCGTTTTCACACCGCCATCGACCTCGAGTCGTATGCTCCGGCCACTTTCGTCGATTATCCTGCGCGCCCGGCGAAGTTTGTCCAGCGCTGCGGTGATGAATGCCTGGCCGCCAAAGCCCGGATTGACCGACATGATCAGGATCAGGTCAATCTTGTCCAGCACATGGTTCAGCCAATCAAGCGGCGTTGCGGGATTAAAAACCAGTCCTGCTTTGCAACCTTCATCACGAATCAAACCAAGCGTGCGATCGACGTGACGAGACGCCTCCGGATGGAACGTGATCCAGCTCGCTCCTGCCTTTGCAAAATCCGGAATCAATCGATCCACCGGCTCCACCATCAGGTGCACATCGACTGGCGCCTCGATGCCGTAGTTCCGCAACGCGTCGCACAGCATCGGGCCGATCGTGAGATTCGGCACAAAATGGTTGTCCATGACATCGAAATGCACGATATCGGCGCCCGCGTCGAGGACTGCCTTGACATCGTCGCCAAGTCTCGCGAAGTCGGCGGAAAGTATGGACGGGGCTATGAGCGGCTGCATCGGAGATCCTTGTTAGTATTTGCCCGACTGTAGCGTACGCTGCGCGGATTTTCACGGCCCCGGCTTGTGCCGGTGCTGCAACGTCACATTAGGCGGGCGAGCGGACAGGTCAGCGAATGCTGCGACGCGATTTCAGCATGTCGTAGGCGCCGCGGATTTCCTGCGTGCGTCTCTGCGCCGCCGCGATGGCAGTGACATCGGCATCGCCGCCGGAAAGTTTGTCCGGATGGTTACGGTTCATCAGCCGTCGGTACGCCTGTTTGATCTCGGCGTTGGTGGATGTCTGGCTGACGCCGAGCAGAGCATAGGCGCGGCGCACACGTTCGGCATCGGCACTTCCGGCAGGTGAGCGACGAAATCCCTTTTGTGCTCGCAGGAGCGCTTCAAGCTGCGCAAGCTCCACGCGACCGACTCCGAGTTGCTGACACACCGACCAGATCGCTGCCCGTTCGCGGCGGTCGATCGATTTTTTCGACAATGAAACGTCGAGGACCAGGCGTACGAACAAGACAGCTCGCTCCGGATGCCCGGCAAACTCACGCTTACATAGTCGCAAGCTGTCGTGCAGGGAAAAGCCCGCCTTCTTGCCACTGTCAAACCAGTCGATAGCATCGCGAACCTGGCCGGGCTTAAGCCCGAGACGGTGCATCAAAACACGTGCGGCGCGGATTTCCTCCTCAGATACTCTGCCATCGGATTTGGCGAGGTGCCCCATCGTCTGGAACAGTGCTTTAACAAAGCTCTCGGGTAATTCGTCAAGCCGATCGGAAGACCGTCCTTTATTGGTCCATGTAAAGGGCGTTGCAAAACCGCGGTCAAACTGGTGTCCGAGAATCAGGCCGACCAGCGCCAGCAATGGGCGGCCGGTAGCAAGCCCGGCCATGGTGCCGGCGAGTTTTCCCCAGTATTGCAACGAGACGCTCTCGAATCAGGCGGACCTGGATACGTCAATGCTAACGGCAAAGCTTGCACTTGCCTATCTGCATCGCTTGCGGGCCGTGTCGCGACGGGCCATCATCGGCCGCTGTCTTCAACGACAATGATACAAAGGCAACGCCCGCTCCCATGTTATCTACCGACGTATCCATCGACGCAGCCTGCGACCCATTGTTCGAATCGGCCATCCCGGCCTTACCTTTACTGGCACGCGGCAAGGTACGGGACATCTACGGCGTCGACAACGACCATCTCCTGATCGTGACCACGGACCGGCTGTCCGCTTACGATGTCGTACTTCCTGACCCTGTGCCTGGCAAGGGCCAGGTACTCACGGAAATCTCAAACTTCTGGTTCGCGAAGATGGCGGACATCGTGCCGAACCATCTCACCGGCCGTAGTCCGGAGTCCGTCGTCAAGGACCCGGCACTGCACGGGATGCTGGCTCGACGCAGTGTTGTGGTCCGGCGCCTGCGACCGCTGCCCATCGAGGCCGTGGTGCGCGGCTACCTGATCGGCTCCGGCTGGCGAGACTACGAGGCGACAGGGCGACTGTGCGGTATCGACCTGCCGTCGGGACTGCAGCAGGCAAGCCGCTTGCCTGCAACATTGTTCACGCCCGCTTCCAAGGCAGAAGCCGGACAGCACGACGAAAACATTTCTTTCGACAGTGTGAAACGGCTCCTCGGGGAGCGGCTTGCCGAGCGAGTCCGCGATTTCTCTCTCAGCATTTACGAACGTGCTGCTGCCTATGCACTGGAGCGCGGCATCATAATCGCCGACACCAAGTTCGAATTCGGGCAGGATGATGAAGGTCGCCTGTACCTGATCGACGAGGTATTGACGCCCGACTCGTCGCGCTTCTGGCCCGCGGCCGGTTACCGCGTCGGTACCAGTCCGCCCAGCTTCGACAAACAGTACGTGCGGGATTACCTGGACACCCTGGACTGGAACCGGACCGCTCCCGGTCCGTCGTTGCCCGCCGAAGTGCTCGCCCGCACTGCGGAGAAATATCGCGAGGCCCTCGTCCGCATGACCGGTCGCCTGGACGGTCAGCGCTCGGGCTGACAGGATTGTCTACGTACTGCGGCGCTCACGCCAGGCGCCTATGATCCGCTGCAGTTCGGCGAGCCCGTCGGTCAGCGCGGCAGGCCCAGGCTGCAGAATCAGGGCAGACTTTATTTCATGAATTTCGCTGTGCACGACGGCCGGAATTTTCTGCCAACCGGGGCGCGCCGCCACGAGGTGCGGTCGAAATTTCTTGCCACACCAGGAACCGATGATGATGTCCGGCTGCCGTTGTGCAATCTCGGCAGGGTTCTGGACAATCCGGTCCTTGCCCAACGGTTCGAGCGCGAGTTCCGGAAAACAGTCCACTCCGCCTGCTATGGCAATCAGTTCGGAGACCCAGCGGATAGCGCTGATATTCGGTTCGTCCCATTCTTCGAAATAGACACGCGGTCGATGCGCTGCGTTGCGTGACTCGGCGCGCGCATTCTCGATTCCACGTTCGAGTTCGGCGACATAATCGCTGGTCTTCTGCTGCTCACCGAGCATGCCGCCCAGCATGCGGATCATGGTCAGTATTTCAGGGACCGAACGCTGGTTGAAGACGTGCACCGCGACACCGTGGCGCACCAGTTCCGCCGCGATATCCGCTTGCAGGTCGGAAAACCCGAGGACGAGGTCGGGCTGGAGGGCAAGAATGCGGTCGATTTTTGCACTGGTGAATGCCGATACCCGGGGTTTTTCCTTGCGTGCTTGCGGAGGACGAACCGTAAATCCGGAAATGCCGACAATGCGCCAGTCTTCACCGAGCGCGTAAAGCGTCTCGGTCGTTTCTTCCGTCAAGCAAACGATCCGTTCGGCGAAGCGTGCGGTCATGGGACTGATGACTGGTTATACTGTGAGCTGCGTGGCATCGTTTGACTCACGGCAACTCTAACATGCGACAACCCGGAATCAATGACACCAGCGGTGAATGGTTCAACTATGACGCTGAATCGCGATGATTGCTGAATTGCGCAGCCGCGTCGATGCTGTTGTCTGGGGCGACGTGCTGTTGAAACACGGGTTGCCCGGTCGCATTGCGGTCTCGGTTCTGCGTTATTTGTACGCCCTGATACGAGACATACTGTCGGGGCAGTTGACCTTGCGCTCGATGAGCCTTGTCTACACGACTTTGCTATCGATCGTGCCGCTGATCGCGCTCAGCTTTTCGGTGCTCAAGGGACTTGGCGTCCACAATGACCTGCGGCCCATCCTTGAAGAGCTGCTGGTGCCTCTCGGCGATCAGGGTTTGCAAATCAGCAACGAGCTTTTCGGCCTTGTTGAAAACGTTCGAGGCGGAGTACTGGGGGGCGTCAGCCTGGCATTTTTCATCTTCACTGCGATTTCGATGGTGCAGAAGGTGGAAGAAAGCTTTAACTACGTGTGGCATGTTGCGCAGCCGCGCAGTCTCGGACGTCGGGTATCGGAATACACAGTCGTACTTCTGATCGGCCCGGTCGTCATCGTCGTCGCGCTCGGCATGATCGCATCGATCCAGAGCAACAGTCTTGTCCAGTGGCTGCTGCAGAACGAGTCGTTTGGCTACGCGTTCGTGATATTGGGTACGATCATGCCATACCTCCTGGTGATTGGCGTGTTCACCTTCCTTTACATATTCGTGCCGAACACCAGTGTCCGCTTCAAATCTGCCCTGGTCGGCGGGGTCGCAGGCGGCGTCATGTGGGCAAGCATGAGTGCAGTTTTCGCTACCTTCGTAGTGTATGCGACCACCCGTCAGCTTATTTATTCAGGCTTCGCCGTCGCGATTACCGCGTTGATCTGGCTTTACGTGAACTGGCTGGTGCTATTGCTCGGTGCGCAGCTGGCGTTCTATCACCAGCGACCGGCGTTTCTGCGGATTGGCCAGCGCGAACCTCGGCTTTCCAACGCAATGCGTGAGCGGCTGGCAATCAATATCATGTACCTGGTCGGTAAGGCGTTTCGCGATCTGGACGCTCGCATGACACTTGAAGTGCTGGGAGAGCAGCTCAAGATACCGGTGATCGCGATGAGCCAGGTTGTCTCACGCCTGGTGGATTCTGGACTTCTCGTGGCAACTGAAAACGGAAAGTTGATGCCGGGCGCTGACATTTCGCGAATGCTGATCGCTGACATCGTGCAGTGCGTTCGGGAATTCGGCGACACCGGCTCCTATCGAGGGCCGCTTTGGACTCCGGGTGTCGACGCACTGGGACGCAAGTTCGATGACGCGGTTGCCGGAGTCATGGGTGACATGTCGCTGGCCGACCTTATCGATGAAATCGCGGCCGACGCCTGACGTATTTGGCATCGCGCCAAGAGCCTGTTGGAGCCCGCCTGCGGGCGAATGCGGTAACGACCAGCCCCTTCCTGTTCGCGCGCAAGGCGCGCTCCTACGTTGTTCTGGTCTCACGCGCCGGCAATAGTCATACCGTCAACGAGCAGGGATCCGCAGCGAATGCCGCCGCGCAGGTCCTGATCGTTACCCACAGCAACGATTCGCCGGTAAAGCTCCCGCAAATTACCGGCGATGGTCACTTCATGCACGGGATAGGCGATTTCGCCGTTCTCGACCCAGAAGCCTACGGCGCCGCGAGAGTAATCGCCAGTAACAGTATTGACGCCTTGCCCGATCAACTCATTGACCAGCAACCCCGTGTTCATTGCTTTCGCGAGCTCCTGCAAGCCCCCGGCGGTACCGGGGACAATGAGGTTGTGCGCACCGCCGGCATTTCCCGTTGTAGCCAGGTCGAGTCGTCGAGCAGAATACGCGCTCAGCACGTAACCCTGCAGAATGCCGTCAATGACCAGGTCGCGATCTCTCGTCGTGACACCTTCCGCGTCATACGGCGCACTGGCGAGTCCCTTTCGAATATGGGGTCGTTCCTCGATGCGCAAGAACGCGGGGAAGATCTGCTCGCCGACGGCGTTCAACAAAAATGATGAGCGCCGATACTGGGCACCGCCGCTAATCGCTGCAATCGCGTGCCCGATAAACCCGCGCGCCAGTTCAGGTACATACAAGACGGGAGCCTTGACCGTCTTGATCTTGCGCGACGCGAGCCTGGCGACGGTGCGTCGCGCGGCTTCTTCGCCGATGAAACGCACTGACTCGAGCTCCGCTGCATCCCGAGCCGCACTGTAATAGTAGTCGCGTTGCATGTCGCCATTGGTTTCGCCAACCACCACGCAGCTGATACTGTGGCTGCTTTTGCGAAAGCTGCCGATAAACCCGTGACTGTTGCCATAGGCACGCGCTCCGGTACTGGTAGCAACGGTGGCGCCTTCCGAGTTACTGATGCGCTTGTCGAATTCGCGTGCCGCCGCTTCACATTCGACGGCCAGGCGAATGGCTTCTGCCGAATCGAGATCCCACGGATGAGCAAGATCCAGATCCGGAGGATCCATCGCCATTAGCTCGGCATCGGCCAACCCTGCGAACGGGTCCTCTGCTGTATGAGAAGCGAAGGAACAGGCTTTGGCTACGGCTTCGCGCAGCGCAGGTTCATTGAAGTCCGACGTGCTCACGCTGCCCTTGCGCCGGTTACGATAGATGGTTATGCCGAGGCCGCGATCGTTGTTGTATTCGAGGTTCTCCACATCGCCAAGCCTCGCGGTCGCACTCAGCCCGATATCATGGCTCGCGCCCGCTTCTGCCTGGTCGGCGCCGAGGCGCCGGGCTTCATCCAGCACGAACTGTACGATTGATTCGAGCCTGGCCGGATCCAGTGCATCGCGTGATGCAAGCGCACCTGCGTTGGCGTCTGCTTTGTCGTTCATCAGAATTATTCGGTCACTGACTGGCGGAGTTGCCGCCACTTCCTGTAGGAACAGCGCGACATGATACTATTCCCTGATGGTCGCTGGTCCAGCTTTCATTTTTCGGCTCATGTTGCGGCTACAGAACTTCAGGGATTCGGGCGAGTGAGTGACGCGAAACCCAGCAAGAGCGCGCGTAAGCGGCAACACCTGGCGTTACAGGAACTCGGAGAGGCACTTATACGCCTGGGTCGAGCCGACCTCGAAACCATGCCGCTGGACGACAGCTTGCTCGAAGCGGTCGTCGACGCCGGAAGCATCCAGTCGCACAGCGCCCTGCGACGCCAGCGGCAGCTCATCGGCAAACTGATGCGCGACGCGGATGCCGATGCGATACGGGCTTCGCTGGCGGCGCGAGGCCAGGCCGACCGGAATGCAACAGGGCTTTTTCATTCTGCGGAGCAGTGGCGCGATCGCATACTTGCAGAGGGCGTACCTGCAGTCGCGGAGTTCTCCGCACAGACCGGAACGAGCCCGACAGAATTGGCACGACTCGCGAGCGAGCTGGCGTCAGCGAACAGCGAGTTGAGGCGGCGCAGCATCAGTCGCCGGATTTTTCGTGAAGTACACGCCAGCATCACGTCGTTACCACAGCCGATCAACCGGTCAGATACCAACCAGGCCACAGAATGAAAGCAACAGTGGGAATCATCATGGGGTCCGGCTCGGATTGGGCAACGATGCGACATGCGGCAGAGATGCTGGATCAACTGGGCGTCACGTTCCAGGTGCAGGTCGTCTCGGCGCACCGGACGCCGGATTTACTGTTTGAGTATGCTGCCGGCGCGACCGCACGGGGGCTCAAGGTGATCATCGCCGGCGCTGGCGGTGCCGCGCACCTGCCAGGGATGACTGCGGCAAAAACCGCTCTGCCGGTCATTGGCGTTCCGGTCCGCTCGAAAGCATTGCAAGGCATGGATTCGCTTCTTTCTATTGTGCAGATGCCGGCCGGCGTACCCGTCGCAAGCATGGCTATCGGCAAACCAGGCGCCATCAATGCGGCGCTCTTCGCGGCCTCAATCGTTGCGCTGCAGGATCCGGCAGTGGCAACGTCGCTCAGGGACTTCAGGCAACGCCAGACCGACACAGTGCTCGCACAGCCCGATCCGCGCGAAGACTGACCCGTTGACGACCGTGGGCGTCATCGGTGCCGGGCAGCTCGGCCAAATGCTCGGCTTCGCCGGCCGTGCCTTGCAGCTTGATTTCGTGTTTCTGGAACCCGGAGACAATCCGCCGGCGCAGGTCGCCGGGCCAGTGCTGGCCAGAGCGTTTGATGACCAGGATGCACTCGCACAACTTGTTAAACGATGCGATGTCGTCACCTTCGAATTCGAGAACGTCCCGGTGGCGGCTGTCGAAGCGATTGCGCATGCGGTTCCCGTCTATCCATCGGCCACTGCACTGCACCATGCACAGGATCGCCTGCGCGAGAAGCAACTGTTTGAGCAATTGGGCATCCCGGTACCCGCGTACTTCCCGGTTGACTCATGGGAAGACCTGCGAGCTGCCAGCCAATCGCTGGGCTTTCCATTTGTCCTGAAGACCCGGCGCTTCGGCTACGATGGCAAGGGCCAGGCCATTGTGCGAAATGCGGAACAACAACACGACGCCTGGCAGCGCCTCGGTGAGTACCCGTTGCTCGCCGAAGCGTGGATCGCGTTCGATCGTGAAGTCTCCATAATCGGTGCGCGCCGGCCCGGCGGCGACACCGCCATTTACCCGCTCACCGAGAACGTCCACACGTCCGGCATCTTGCGCAACTCGGTTGCTCCGGTTGACGAACCTGAGTTAACGGCAAGTGCGCAGCGCTACTTGCGAGACTTGTTAACAGAACTGGAATACGTGGGTGTCCTGGCGCTGGAGCTGTTTGTTACCGGCGACCGCTTGTTAGCGAACGAATTCGCACCTCGCGTACACAATTCAGGACACTGGACGATCGAGGGTGCCCGCACGAGTCAGTTCGAAAATCACTTAAGGGCAATACTTGACCTGCCGCTGGGCGACACCAGCGCAAAAGGTTATGCGGCAATGGTCAATCTGATCGGGGTCATGCCGGACGATACGGACGCATTGGCCGCAGCCGGCTTCAGCTTGCATGATTATGGCAAACAGCCACGGCCGGGGCGCAAACTTGGCCACCTGACCACTGTGGCGGGCACGGCCGCGGACCGGGATCAACGGCTCGCCATGGCATTGCGGCTGCTTAGCGCGTAGCAATTTTCCGGCCCAGCACGCAGCCCGGGTTGGCGGGAGCCGCTAGAATGCAGGTACACTAGGCCGCTGTGGAAACGCCAGGTTACTGAACAATAGGGGAAAAATGGTTGAGGACTCGCGCCAGGCGACCTCGCCCGGAACTATTGAATGTCGTATACGGAACATTTCAAACTCAAAGAGCAGCCGTTTCGGCTGACGCCAGATCCGGAATTCGTCTACTGGAGCAAGCAGCATGCCCGGGCGAAAGCCTACATGGAGTCCACGATATGGCTGGCGGATGGCTTTGTCGTCATTACCGGTGAAATCGGCTCCGGGAAAACAACCCTGCTACAGTCGTTTCTTAGCGAGCTCGGTGACGACGTCATCTATGCCATGGTGTCGCAAACCCAGCTGTCGCCCAGCCAGTTCCTGCAGGCGGTACTGACGGAGTTCGGTTTCAAGCCCTTCAAGCAGCGCAAGGTCGAACTTCTCGACACTCTCAACATGTTTCTTATCGATCAGTACGCGAAGGGCAAGAAGATTGTCCTGATCGTCGATGAAGCGCAAAACCTGAGTGCAAAAGTTCTCGAGGAAATCCGCATGATTTCCGGCATCGAGACACACAAGGAAAAAGTCCTGCGCATCATCCTTGCCGGGCAGCCCGAGCTCAAGGACACTCTCGATTCACCCGAATTGAAACAGCTCGTACAGCGTGTGCGACTTCGTTTCCACGTTGGCCCGCTCGATATGCGTGAAATGCGCGAGTACATCGAGCATCGATTGAAGATTGCAGGGGGCGTCGCAGGCAAACTGTTCAAGCCGGACTCATACGACATCGTCTACCGGTATACCGGTGGTGTGCCGCGACTGGTCAACACACTGTGCGATACAGCGCTGCTGGTCGCGTATGCAGAAAACAAAACGGTTATCGGCGCCGCGGAGATAAAGGCGGCGGTTGATGAGTTAAGCTGGAAGGAACACGAGCTCAGTAAGGGCACGCTTCCGCAGAAAGCATCGGGGGCATCCGACACCCAGGAAGCCGAACATGTCACGCGCATCGAGGTCCGCAGTGACGGAGAGAAAGTCGCTGAACACTATTTCGGGCCCGGACGCGTCATAATCGG
>CAZSDL010000085.1:0-10003 GCA_964605635.1 uncultured Woeseiaceae bacterium
CCGTTCGCCAATGATGGCGACGCTGCCGCTACCGACAGGCAGGATTACGCCGTGCACGTTGTTACCCGACAGCGGGATGGCGCCGTCGATCTGTTCTTCTGCCATCAGGATCAGGGTAACGGGTCCGCTTGCCCCCTGGATCACCAGGTGCGGTACGGTCCTGCCGTTGATTACGCAGCTCATCGCGTAGGTTACCAGCTCCCGGCCGGTCTCCATCGTCGCGACGTTATCATCGATGACGCGACCGAGAACCTGCTCCGGGACAGCTACGGAAGTGACCTGGCGCGACGATTGCTCGTGATCCATATGCGCGATCACCTGCACGGCAAGCGACGGAGACGTGAGTTCCGGCGCCAGCATGCGCGTCGCAAGGAACGCAACCGCTGCCAGGGTCGCCGCGATGCCAATCCATGCCGGCAGCGAGAATCGTTTAGCCGGCCGGCGGCTGTGCAGGTCGACGATACTGCCGGGTCCGGTGGCATCGACCGATGGCAATTCCGGGAGGTGGGGCGCCGGGACATTGATCGACAGTGCGGCGGCAATGCGCTGATCCAGTGCCCGGATTTCCTGCCTGTAGTTGCTGCAGGCGACGCAATCGGCCGCATGACCGGCCCCGCCGTCAAATGATTCTGACGGATCGGCCGCGAGGCGTTCCCTGTAGTTGTCACATTGCATCATGTTCACTCGCGGCACTCAGGCGGCCGTCGCCTCGTCGATTGATTTTTTTAACTTAAGTCGTGCCCGGTGCAGCCGCGTCAGTACCGCTCCGGGATTGATACCCATAAGCTCCGCGATTTCCTTCGTGCTGTAGCCCATCAGGACCTGCAGCACGAGTGGTTCGCGATAATCCTCCTCGAGTCGCAGGATCGCCTGGCGCATTTCCTCGAGGTCCGGATCGTCGGCTTGTGCAAGCATTGCCGACTGGGCCGGCGTCAGCTCGTCGATGTCCAGCATGGCCGGCGATTTCCTTTCGAAATAGCGTGCGTTCTCGCGGCGCACGATGGTCAGCAGCCACTGCCTGGCTGCCTCGTCCTCGCGCAGCTTGTCCAGCGACTTCCAGGCGCGCAGGAGCGTTTCCTGTACCACCACCTCGGCAATGCCGGGGTCACGGCTGAGCCATGCTGCATAGCGATAGAGGTCCTTATGGAAAATACCGACCACCTCGTCGAAGCGCCGTTTGCGCTCGACGTCCGCGTGACTGTTGTTCATTGGAAGGGGACCTGGTACATGGTCGAATTATTACCCGCCTGTCGGTCTTTTTATGCTGCAGGCGTGGAAACCGTCGCCGAATACGGCCAGAATCCGCCCATTGAAGCCGTATGTTGTATCGCTATGAGTCCTTCGCAGGGCCCCGGGTTCCCTTTGACGCGTTTGCGGCGCAGTCGCCGCAGTACGTCGCTGCGTCAAATGGTAGCCGAAACCAGCCTCACACCAGCCAACCTGATCTATCCGGTTTTCATCCTTGACGGCAAAAAACAGAGCGAGGCAGTACCGTCGATGCCGGGCATCCAGCGCCTGAGCGTCGATCTCCTGCTGCCACAACTCGCAGAGGCTGTCGCACTGGGTATTCCCGGCATTGCATTGTTTCCGGTCATTGGTGCAGCGCAGAAATCACTGCAAGGCGAAGAGTGCGCGAATGCAGACGGCCTCGTGCAACGGGCAGTGCAGGACATCAAAAAAGAGTTTCCTGACCTTACCGTGATAACCGACGTTGCTCTGGATCCGTACACAACGCACGGTCAGGACGGGATCATTGACGACGCCGGTTATGTCCTGAACGACGAAACGGTTGCCATGCTGGTGCGCCAGGCGGCCTCGCACGCGGATGCCGGTGTCGATATTGTTGCACCATCGGACATGATGGACGGCAGGGTTGGCGCAATACGCCGGGAACTCGAAAAAAAGAACTGTCACAACACGCTGATACTGGCTTATGCCGCGAAATACGCATCGTGCTATTACGGCCCGTTTCGCGATGCTGTCGGCTCAACAAAAAATCTTGCCGGGGGTGACAAGCGCAATTACCAGATGGACCCCGCAAACAGCAATGAAGCCTTGCGCGAAGTCGCACTCGACATCGATGAGGGCGCCGACTTCGTCATGGTCAAGCCGGCGCTACCGTATCTCGACGTCATCCAGCGTGTGAAGCGCCGTTTTGGCGTGCCAACGTTCGCGTACCAGGTCAGCGGCGAGTATGCCATGATCATGGCAGCGGCCGAGCGCGGCTGGCTCGATGAGCGCTCCGCGGCGCTCGAAGCACTGGTCTCGATACGGCGGGCTGGGGCAGATGCCGTTTTCAGCTATTTTGCGCTGAAAGCGGCGCGCTGGCTGCGAGAGGACTGAGGTCGATGGCGCTGCCGTCGGACAGGGTCGATCGTTACGGCGTCATGGGGTATCCGGTGTCGCACAGCCGTTCACCCGTTATCCATCGCCTGTTTGCCTTGCAGACGCGCCAGAACCTCCAGTATGAATTGCTGCAGGTTCCTCCGGAGAATCTCGATTCCGCCATTCGGCAGTTCGCGGATACCGGAGGCAAAGGGCTCAACATCACTGTTCCGCATAAGACCGCAGCACTTGCGCTTGCCGATAAATTGAGCGAACGCGCAACGAGCGCGGGCGCAATCAACACGCTTGCTTTCCAGGATGGCGAGATATTCGGCGATAACACAGACGGTATCGGCCTGCTGCGCGACCTCACCCGCAATCTCAAATTAGTGCTGCGCGACGTCAACATTCTCGTCCTCGGAGCCGGTGGCGCCACGCGAGGCATTCTCGGCCCCCTGCTCGCCGCGCAACCGCGGCAGCTCACCATCGCCAATCGAACCCTGTCCAAGGCCAGCGAGCTCGTTGAACGATTCATCGCATTGGGCAATATAAAGGCCTGCCGCTTCAGGGAAGTGAACTCTGAGATCGACTACGCGCTGGTCATCAATGCGACCTCAGCAGGACTCAAAGGTGAAACTCCCCCGTATCCGGGCGCAGCGATCCGGCCGCAGACATTTTGCTACGACCTTTCCTACGGTCTCACACCGACACCGTTCAGCAAGTGGGCCGCCGCGCAGGGAGCGAAGCGCTCAGTTATGGGCTGGGGCATGCTGGTCGAGCAGGCGGCCGAGTCTTTTCACCTGTGGCGCGGGGTCCGCCCGGACACGGCACCGGTCCTGAAGCAGCTTTCCATTACCGCATAGTCACCAGTTCCTCGGCACTTGTCGGATGGATGGCGACGGTATCGTCGAAATCCTTCTTGGTCGCTCCCATGCGAATCGCGACCGCGAATCCCTGCAGCATCTCGTCGACACCATCGCCGATGAGGTGACAACCCAATACGCGCTCGTCAGCTCCGACCGTAACGAGTTTCATCATGGTCTTCTCTTTCTTGTTACCCAGCGCGTAGAACATGGACGTAAAGTGCGACTCGTAGACCTGCACATCGTCGCCGTATTCCTCGCGCGCCTGCGCCTCGGTCAGGCCAATGGTACCGATGGGCGGATGCGAGAAAATGACTGTCGGAATGAGCCGGTAATCCAGGTGGCGATCCGGCATGCCACCGTACAGCCGATCGGCGAGGCGGCGGCCCGCTGCGATCGCGACCGGGGTCAGCGCCTCTCTTCCGGTCACGTCACCGATCGCAGAGATATGTTCAATGTTGGTATTCTGGAAATCGTCGACCGGGACGAAACCACCGGCATCCGTATGCACGCCGGTCGCTTCCAGATTCAGCCCCTGGGTATTGGGCCCGCGGCCGATGGCCCACAGGACGGCATCGAACGCACCGAATTTACGGCCGTCAACTGCAGCCAGCGTCAGGCCGGAGGCGTTGCGCGCCAGTCTTTCCGGGACGACGCCGGGCTCGCAGGTCACACCGGCCGACTCCATCGCCACGAGCAGTTCCCGCCCGAGCACGGCATCGAACGAGCGAAGAACGCTTTCGCGGCGGACAAGCAACGTCGTGTCGGAGCCCAGCCCGTTGAAAACGCCGGCAAGTTCGACGGACACATAGCCACCGCCGACGATAGCCATGCGCTGCGGCCGTTCGGCGAGCGCAAAAAAGCCGTCGGACGTTATGCCAAGTTCCGCCCCGGGAATGTCGGGTACGAGCGGATAACCGCCGGTCGCTACGACGAATCTCGCGGCTGAATATCGCTGCCCCTCGACGTCGATGGTGTGCGCATCGATAAACCGGGCCTGACCGCGGACCAGTGCTACATCGCGACGTTCGAGGTTCGCTGCATAGATGCCGTTCAGGCGCTGGATGTACTCATCGCGGCGATTTTTCAGGCCCGACCAGTCATGGCCGTTTTTTACGGTCACATCAAAGCCATAGTCGGCGGCATGCTGCAGGTAATGGGCGTGTTGCGCCGTGTACCACATCACCTTTTTGGGCACGCAACCGACGTTGACGCAGGTCCCTCCGAGCGGACCCGATTCGACTACGGCCGCTTTGACGCCGTACTCCGCAGCGCGCTGCGCGTGCGCCAGACCGCCGCTGCCGCCGCCGATAACAATCAAGTCGTGTTCTGCCGTCACGTTTCGTTCCTTGTATTACTCAGGTGTCGTTCGCAGGCCCCGACGCCGAAGTCTGCTTGCAGGCCTGTGATAACATTCTCACGTTTACCTGGAAGCATAAAGTCATGTCGAATCCGCTGCTTGATACTTCGTCGCTGCCACGTTTTGCCGATATCCGGCCAGAGCATGCACTCCCGGCGGTGTCGCAGCTTATCGCAGAGCACCGGCGAAAGCTCGCCGCGCTGCTCGATAATCCCGGTGATAAAACTTTCGAGACTCTCGTTACGCCACTCGAGGAAATGAGCCACGAACTGCAACGGGCCTGGTCGCCGGTCGGTCATCTGCAAGCTGTGCTGGAGGACCCCGCATGGCGCGACGCCTACAACGCCTGTCTGCCATTGTTGACGGAACATGGTACTGAAGTCGCACAGAACAAGGCTCTCAATGATGCGTTCGAGCGAGTAGCGGCAACGTTGCCGGCCGACGCTCCGGAGGCAGGGCGCACGCTCATTACCCAGTCACTGCGAGATTTCAGGCTTGCGGGCGTTGCTTTGCCGGACCGTGAGAAGGGCGAGTTTCGCCGCGTGATCCAGGAGCTTGCAGCCGTACAGGCGTTGTTTGAACAGAACCTGCAGGACGCCACCGACAGCTGGCACTTCCACACGAACGACAAATCGATGGTCGCCGGACTCTCGGCGCCGACCCTGGAGCGGGCCCGGTCCGAGGCGGCACAACGCGAACTTGAGGGTTGGTACCTGACCCTCGACTATCCGACCTACCACGCCGTCATTACCCATGGCGCAAACCGCAGATTGCGCGAGCGGTACTACAAGGCCTGGTCTACGCGTGCGTCCGACCAGGATGACAATGCCAAGTGGGACAACACAGCCAATATTGAGAAGATCCTGTCACTCCGGCACGCTGCCGCCCGGCTTGTCGGTTTCCGCAATTTCGCCGAGTACTCGCTTGCGACAAAAATGGCCGCCTCTACCGACGACGTGTTCAAGTTTCTCCGCGAACTTGCAGCACGAACGCGCGAGGCTGCCAGACAGGAGCTTGCCGACGTGCGACAGGTTGCCGGCCACGATCTTGAGCCCTGGGATATTGCGTATTACCTCGAGAAGCAGAAACAGAAGAAGTATGCAATTGCGGATGAAGAGTTACGCCAGTATTTTCCGGCATCCAGGGCGCTCGAGGGGCTGTTTGAACTGGCCGGAAAGCTGTACGGCATCGAGGTGTCGGAGTCGCCAACGGTACAGGGCTGGCACGGTACCGTGCGCTATTTCGAAGTACGCGATGACACGGACCAGGTTATCGGCGGGTTTTACACCGACCTTTTTGCCCGCAACGGCAAGCGCGGCGGGGCCTGGATCGACGAGTGCATCGTGCGCAAAAATGTCGCTGGTAAACGTTCGCTGCCGGTGGGCTACCTGGTCTGCAATTTCTCGCCGCCGAACAGCGCCGGGGTATCGCTTCTGACCCACAACGATGTAGTCACCCTTTTTCACGAGTTTGGCCACATGCTGCATCACCTGCTGACCCGGGTCGACTACCCGAGCATTGCGGGAATCAATGGCGTGCCGTGGGATGCGGTCGAGTTGCCAAGTCAGTTCATGGAGAACTACGCCTGGTCATACGAAGTATTGCAACGCTCGTCAGCGCATTTTGAGCGCGGCGAGCCACTGCCACGTTTGTTGTTTGAGCGCCTCGAGAAAAGCCGGCACTGCGGTGCGGCGCTAGCCATGCTGCGCCAGATCGAATTTGCGCTGTTTGACTTCAGCGTGCATGCAGAATTCGATCCGTCGACGGGTAGCAACGTGCTTGGATTTTTGCAGCAGGCAAGAGAAGAAGTCTCGCTGATTCGGCATCCGCATTACAACCGGCTGCCGCACAGCTTTTCGCATATTTTTGCGGGCGGTTATGCGGCGGGTTACTACAGTTACAAATGGGCCGAGGTCCTGGCAGCCGATGCGTTTGCGGCGTTTGAGGAAGCGGGCATCTTTGATCGCGACACGGCCCTGCGCTTCCGTGCCGAGATCCTGGAGATCGGCGGCAGCCGTGACATTATGGAAGCCTACGTGGCGTTTCGCGGCAGGCAGCCAACCGTGGATGCGCTGTTGCGCCAGAGCGGTATCGACGAAGCCGCATGAAGATTGCTACCTGGAACGTCAACTCCCTGACGGTACGGCTTCCCCAGGTTCTCGAGTGGGTGGAGACGGCGAAACCGGACGTTCTGGTTTTGCAGGAAATCAAGCAATTGTCGGAAGCATTTCCACTGGACGCCATTCGCGAGGCGGGATTTCACGCCCTTGCAAACGGACAGAAAACCTACAACGGCGTGGCCACGATCAGCCGCCGGCCAATGACCGACCCGGTCATCGAAATTCCGGGATTTGGCGACGCGCAACGCCGTGTTTTGGCGACGACGATAAAAGACCTTCGCGTCATCAACCTGTACGTGCCAAACGGCCAGAGTCTCGAATCCGAGAAGTACCGGTACAAGCTCGACTGGCTTGCCGCGCTGCGCGATTATCTCGCCGGCGAATTGAAGAACCATGAGCACCTTGTGGTGCTCGGTGACTTCAACATCGCGCCTGACGATCGCGACGTCTACGATCCGGAGGATTGGGGTTACGGCGTGTTGTGCAGCCCACCGGAACGTGAGGCTTTGCAGGAGTTGATCAGTCTCGGCCTGGTCGACGTGTTCAGGCGGTTCGAGCAGCCCGATAAGGTATTCAGCTGGTGGGACTACAGGGCGGCCCGATTTCGCCGCAACGCCGGCCTGCGCATTGACCTCATTCTTGCCAGCGAGGCGCTCGCCGGCCGCTGCACAGCATCTTATGTCGACCGGGAACCGCGCAGTTGGGAGCGTCCATCCGATCACACACCCGTTATTGCCGAGTTCTCCCTGTGGTAGCCCGCAAGGGAATATGACATATTCCCGCTCAGGTTTCTGGCGCCTTTCCATGCAACGTGTATCATTTTTGACTTACGGGCCAACCTTGGGACGGCCGGCGTCAGCAATCGCTGCAGGATGCATGCGAACATGAATGCGGCAGCGCCCCGGCACCAGAAGAAGAAATTCATGTCGCAGGATCGCCGCAACGACTACGACGTAACGAA
This sequence comes from uncultured Woeseiaceae bacterium, assembly GCA_964605635.1. Lineage (GTDB taxonomy): Bacteria > Pseudomonadota > Gammaproteobacteria > Steroidobacterales > Woeseiaceae > IDS-8. The sequence goes on from CAZSDL010000085.1 coordinate 7,630, forward strand.
TACCGTTCAGGTCAGCAATCCCGCAGCCGTACGCAAAGCCGTTTGCGACTTGTTCGCGGAGACTTTTCCAGGCGCATCGTTCGATAAGATGTGGCTTGCCTTTTACGACTTCGAACGCCTGTTCACCGGTAAATTTCCGGGGTATCGCGGCTGTGATACGACGTATCACGATATGCAGCACTCTCTGGACATGACACTCGCACTTGCTCGTCTTGTTGCAGGTTATGAACGCAGCTCCGAACAGGAGGATCGCCTGGGCCCACGGCGGGCACAGATGGTCATCGTCACGTCGCTCTTTCACGATGCCGGCTACATTCGCCATGCTGAGCGCGACAGGGATTTCAGCAACGGCGCCGAGTTCACGCTTTCTCACGTATCGCGAAGCGCCGACTTCCTGCGCCGGTATTTGCCGGAACTGGGACTGGCGCAGGATGCTGCAATCAGCAGCATGATTGTCCATTTCACCGGCTACGAACTGGAGTTGGACGACATCGAGCCGGACGATCCTCGTGACGCCATATGCGGTCATTTGCTCGGCACGGCAGACCTGATCGCACAGATGGCGGATCGCTGTTACCTCGAGAAGTGCCGTGATCGACTGTATAAGGAATTCGTATTGGGAGGCGTCGCTATCGACAACGCCAAACCCGGAGAGTACCGGGTCCGCTACGAATCGGGCATCGACCTGCTCAAGAAGACGCCGGTGTTCTACCAGCAAGTCTCACGGGACAGGCTGTATGCGAAATTCAACCGGGCGTATCGATACATCGAGGTCGTGTTCGACGGGCAGAATCCCTATGTCGATGCCATTCGCAATAATATGGAGCATCTTGTAAAGATTCTGAAATCGGGCGACTGGGCCATGTTACGTCGTGAACCGCCGTGCTTCCTCGGCGAGGACGATGCAGCGCAATTTATGGAACAACTGGTTCGCCTGCGACTGGACGCCATTCCACCTGACCAGATGGCCAGTACAGGCAGTTTTCGCGTCGCCTGAACTTGCGGCCAGCGTAAATCGCTCATTGGTCTCCACTTCCCTTCAGGGTTCGCAACGCAAACTCCTCCTCCCGACGCAGCCGGCGCCGGGCGTAGAAAACGGCGAGTGCCGTAGCGAATGCTGCGTAGATGTAGTCCACGGCGGTGATTACCTCGTCGAAGAAGATTTCGAACGAGCGCCAGGTGAGTCCGCGAACGACCTGCCACGCGCTTGCACCAAGTTCTTCGGTTGTCGCCGGGATGGCAATCATCAGATTGCCCAGAAGCGCACCTGTGCAGACGAGCACAGCGGCGATCAGCGGAAACCGGTAGTCGAGTCCCAGGCCGTAACGGCGCACGACCCGTCCGACAACTGCGCCCAGCACGATGGAAAACCAGGGGAAAATTCTGCCCGTCGCGACCGTAAGCGCGGTCCACAAGACGCACAGCATGAGCATTGCCACCGTACCGGCGACGATGGCTTTGCCGGGCGACTGGGCGGCGATCAGTGCGTGTGGATCCGGCGGAGTAACCGCGTCATCTGCTTGCCTGTCGTGTTTCTTTCTAAGGCGCAACATTGGATCGTACGGTCAGGGACAACACCGTCAGGCAGACGGCGCCGCGCGTGCAATTGCCAGCTCGGCGGCTGCGAGGTCTTCGAGTGCCGTACCTACCGACTTGAACAGGGTGATGGCGCGTGTGGATTCGCGCCCGTGGCAAGTGCCGCGCGTCAGGTCAAACAGGTCGCCGATAATGTCGCCTTCCTGCAAATCACCATTCGCGATAGCCTGGATAACTTCGCCGGCTTCCGCCAGCGCTCCGGCCCTGGTATCGACGTAGACCTTCGCTCGCGAAAGCGCTTCACCGTCGGCCTCACGCATATCCGGACGAAAGGCGCCGACCAGGTCGATATGCTGTCCCTCGCGTAGCCACGCGCCGCGGATCAGCGGCTCGGTCGCCAGCGTCGCGCAGGATACGATATCGGCCTGCCGGACCGCTGACTCAAGGTTGTCGACGACCGTCACGGAGTACGTTGCCCCGACCAAACTCGCCCGAACGTCCTCTGCCGCTTGCCGGCGCCGGCCCCAGACGAGAACTCTCGAGAGGCTGCGCACCGATGCATGTGCAGCAATGAGCGACGGTGCAAGTTTTCCTGTGCCGACCATCAGGAGTGTGGATGCGTCGCTTCGAGACAGATAGCGCGACGCGAGCGCAGAGGCGGCAGCAGTCCGCCTGACGGTCAATTCCATACCGTCGAGGATCGCCCGCGGTTGACCGGTTTGGGCATCGCACAGCAGATAGGTGGCGTTGACCGACGGCAGCGCGCGCCGGGTATTGTCGGGAAATATGGTGGCGATCTTGACACCCAGTGACGTGCCGGGGCGCCATGCAGGCATCA
>CAZSDL010000086.1:0-9903 GCA_964605635.1 uncultured Woeseiaceae bacterium
GTGTGCGCACCCGAACCACCAAGTTGACCGGCGCCGGCCTTTACACCAGTCGAAAGCTCCCCTGACTGTGGGCCGTTCGGCTTGGTACTCCTCATTGTTCTGCCGCAATCAAGCGTCTTGTTCCGCACCATAGAGCAGCGCCTCCGGCGAATTCTTCCACGCAATGTGAATCGTTTCGATGCCGCCGGCGCGACGGATGGCATCGGCCACCTCATCGATCCCGATGCGCTGCAGGTCAAGCTGTGCCAATGCCCAGGCGATAGCAGATGCGCACCGTCGGCGCTGTGCCTTACCCAACCACGGCCAATGCAGTTCCGTTAGCACTGCGATCGGGTTGGTCTGTGCCCTCCGAACGCGATCCTTGGTAGCCAGCACCTTGCCCCAGCGATCCGGCTGTCGGCAGACGGCTTTGTACGTCCGCACCGCATAACCGACCTGTTCGGTCAGCGCGTTCTCAGCATGCGTTCGAGCCTCTCCAAGCAGGGTCGCCGGATCCGGTTGTTGCGCTGCCTCGATGTCCGCAGCTGCTGGCCTGTCAGCTGACAGATCAAAGATAAGGTGGATGCGCTCCAGCGAAGAATGATTCCCCGCTTCGTGCAGCGCCTTGTTATCAAACCACCATAGCTCCCCCTGCTGCAACTTCGCTTGTTCCCCGCCGGCGCACAGCACACTGCCTTCTGCGCTACACACCACAAGGTGGTAGCGCTCGTGATCGAGATAGTAGTCACCGCGATCAACGTGAGGCAGCACTCGGCGTCCCGGCTGTAAACGCGCCAACCGCGCGCGTCCAACCGTGCCGCCGAGTTCAGTGGCGGTTGCTTCAAGAAAGGCTCGCGTACTAGGAAACTTTTCGGACAGCCCCGTGTATCGACTCTCATGCACATCACGTCGGCGTCTGCCCAGGATGCGGGAGCGGCGAAGGCCGCGAATTGGAATTGCCTGAGTGTGCTGCTGGGCAACCGCGCGTTGCTGGCGCCCGGTCTCCAACAGCCAGGCATCGCGATGTCGCTGCACCTCCTGCAGGATCTCCCCGGTGTCGATATCGGCCTTCACAAGACGAAAATGTTGCATCGTCATATCCTCAATGGTCAGGAAACCGCCGTCCTTGCGCTGTGGTCAGATGGCCGCCTGCAGACGCAACATCAGGATTGAACCGTCCTCTTCGATGCCCAGCGCATTGGGGTCGGCATCGTAAAGGGAATAGTTCAGATTAATGCGTAGCTGCCGGTTGATGTACCAGGATAGCGCCGCGCTGAGCTGACGCTGTTGTCCACCGCTAACGCTGCCGTCGAACAAATCGAGCGTGCTGTAGCGCATGGATGCTTCGAGTGCCCCCAGACGATGTTGCGGCCGGATCCCGGTGGGCACGCCGCGAGCGCGACTGTAGCGATAACGCTCGCCGGTGAGCACAACGCTGGCTTGCACATACGCCCCACTGAAAGTCGGGCTGTCTAACCCGCCATCAAGGCTCGCGCGCATATACTCTGCCTGGAAACGGATGTTGTTGTAGAGGCCAAGCAGTTCGAGTCCGGTCGTACTCAGGTCGCCGGCATCGACAATCCGACCGGTGTCCACCAGCCGTGCATCGGCCAGACGCGATTCCGGACGGCTGCGCAGCCGCACCTCCGAACCGTCCTCGCTCGACCTGAACTCCTGTGCAACTCCGATATGCAGGACCTGTCGACTGGTGCGAATCGGCGTGTAGGTAACACGTCCGATCACAGATGTGCCGTCGGCCTCACGTCGATCCTGATCATTGAGTTCGTCGCCAAAGACGCCTGCAGTCAGCGTCCAGTTGTCGCCCCAGCGGCGCCAGGACGCGCCGATGAGCATGCCCGGGCTCAATGCGCTGGCCAGCGAGCGTTCCAGGAAGGCGAGATCGTTGCTGCCGCCAAGATCATCAAGGGAAAAAGGCGCAACCTGTTGTCCGACCGTGATGCGTTGCCGGCGGAGGCCGGAGTACTCGACATTGAGGTTTCGCCACCCCGTGGCGATGCCGACATCGTAGTCGGCGCGCAGCAGCCAGTCGCCATGGCGACCCCTGAGTATCGCACGTGCACGTCTGAAGTCTGACTCGTCGTCGATGGGAGTAACGTCGTCGCTGAATTGGGCGACATCGAAATGCACTCTGCCACCGAGCGAGATCTGACGATTGTCGCCCCAGTCCAGCTCAAAGCCGTCCTGCAGGTTAGCAGTGGTCTCGGCTGCCAGCAGCGGCGAGCCCAGCATGCAGGTCATGGACAGTGCAGCCACGATGGAACCTGCATTGGTCTTCATTTTGACAACTCCAGGTCAGTAAAGAATTCGAAGATGTGTCGATCCAGCTGCCCGATAAGCACGGCGGTCTGGAAATCGTGGTTCACGGCCGGTAGCAGGCGCAGGTGTGTTCGTGCTGAAATGCCGAGTGTTCTGGCAAGCTGATGCATGGAGCTCGTCCAGGTACGCGCTCTTGCGATCCGGTGACGTCCTTGCTCGCGATCGAGATGTCGGCGTTTGCGCAGACCTTTATCGCGAGTGACATCGTCTTCGCCGACCAATACCAGCTGGGGAATTTCGGCGAACGCGGCGATGTTGAGATCCGGTCGCGGGCATCTTTCACTGGCGCCGACCCCGTATGGAAATTCACGTGCGCTCTGAGGCAGCGTGTACCATCCAGCAGAGGCCAGCGCCAGGCGGCGTACGCGCTGAGGATATGCCATTGCAAACCGGTGCGAGAACTGTGCACCGCCGGAGAATCCGAACAGGTCGAAATGCGCCGGTGCCGCGAAGCGTTCCATCAGCGCATCGTGCAGAGCACACAGCGACTCAGCGGCTCGCAGGCGGCCAGAACCGATGCCAAGTTGCTGATAGCCTCGATAGTGCGGACGCTCGAACAGGGGAGCAGCGATGGAATAGCCGCAGCGGCCTGCCATCGATTGCAAAAGCCGCACCTGCTCGCGGGCGTCCATGGAGATGCCATGCACGGCGATTAGCCAAGGTCCACGCGGGGCGGCTTGCGGATTTCGCCAAGTGTAGTAGCGCAACTTCATCGGTCCGCCAAGCGTGCACAGTTGCAAGTGGCCGGACCGCGGCTTGATTACAGTTGTACCATCCGGGTTCGGCGGAGTCTCTATCCCGGGCGTCGCGATTGCTCCGGCATTCACTGGCGCCCACCCCTGACCTGGCTCAGGGTGACGACCGGACCAGATCTCGGATCACAACAGCAGATGCCCTGATTTCCTACCAGCCACTGGCGCTCGGCGAGTGCCGCCGTTTCCGGGTCGTGGGTCGTGAAGATCACCGTGCCCGGGAAGTCCCGGATCACGTCCCGCAGCATTGCGCGCCCGGTTGCGTCCAGATGCGCGTCCAGTTCATCGAGTAGCAGGATTGCCGGATGACCGAGCAGTGCTCGTGCCAACTGCACGCGGGCGCGTTGTCCATCGGAAAGATTGGCGCCGCATTCCTGGATGGGCAGATCGAGCAGCATCGACGGAATGGCGGCGGAAGCATCAAGTCCCACCCGTGCGCAGATATCGATGAGTGACTGTTTCGTCGTACCTGGAACCCGATACCGCAGGTTGCGACGCAGTGAGCCACGCAACAGGGGTAGATCCGGAGAGGCGATGCCGATGCTGCCCTGCAGCGAACGCTGATCCAGCCGATGCACTGGCTCGCCGTCGATGCACACCGTGCCAGCGACGCCTCGGCGGATACCCGCGAGCACCCACAACAACGTAGTCTTGCCAACACCGTTCGCGCCGGTAATGAGCAGCTTCGTTCCAGGCTTTATCTCTGCGCTGAAGGTTTCTTCGATAGTGGCGTGGAGTTTGAGGTCTGCAATCGCCAGCTCCCCGCGAAACCTGCGAATTCGACGAGTGCGCTTGTCGTTTTCGATGGCGCCTTTATCGATAAACCCGGACAACTTGTCGCGCGCGACCTTGCCTGCCTTCCAGTATTCGTAGACTCGTCCGAGGTCACGCAACGGCGTGACCATTAGCGCGACGAGGCTGACAGCTGCCAGCAATGCCCCTGACGAGATCTCACCCCGCTGAAGCTGCACGACGCCGAAAACGATCACAACGGCAATCATTGCGCGGATCGCAAGTTCCCCAACGGCGCGCAGGCTGCCAACCCAGAACGCGCGCTCGTTCATCGCCTTAACGAGATGTTCGCTGGCGCGGCGCAAACGCGAGGCCTCGCCTGAAAGTCGCCCGAAGGCGACGATGGTCGCCATGCTCGCGACTTTCTCTGCCGTAAACGACGCCAGACTGCCTCGGCGACGCCGCGACTCGATGACGGCTGTCTCAAGGCGGCGACCAAGCAGGATGCTGGCAAACGCATTGACGCCGAACAACAAGGCAACGACAACGGCTGTCATGATGTGCAGTGTCGCAACGTAACCCAAAGTGGCAATCAGCAGCAATGCCGCGACGATCAGCCGCGCCTGGCCGAAACTGATCCAGTGACTGAGTGCATTCAAATCTGAAATGAAGCGTAACGGGACCGCGCCTCTGCCATTTCGTGCCCGATTTTCGGGCGAGCGCCGTGCGAGTGTCGCAAACATCTGCAGCCGCAGCTCATGGACATAGTCCTGCCCAAGCCGCTCGGCAAGATAGCGCTCAAGCCAACGAGCTGCACCACCAACCACGCCGGCAGCGAGCATGCCGGACAGAAATACCAGCGAACCCGGGCCACTTGCATCGCCCAGGACAGCGTCGAGTGCGCGTTGAATCAGCATGGCGCCAGCGATCGCGCTGGCTGCCTGGAGCAAGCCTGAACCGACCAGCGCGGCCAGCCAGCGCCCCCGCACACCGACATAGACAGGTGGCAGACTCATGCAGCGCCACTGAGCAACATGGCGGCGCAGGCTGGATCCCACAGACGTTCACGTTCCAGAATCGGCAAGCGAGTGGCACGCTGCGCCTCACGGCGCGCCAGTGGTGAGGCGGTTAGCGTGCCGCTGACGCCAACGACCGGTAGCCCGCGCATCTCCAACCAGTCGACACCTGCCTGAGCCCCCAGCGCATCTCCGGCGCAGAAAACAATGCTATCAACGGTCTGGCCGAAGGTCCGGCTGGTGACCAGCGTGGCCGTCTCTTCATGCAGCAGGCCATCGGCAATCTCGACCACGATCGCGTCTACTGTGCTTTGCGCAGCAAACGTCATTAGCCGATCAAAGATCCGCTCGACTTCTGCCGCGGGGACCTTATAGGTCGACGGATAGCCGGCGTCCGTAAAGTCGACGACGAGTGTTGCGCCAGCGTCCTCCAGCGCCCAGACATCATTACCCGAGCCGGTCCCAGTTGCCTTTACAGCGGCGACTCGCAGTCCGGCCAGTGTCAGGCCACGTACAAGCGCAGCTGCTGCCGTGGTCTTTCCTGCGTTCATGCTCGTGCCCAGCACGCCGATGACTGGTCGGCAAGAAGGGCTGGCGAGCCCGGCTGCCGCAAGGCCGTAACGTCGAAGGTTGATCACACTACCCTGCGTGTCGACGAGAAGCCCTACCGGGTAAATGACGGTGGGTGATTTCAGGCCATGGTGCTTCGACACCATGCGCCCGGCCACACCGCCGCAGGTAATCAGGTGACAGGCCTCCAGATCATCGGGTACCAGTGCTTCGAACTGGTCGGGTGCGTAGCGGTTCGCGTAGCTCAGCAAGATTCGATCGCCGATGTAGAGCTCCGATCGTCTACCGCCGCGCAATTGCAGCCGGGTGTTCTGCGCAATACGTTCAACACGGCCAATGAGCAGATCGCCGGCGGAAGGTGTGACACTGCGGGTGATACCCACACAGTCGCCAGCAGGCACGCGCCTCGCAACGAAACTGTGTTTGGTACCTGCGAGCAACGATGCCGTATCGGTGCGGGCGGCCAATGGATGAACCAAGGAGACTGATTCCATTTTATTTTTCCTCAGCTGGCGGTGATTGACTGCAACACTGCGTGATCATGTAGACAGGAAGTCGATTAGCTCGCCAAAAGTGCCATCGAACTCGACCTTGAGGTGTCTGCAGCGATTAATCGTCGTCGTCATCCTCAAGCTCGACCTCTGTCGCGAGAAAACGGCTGCCGTTGAGGTTGCCTTCCGCGTCGACCAGGCGACCTTCGGCGATGTCAAAAAAGGTTTGTCGATCGATATCGTCGAACTCGGTATTGCCATCAGTGTCGATTGGCAGGCTCAGGATTTGAAAGCTGGGGTCCTGCACGTTCTTCGCAAAGCCCTGAATGCGGGCCTCATCGTCATCCGAATCCTCCCGTTCGACGCTGGTTGCCACGACAATGTTGCTGTCCGGCTCACTCTCGGCCCCCTGGATCTCCAGCCAGTCGCCGACGTTGATATCGGCAATGGTGAAAACACGCAGCTCCAGGTCGGAGTCGTCTTCCATGCGTGTTTCCGCTGTGATCTCGACAGTAATGCCGAGCATCGTGACCTGGTTGCTGGCGGCATCGACGCCGTCGACGGCTGCCTCGATCTCGATGGGCCCATCGTCTTCAAACTCGATTTCCTCGGCGACGAGTATGCCGCTGGAGTTGAGTCGGCCCCCGACCTCGACGAGAGCGTCGAGTCCCAGGTCAGCTTCGCTGCCACCCTCGTAGTCGGTGTCGGCATTGGTGGTGACCGGAACTCCGGCGACATCAAAGTCGGTGGGCGATGCAAACCGGGTTATGAATCCCTCGATTTCGACTTCCTCAGCGTCGTCATCCAGCAAGTCGCCTTCCAGTTCGACCTCACGTGCAATGAACTCGCCATTGGGTCCGAACTGTTCGCCTTCCACTTCTACAAGGTCGTCATTGGCAATATCGTTGCCGCCGAAATCCTCGAATGAAGCCTGGCTATAGTCGACAGTAAGGGCATTGATATCGAAGGTCATCGCGCCGCTATCGAGATTGCTGACAAATCCGGTTACCTCGAAGTCATCACCGTCATCGTCGAGTTCAACGCGCGTTGCAACAATATCCCTGTTCGAATTGATATAGCCGCTGACTTCCACGATGTCATTGACGGACAGCCCATCCAGCGAGCCGGTTGAAATATCCTTGTCGAAGGATGTTGCGGATGTCACCAGCACGGTCTGGCCGAGGACGACCATGGAACTGCCGATGCTGTCAATGGACTTTATCGGACCCTTAACATTGTCGTCGTAGCGCACTTTGTTCGTCGTAAAGGTTGAGCCATCCGCTGTAGCGCTGATACGAACGATCTGCCCGACCCGCAGCGCCTGCTCGGTAGCGACCTCACCATTGACCAGAATCTCGGCGTCCGAAGTGTCGTAATGCACGCCGTTCACAATCACGCTGCCGAACCCATTGATGGGCCCCGCAACGAACACGCCGCTGGGTGAGCCACCAGCGTCGATGCCATCAAATGGATCCGGGTCGGATCCGCCGCCGCCGGAGCAACCGGCCGCGAATGTTGCTGCAAGTGCGGCAATAAGAATGCTGCCGGGGGCCGGGTCGCGGATCACTCGGATAATCATGGTTTACTCCTGTCGGGTGAATCTTCAATCCAGTAAATGCCGAGGCCCAGTCTGATCGTTGGCTGGGTGCCCGGTTTATCGTTTGCATTTTTTTCGGCGACTGTTTCGTGCCGGCTAAGCCAACTATCGACTCGCTCCAGAAAGGCTTGTCCTTCTTTCTCGACGAAAGCACGAAACTCTGTAACGGTATCGGCGGCGACATTGATGTTTGTCGCACGTCGTTCAAAGCGGGTGACATCGTCATCCGCTCGTGTCAGGTTGTAATCAATCGTATTGCCGATATCTTCGAACACACTGCTCGTGCGCATGATGGCTTCCGGCGCCGCCGGGTTGCTGCTGCCTGGCATGTAGTAGCGGGTCTTGGGCAGCAGCAAACCATTCGGGTTAGACTCGATCGCGGCCGCTTGTCGTAGTTCCTTCAGCGTGGTTGTAACGGGAATGTCGACGGCATAACGTTTGGCGAGATGCGTAAATGAGGGAAAGGATCCCGCTTCCTGCAGGGGCAACGGCGAACCGGTGAAATCGCAGAAATCCGGGTCCTGGTACCAGCCGGACAATACCCGTGCCGCGATGTTCATTCGGCCGAGTGCCTGTTGCCCGCTCTCGTCCTGACCGAGTCTCACCTTGCGGACATCGCGCCGAGTCATTCCGGTGAGGAGGGCAACCCGGGACAAATTGGTGGGCCGACCGTCCACACCGTACTCGTCGGTTGCCACGTCCACGTAAACGCGTTTGCACAGGTCGGACATCTCGCGAAAGCTCACGCCGTGGCGCAACAGAATGCGTGCGACGGGCGTCAGCATGCGACTAAAAAACGCGCAAACCACGGATTTTATTGTATTTGTGTCGTTACTAAAAATCGTATGTGCCTCTATTCGTTGGCTCTATACTGACGCTCTCTGTGCCTATATGAGACATTTTGTCTCATACTTGTCGGGAATGCAACAGCCAGTGGCAAACCGTGTCGCCGACCGTTTAATCTTGTGGGATGGACGGCAACGCCGAACTGACGATGAGCAATTCGACGGTATGCTGTTCCGGCGACTGGACGGCCCCCCATATCCATGCCATCGAGCAACGCTTGCCCGGACTGGACTGGCCACGCACGGACATTGCGTTCGACCTGAGCGGGGTGGTCAGAATGGATACCCCGGGCGCCTGGCTTCTGTGTCGTACGTTCGCGGAATTGCGAGGCGCCGGAAAAACCGTCCGCGTGCAGGGCGCCAGTGAACAGGCCACGCAGTTACTCGAGATAGTGCAGGCGCGAATCGGCGACATACCGGAGCCGCCGAAGCCCTACGTTCCGGGCTTCCTCGAAAACATTGGCATTCACGCGACATCGCAACTGCGTCAGTATCGGGACCTGTTGAATTTCATCGGCAATCTTGCCGTAGTGGTGGGCCAGGCCGCTCTGCGCCCGTGGCGCATTCGCGGCGCGCTGGTTGTCAGGGAACTCGAGCTGGCCGGACTCAACGCGCTGCCGATTGTCGGCCTGCTCTCGTTCCTGGTGGGTGTCGTTATTGCCTACCAGGGCGGGGTAGTGCTGCGCGACTACGGTGCAACTCTTTATATAGCCGACATCGTCGGGCTTGCGACAATCCGCGAACTGGGGCCGCTCATCACCGCTATTATCGTGGCGGGACGCACGGGCTCGGCTTACACGGCGCAGATAGGAACCATGGTTGTGACCGAGGAAGTCGATGCATTGCGCAGCATTGGCATCCCGCCATTGGAAATGCTGGTATTGCCGAAGCTCATCGCGCTGTTGATTGCATTGCCTCTGTTAACCGTTTTCGCGGACTTCATGGGACTGCTGGGCGGTATGGTCATGGCGAATACGATGCTGGGATTGAATCCTGCGACTTACATCGGCCGGCTGGCCGAGGCACTGACGATCAGCTCGTACCTGAGTGGCGTCGGCAAAGCGCCGGTGTTTGCCGCCATCATCGCAACCGTAGGCTGTTTTCGCGGTTTCCAGGTGTTCGGCAGCGCGGAAAGTGTCGGTCGACAAACGACGATCAGTGTCGTTGAATCAATTTTTCTCGTTCTGATTGTCGATGCTGCATTTTCTGTTGCTTTCAGTCATTTCGGAATCTGAGCGGTGCGCAATGAACAGCTGGCCCACCAATCGGCAACGGAACTGACGCATAACGATTGCGTCGTGGAGGCCCGTGATCTGGGCGTCCGATACGGTGACCATCGCGTGTTGGACTGCATCAATGTCCGGATCCGGCGGGGTGAGGTGTTGGCGATTGTCGGTGGCAGTGGTAGCGGTAAGTCTACGCTCATGCGCCAGCTTGCTTTACTGGCGACCCCAACGGAAGGGTCGGTCCGGCACTTCGGCGATGATGTTGCTGCATTGAACGAAAAGCAGTTGAACCTTCTGCGACAGCGCATGGGTGTCATGTTCCAGCATGGTGCGTTGTTCGGTGATCAGACAGTGCTGG
>CAZSDL010000087.1:0-9893 GCA_964605635.1 uncultured Woeseiaceae bacterium
TGGCAGCTTTCATCAGTTCGACATTCAGCGCCTGTGTAGCCGTCAACTCGGCCTCATAGTCCTGCTCGAGAATCTTGTACTCGACTGCTTTGCTGAGCGTGTAGTCGTCAGCATCCGATGTTTCGTTATCGCCGGTATCGACCTGTACAGCCCGCAGGTCCTTGGTCGTATCCGCCTCCTCATCGCTCGACTGGCGGGTCGCGTCGACGATCATGGACAAGTCGTACTCGCCGGTGTCCTCACCCGGTGGAACCTCCTTCTCGCGGATCAGGCTTTCCGAGAAGCGTTTCGGAGGAATGATATCGGTTGGCTGTTGCGTGGGCTCGGGCGTTGCAAGTTCCGTCAACTCGATATCGACACTGCCATACAGATCGCGGGAGGTCGAGAATCCGAACTCCTGCGCCAGATCGATTTCGTGATCGTCGAATCCAAGGCCGGAATCAAGATCGGCATCGAGCGAGACCGGGCGCGCATCAGGAGCGAAATCCTCGACAGTGGTAGCGAGATCCTCAGGCGCGGCCTTCTGACGAGCGTTGCCGGCGTCAGTCCGGCGACGTCCCGGATTCTTGTCAAGAACCAGGCGGTCACCGCGCGGCGAAAAACGGTCCTTCAACTGGCGGCCAAACAGCAGCAGGGCGAGAATAATGGCAACACCGCTGCCACCGAGCCACGCCAGCCAACCCCAGCCCTCGCTCGTGGGTGACGAGCCGGTGCTCACCACGATTCGTGGCGTTAGCGGCGGCTCAATGCGGGTGTCCGCTATCGTTTCCTGCGGCGGAGCGAACCGTTGCCCATCGCCGGCTGTCGCCGGAGCGTCGGTTGTGACAAACGGACTGTCCGCGTCCACTGCGGCATCGGTGTGAGATGTCGCTGCAATTGCAGAGCCTGTTACCGGGGAACTTGTACCAGCCGTGTCACCGGGGTCCGCTGTTGTCCGGGTCTCGCGAGCCGTGACCGTTGACGGTTCCAGTGAAGCGGGTGCGGCCGCCCCCGGTTGTACGCTGGTCGAGGCTGCTGCCGAACGGTCACTCGGACCGGCACTGGCAACGGCGGACCGCGGGAGGTTGACCTCGCCCATACCCGGCAGAACCAGGACAGCGCCGGCGCGCAATCGATTCCGGTCGTTGTTGATGAAGGCATCGGGATTTGCGGCGAAAATTACATCGACTGCTTGCCACAGGCTGATATCGCGGTCACTGATGCGCGATGCAATACCCGACAGCGAATCGCCGGCTTGCACGCGATAGCGGGTCTCGCCACGAATCGGTGCGGCGGACGTTGATGCCGGGCGTGCCGCGCGTTGCGCCGCAGGGGCGACGTCGCGTCGGACGACGGGTTCCACGCTGCGAACGGAGGAGTCGGTTGTAGCGGCAACCGGAGCTGCCTGTAACCTCGATGATAGCTCAATGAATAACGCGTACTCGCGACTGAGATTGGCGCTGTAAGGACAGTCAACCACGAGTTGCAGCGTCAGCAGCGGTTCGCGGACAGCCGTGCTGCCGGTCAGGCGAATCGCGCCATTGCTTACGTTGACCATCGCGTTGCGAATTTCAGGCAGGCCACGCGCAGCGTTTGCAGGCCGCAGGAAAATACAGCTGTTATGGATGCTTTCGTTGGGGCCCAGTGCGTAGGCAATGCTTGCGCGCAGCGGCTGTCCAAGGGTCGATTGAACGCTGACCTCCCCCAGTTCCAGCGCAGCGGCATTGTCCGCCATGAATCCATAGCCACCGCCAAGTGCGAGCAGTGCGGGCAGCATGAGACCTGGGGTCGCCCGGTTCAAACGATCGCCGCCTTGACGACTGGCAACACTGTGCTTGTTTTTGTTCTTTCTATTGCTCTTGTCATTCTTTTGCGATTGCGACGGTGCTTTCACGCTTACACACTCCGATGGATCGAAACCGGGCCCGAATAGCGATGAGGTTAGGAGTCTGCCGGTATTCTGTAAACGGACCTGTTCCAAGTTTCGACTTCTGACCGCCCGTTCAGGACCGTCGCGGCAACAGAACTGTGACAGGAGTCACATTGTTGGAGCGGGCCCCGCGCGCGAACAGGAAAAGGCTCGATCGTATTCGGATTCGCCCGCGAGGCGGGCTCCTACGGGATTCTATACAGAGGTCCGCGAATACCCTGTAGGAGCGCGCCCTGCGCGCGAATTAAATAATCCTCGCTCAGGAAGAGCCGATGGCATCCAGCGTCGTTTGCGACACTCTTGGCAACTCCTGCAATACAACTTCCGGCTCGTGCACGTAATGTCCCTGCATGAAGTGCACGCCGAGTTGAAAGAGGATCGCCATTGCGTTGGCGGTCTCGACGCGTTCGGCAATGGTTTCGATGCCGCGCTGGTCAGCCGCTTCGGCCACCTGTCGTACGCTTTCCTGCATATCGAGGTCCGAGGTCAGCGTATGCATCAGTTCGCCATCAATCTTGATGTAATCGGGCCGCAGAATGTCAAGAATCTGAAAGCGATTCTTGTCGACGCCGTAATGCTCGAGTGCGAAACGTACGCCCAGCTCACGAAACTGTTCTACCATATGTCGAGTCGGCTTGATGGACTTGGCTGCTTCCTGCTCGGGAATCTGCACGCAAAGATGGCCCGCTTTGACTTTCCTGCGGCCGAATTCCTTTTTCATCCAATCGATCAGCGACGCGTCCTGCATCGATTGCTGGGACACGCGCACAAAGACCCGCTCAGCGTCGTTCTCGGTCGCAAAGTCCAGCGCAGCCGTGATAATCCAGCGGTCGATGGTTTTCATCAGGTTGTTGCGCTCGGCGGCCGGCAGGAAATCGGACGGCAGGACCGTGTTCCCCTGCTCATCGATCATGCGCACCAACAGGTCATACATGGCTTGCGTATCACTGCGCAGGCCCGCGATCGGCAACTGCGCGAGACGAAAGCGGTTCTCCATCAGTGCGGACTTGATGTGCTTGACCCAGATAGCGTCGTACTTGCGCAATCGGGTATCGGCATCGGTCGAGTCGCCCATAAAAACCCCGTTGCCGCCGTTCTTTTTGCCGAGTTCCTGCGCTGCGGCCACTGCGGTCACAAGTTCCTCCATATTGGAGTAGACCCCGCTGACCGAGCATATGCCGACCGTACAGGTCAGGTTGACCGATCGCTGGCCTATAGTGAACTCGAAATCATGCAGGTGTTCGACAAGTTGCTGCGCCCACGATTCAGCATCGCGTTCGTTACCGCGCTCCAGAAGCACCATGATTGAAGTTCCCTCGAAGCGTCCCGCAATATCGCGAGGGTGCATGCGTTTACGGACTTCCTCGGCAAACTGCGCCAGCACTTCTTCAGTCGGCAAAATGCCGATTACCTTGCGCAGTTCGGAAAAGTGATCCGGCTTGATCAACGCCAGGACGTGCAGTCCCGATTTCGGTTTCTTGGCCAGTCGTTTCGCGAGTTTTTCCAGGAATTGCGAACGATGAAAGAAGAGTGTCGTCGGATCGCGCTTGAGTGCCTCGTGCACCGCCTTTGTAGGTTCTTCGGACTTGTCTTCCGGCGGCGCGATACAGATCTGCACGTGCGGTCCGTCATCGAAGTCCACGAGCTGCAACTCGAGGGTCAGTTCGACGGCCTCGGCCTGGCCCAGCCGCGAACGGGCGGCCAGTGTCTGGTTCTTCTGCCACTTGCCCTTGACGGTTGCAACGATCGCACCTTTGATGGCCGCGTGGCTCTGCGACTCGAAACTGTCCATGAGCGGCATACCAACAATTTCTCGTTTATCAGCAATGCGAAAGAGCGTCAGCCAGGCCCCGTTCACGTCGGTAACGATGCCTTCCTGGGCGTAGGCAATCGCTTTCGCAGAGCCCTGCATGTAGTCGTGCAGCTGGCGTCGATACTCTGTCGCTGAATTGATAGTCGAATTGAGCGCTTGCTCGACGCGATAGGCGCGCAATTCCCGGCTGACCACGGCGCGCAGTCGATCCTTGCCACCGAGGGGGACGAGGTCGCTGGCGCCCTGCTTCATGGCATCCAGGATGCCGGCCTCGTCCACTGCCCGGCTGACGGCAATAAGTGGCACTTCGGGGCTGAACGATTCCTTTTGCTTGATGACCTGGCGAATGGTATCCGCATAGCTGTCAATGTTGATGACCAGCAGCTCGATATTCTCTGCCTCGAGGATGGAGTCGAGTGCACTGGGCGTAGCTACCCAGAAGCAGTGCGCAGCGCTGCCTCCGTCGCGGAGCGTCCGGTTGACAAGTTCAACGTCGTCCTGGGTGGCGCTCAGCACGGCGATTGAGATGCTTTGTCGCTCGTTCAATTCGTTGTACCTGTGGATGTAGCCGGGAATGGTGGCTGAAGGCCCGCGCGGGCCGATGATTCGCCGGTCAGTTTATACAACCGCACTCTGCCAGTCGCTTGCCGTCAGGCGAAACCGTGACGGGTATCAAATTAAGCCAGGCAACCCGGCCACAATTCGCAACTGGCAGTTCCGGCAGTGGACGCCGGGCCGGGTCCTGTTTTCGCCGCGTGGCAGCGGGTATGATAGCGCGTTTGCGCGCGCCGGCCAGCGGCGACGGCAAAAAGCGTATTAATTTCAATGATCAAGGCCCGACCGGGCCAGGTAACGGCATGGCCAGTATTGCAACCAGCGAGTTTCGATCCGGGATCAAGGTAATGCTCGACGGCGATCCCTACGTCATTGTCGAAAACGAGTTCGTCAAGCCCGGCAAGGGGCAGGCGTTCAGCCGCGTGCGAATCCGCAACCTCCGCACCGGCAGGACGGTCGAGAAGACATTTAAATCCGGCGAAAGCCTGGAAGCCGCGGATGTCGTCGACACCGACATGCAGTACCTGTACACCGATGGGGAATTCTGGCATTTCATGGTGCCCGACTCCTTCGAACAATACGCCGCCGACGCCCACGCCGTCGCCGAAGCCCGGGACTGGCTTAAAGAGCAGGACAGCTGCCAGATAACGCTGTGGAACAATGTGCCGCTGGTCGTGACACCGCCGAATTTCGTGGACCTTGAAATCGTCGAAACCGACCCGGGCGTGCGCGGCGATACCGCGAGCGGCGGCGTCAAACCGGCCAAGCTGACGACCGGCGCAGTCGTTCGTGTACCCTTGTTCGTTGAGCAGGGCGAAATGATTCGTGTCGATACGCGCTCGGGGGAATACGTCTCGCGGGTCAAATAAAGGCGGACGCGCGGACGCCCTTGCGTTCGAGGCTGCCGGTAAAGTTTCGGCACAGCATTTCGACACCTTGTTGATCGGCGTCGGTGAAACGATCGAGCAACGGACTGTCGATATCCAGCACACCGGCAAGTTGCCCGTGCAGCATCAGTGGCACGACAATCTCCGATCGGGATGCCGGGTCACAGGCGATGTGGCCGGCAAACGCGTGCACGTCAGCCACGCGCAAGGTTTGCAAAAGTTCTGCAGCCGTACCGCACACACCCCGGCCGACCGGAATACGCACGCAGGCAGGCTGACCCTGGAAAGGCCCAAGGACCAGTTCAGCACCGCGCAGCACGTAAATGCCCAGCCAGTTGATGTTCGGTAGCGAGTGATAAAGCAAGCCGACGAAGTTTGACGCGTTAGCCAGCGAGTCACTTTCCTCGCCGATGAGCGCATCGAGCTGCTGTACCAGCAGTTTGAGATCTATTTTTGATTCTGTCGTCATGGCAACCAGTTCGCGTCAAACGGAAACGTAACGACCGAGCGAATATTGTCGGTCTTCTCGTTGATCATCAACAGGCGCTCGAAGCCCACGGCAACGCCGGCGCAGCCGGGTAACCCCGACTGTAAAGCCGCGAGAAACCGGTCGTCCAGCGGCACGTGCAATTTGCCGCGTGCCTGCCGATCCGCCTGGTCGCTGGTAAAACGCTGCGCTTGTTCCGCGGCATCGGTTAGCTCGACGAAGCCGTTCGCCAGTTCCAGGTCACCGTAGAACACCTCGAAGCGTTCGGCGACGGTAGGATCTTCCGGGTCGAGACGTGCAAGAGCCGCCTGGCTGGCGGGGTAGTGGTGCAGCACGGTCAATCGGTTGCGCTCAAAACGCGGAGCCACGCGCGTGGCAAGAAGCAGATCGAGCCAATCGTCACGGCGCTCGCCGAGTGCCGCCGCAAGGCGTCCGTCCGCATCACTCGCAAGACGCAGTGAATGCAGGTCCGTCGTGAGAGGATCGATCTCGATAATTTCGCGAAAGGCAGCGGCGTACGAGCGATAGACGGCCCTGCCTTGCAGTCGCGACGGCTCGAGCAGCGCCGTCAGCAATTCGATCGCTTCGAGCATCATCTCGTCCAGCGAAAATCCGCGCCGATACCATTCGATCAGGGTGAATTCCGGCTGGTGACGCTGTCCGGCTTCCCCGTCGCGGTATACCCGCGCTATTTCGTAGATGTCCGGGTAGCCGGCACACAGCAGGCGCTTCATGGCGTATTCGGGCGACGTGCGAAGAAAAAACCTGGCGCCACGCTGCAGGGACAGGATTGCCCGTACGCTGTCGATATGCGGATCGCTCACGGCGGCGGGCGACAACGAAGGCGTATCGACCTGCAAAATGTCGTGTTCTGAGAAAAAGCGCCGCGCACGATCAAGCATAGCGGCGCGTCGTTGCGCAGTCGCCAGGCTCGCGGCCGGCCGCCAGTCAGCTTCCGTCATTGTCGATCGGAGTGGTCGATCAGTGTGCCGATTGCTTCGCCCATCGTGACGAGATTGCCAGGTCGCAGTTTGCTGTGCCAGCGGCTTGTCTCCGGCGGCAACAGCACGATCACCGTCGATCCCATGTTGAACCAGCCACACAAGCCACCCTTGTCGAATTCCAGGGCGACACGTGCGGATTCCGGTGGTGTCAGGTCGCTCACCACGCCTGACTTTTGCGGACGGATCACGCCGGTCCAGGGCGTGGTAATCGACCCGACGTTGAGCGCGCCAACCATGACAAGTGCCATGGGGCCGCGGTCGGTTTCCGACAACAGGACGAGGCGTTCATTGCGAGTGAAAAGCCCCGGTCGTGTTTGCACGGTCATCTCGTTCACGCTGTACAGACTGCCCGGCACGTAGCGCAACGCCGTCAGCTTGCCGGCCAGCGGGCTGTGCACCCGGTGGTAATTGAACGGTGCCAGGTAAATAGTGGCAAATGCACCGTTTTCAAAAAGTGCCGCATCGGCCAAATCTGTTGCCAGCAGGTCTTCCAGCCGGTAATCGATGCCTTTCGCCTGCAACAGCCGGTCGCCGATAATTGGTCCGGCAGCACTGACAATGCCGTCGACCGGTGAGACGATCGAACCGGAGGACGCATCGATCGGACGAGCACCGTCCGCAAGTTCGCGTGTGAAGAAATCGTTGAAGTCGACGAAGCCATCGGGCACGGGTCGTGCGACGTCGTCCAACTCTACTTTGTAGAGCTTGACGAAATTACGAATCAGGAAATTCTTGACCGCTGGCACGCGAATGCCGGCCAGCCAGCGCACCAGTGCTGTAAGCAAGTACTTCGGCGTAAGATGCTGAAACCACAAAAATGCGTGTGCGCGAATCATATTAACGCGTCCTCCTGACATTCATCAGCCTTCCATCCGCCAACCACGAGTGCGCAGGCGTCACTCAGTTGTCCTCGTTGCGGGCCATGCGCGATTGCAACGGTGCCGTGAGATGCAACACGCCTGCCTGGTCATAATGAAACCGCAATGTCACGTCGTCGCCGGGCACCAGCTCCGTGAGGGGCGCGAGCAGCATCAAGTGCTGTCCACCTACGGCGAAATCGATATTTGATTGCCCGGCGATAGTAATCGAATCAAACGACGTCATGGCCGCTACGCCGTCATCGACAATCGTTGCATGCATTTCCACGCTCGAAAATTGCGGGCTCGTAACGTGTGTCAAAGTGACTGGCGTGCTGCCCCGATTCTCCAGCGACAGGTAGGCCACTGCCATCCTGTGGCCCGGCATGGGCGCCAGGATGGTCACGTCGGTTGCGGCCAACGGGGCGCGGTCGCCACCGCATGCAGCCGCGATGAATGATGCGCACATCGCGCCTGCCGGGATTCTGTTCAACGGGCAGCGATTAGCACCGGCAGGTCCTGCACGAATGCTTCGATAGAGTGCGGTGCGCTGAAGATTGCCTGCAAGCGCGCTTGCGGATCGATCACCAGTACCGCGGTGGAATGATTGACGGTGTAATTCGCTCCATCGCCGGTCGGCACCGGCTCGAAGAAAATGCCGAGCGCCGAGGTCAGGACGAGCAGGTCCTCGGGCTTTGCCGTGGCCGCAGTGATGCCCTCACCGAAATACTCCACATAGCGCCCCAGCGTCTCAGGCGTATCCCGCGCCGGGTCGACACTTATTAATACGATCTCGGGCACGTTGTTATCGCTGCCGCCCGCCGTCGCGGCGAGCCGGTCACGGGCCATGGCGAGCTGTTGCAATGTGGCCGGGCAGATGTCCGGACAATGGGTGAAGCCGAAAAACACCACACTGGTCCGACCCTCGAGGCTGGTCCGCGTGAACGGAGCGCCGTTATGGTCGCGCAGCTCGAACTCCGGCAAGGCGCGACGTTCCGGAAGTACGGTCGCGGTGCGGATCGTGCCGGGATTGCGCTCGTCGCCTTGCGCCAGCAACCAGACACCAGCAGCCAGGGCAACGATCGCCAGGGCGACCAGCATCGCGGCCACCGCGGCGGACATTTGTCTTGGAAACATCATGGGCCTGATATTCTAACGCAACGATCCCGTTGACGATGCCGCCTGACGATCGCCCACACAGAACCCAAGGACCCACTGCATGGACAGACCAGGTGCCCCGATCCGCTAATGCGCCGACCGTGGGCGACTATATTCGGCAAAGCGCGCGTCGCTTCGAACGTGCCGGTTTGTCTTACGGTCACGGCACGGACAACGCGATCGACGAGGCCGCATGGCTGGTGTTCGCCACCCTGGAACTTGCTCACGACGAGGCCGCGCACCACTACCAGCGCTTGTTGAGCGAAGCAGAACGCACTGAGTTGGATGCGCTGGTCGAGCGTCGCATCGTGGAACGGGTGCCGGTCGCCTATCTGCTGCGCGAAGCCTGGTTCGCAGGACTCCGGTTTTACGTCGACGAGCGCGTGCTGATTCCGCGTTCCCCCATTGCCGAGGTCATCGCCGATCAATTTGCGCCGTGGATTGAGGCGAAGCGCGTGCGACGGGTCCTCGACCTCGGGACGGGCAGCGGCTGCATCGCCGTGGCGCTGGCCATGGCGTTTCCAGACGCCATGGTCGATGCCGTGGATGTATCGGCGGATGCCCTTGCGGTGGCAACAATCAACGTCGAGCGCCATGCACTTGGGAAGCGAGTACGGCTGCTGCAATCGGATTTTTTCACTGCGCTTGCCGGCGAGCCGTCGCCACCGGTGTACGATCTCATCGTCAGCAATCCGCCGTATGTCGATGCAACGGAAGTCAGCCGGCTGGACGCCGAGTATCGGCACGAACCGTCGCTGGGTCTCGTTGCCGGTCGCGATGGTCTGGATTCAGTCATGACGATCCTGCATGATGCACACCCGTTCCTCGCCGATCACGGAATCCTGGTTGTTGAAGTGGGCATGAGCCGGCACGCGCTCGAAAAACGCTTGCCGTTGGTACCGTTCGTCTGGCTGGAATTCGAGCATGGAGGCGAGGGCGTTTTCCTGCTCACCAGAAAGGATCTCGCTGCACCCCGCTAAACCTGTTGGACCCCGCCCCGCGGGCGAATGGCAAAACGTAACTGCGGCCGAATTAAGCCGCTGTAGGAGCCCGCCCCGCGGGCGAATGGTAAATTGATCGAATTGCATTGCGGCCGGATAAAGCCGCTGTAGGAGCCCGCCCCGCGGGCGAATGACCGTGATGCACTGCGGTCGCATTGATTCTGGACCGAGCGCTATGTCAGGCAACACCTTCGGACGCCTCTTCACGGTAACCACCTTCGG
>CAZSDL010000088.1:0-1978 GCA_964605635.1 uncultured Woeseiaceae bacterium
CTGCAGCATGGTATCCGCGTCGGAAACGCCGTACGGGTCGCCCGGCTTCTCCGGTTCGATGAACATTTTTTCAATGACACCATCGCGTACCAGCATCGAATAGCGCCACGACCGCTTGCCGAAGCCAAGGTCTTCCTTGCCGACCAACAGGCCCATGCCGGCAGTGAAATCACCGTTGCCGTCCGGCAGGAAGGTGATCTGGTCAGCCTTCTGGCTTTCCTTCCACTCGTTCATTACAAACGCATCGTTGACTGATACGCAGACGATTTCATCGACGCCGTTCTTGCGGAACAGCGGGGCGAGCTGGTTAAACCGCGGCACATGCGATGATGAACAGGTCGGCGTAAACGCGCCCGGCAATGAGAATACGACGACGGTCTTGCCACCGAAAATCTTGTCGGACGGCACATCTATCCATTCGGCATCCTTGCGGGTACGAAACGTCACCTGCGGAATACGTTCTCCTTCACGATTCTTTAACATTTAAATCTCCTTGATACATATGAGTCATAAAAAATCTCGGTTGATCACTTGGCCAGCATGCTGCGCAGCATCCACGCATTCTTTTCGTGCACCTGCATGCGCTGTGTCAGCAAGTCCGCGGTCGGTTCGTCGTTCGCTGCATCGGCGGCAGGAAACGCCTTGCGGGCTGTGCGCACCACCGTTTCCTGTCCGACCACGAGCTGCCGGATCATCTCCTCGGCGGATTCGTCACCGGTGCCCTCCTCGACAGAGGTCAGCTTGGCGAATTCCGAGTAGGAGCCTGGCGCAGTGATTCCCAGTGCACGGATACGCTCCGCGATTTCGTCAACGGCCATGGCCAGTTCCGTGTACTGCTGCTCGAACATCGTATGCAGCGTGTTGAACTGCGGGCCTGTGACGTTCCAGTGATAGTTGTGCGTTTTCAGGTACAGCGTGTAGCTGTCCGCCAGCAGCTTGGAAAGCTGCGTCGCTATCTTTTTCCGGTCCTTGTCACCGATACCGATGTCTATCTTCATGAAATTCTCCTCCGGATAATTTCCAGATAGAAGCAGTCTAGGCCTGTTCATTTAATTTATAAAATGGAATAATCCGATCGTTATATCCGGTTTTATAGAATATAAGGCGGATCAATGAGATACCCGACCATCAAGCAGTTACGCTATTTCGCAGCGCTCGAGAATCACGCCCATTTCGGCAAAGCGGCCGCAGATTGTTTCGTCTCGCAATCCGCTTTCAGCACCGCGATACAGGACCTGGAGACGGTGCTGGGTGCGCAACTCGTCGATCGCACGAACCGGCAGGTCACGATCACGGCCATGGGCCGGGAGGTGGCCGCGCAGGCGCGCGTCTGCCTGCGCGAGCTCGAGGACCTGGTGGAGATTGCCGGACAGCGCCGCGCACCGCTCGCGGGCAGCCTGCGGCTCGGCGTTATTCCTACTGTTGCGCCGTTTCTTTTGCCGGGTGTCCTGCCGAAGCTGCGCAAGTCCTACCCGGATCTGAAACTTTATTTGAACGAGGACCAGACGCAGCGCATCCACCAGAAGCTGATGGATGGCGATCTTGACCTGTTGTTGCTGGCACTGCCCTTCGAGTTGCGCGGCGTCGACGAAATGCCGCTGTTCAAGGACCGGTTTTTTCTCGCCTGCCGCGACGATACGCAGAGGGTCGATCCGTCGCGTTACCGCTTCGACCGCCTCGACCCCGATACCATCCTGCTGCTCGAAGACGGTCATTGCCTGCGGGACCACGCGCTCGCCGCCTGCAGGATTCGCGGCACAGAGAAAGTGAGTCGCTTTGCTGCCAGCAGCTTGCTCACGCTGGTGGAGATGGTTGACGCCGATCTCGGTATTACCTACCTGCCGGAGATGGCGCAGGATTCAGCGCTGCTGCGCAACACGCGTGTGAAAATGTACTCGATCGGCGATAACTCATTCCGCACGATCGGTCTCGTCTGGCGCAAAGGCAGCGGGCGGGTGGAAGAATTCAAAATGCTTGG
>CAZSDL010000088.1:2078-9821 GCA_964605635.1 uncultured Woeseiaceae bacterium
TCGGTCTCGTCTGGCGCAAAGGCAGCGGGCGGGTGGAAGAATTCAAAATGCTTGGCGACTTCCTGAAGAAGCACTGCGCTCCGGAGTAAGAACTCCGGTCGCGCCCGTAGGAGCGCGCCCCGCGCGCGAATGGGAAAAGCTGGCAACGAACCGCGTTCTCGCTACGACTAACTGAACGCAATCCGTGCGTCAGCGATAACATGCATCACCTTACCTCTTCCCATTCGCGCGCAGGGCGCGCTCCAACAGCGAAAGCCTGGTGCGTTGCCAGCTTTTCCCATTCGCGCGCGGGGCGCGCTCCTACGGGGTGTTTGCCGCCAAGGGTCGCTTCGTCAGGATATTGGCTGGCAACGGGTGGAACGAATCGAATGGCAATTCATCCGCAAAATCTGCAGCAGCTTTGTCGCCACCGAACCACTGCAGGTCCCGCCCCAGCGCCGCCGTTTCACCGACAAACAACATCGCCGGCGCTGCCGTGCCTGCCTCCTGTGCTGCGTAACCGATGCCACTCAGCATCGCATGCGTGACGCGTTGACGGCTGGTTGTGCCGTGCTCAACAATTGCGGCAGGCGTATCGCCGCTCAATCCGTGCTGCAGCAACTTCGCGACCGTCTCGTCAATCGAACCCGCAGCCATGTAAATCGCCAGCGTCTGGCCGGGCCGGGCCAGCGATTGCCAGTCGGGGCTGAGGTCGGCATCGAGCTTCGCCGAGGCCAATGTAACGCTGCCACTCGTGCCACGCATCGTCAGCGGAATGCCGGCATAGGCCGCGCAACCGAGTGCGGCGGAAATCCCGGGAACGACCTGGTAGGACAATCCCGCAGCAGCCAGCGCCTGCACTTCTTCGCCGCCTCGGCCAAACACGAACGGATCGCCACCTTTCAGGCGACAGACGCGTTGTCCGCGCTGCACGCGCTCGACCAGCAGGTGGTTGATCTCATCCTGCGACATGACCGCGCGTCCCGCTTGTTTGCCAACGGCGATGAACTCCGCTTCCTTGCGAGCGTAGTCGAGTACGGGCTTGCTGACGAGACGGTCGTAGAGGATGACGTCGGCGCGACTGATCAGTTGCTGCGCGCGAATAGTCACGAGGCCGGGATCGCCCGGTCCTGCGCCGACGATCCAGGCCTCGCCGACTGCTTGCTGCGATGACGGTGGCGTGTCCATCAATTCGCGCCGCACGAGTTTCTCGGCTTCACGATTGCGGTTCGCAAGAATGTGCTCTGCTATTGGCCCGTCGAAGAATCGTTGCCAGAAGCGTCGACGCTCGTCCAACGTCGTAAATCGCCTCTGCACGATTTCACGCCAGCGCCCTGCCCGCTGCGCCAGCACACCGATGCGCGCCGGCAGCCACGCCTCGATGCGCGACTTCAATTGCTGCGCCAGTACCGGCGCGTTGCCGCCGGTGCCTATGGCAATCGTGACGGGGGAGCGGTCGACAATGGCGGGCAGGATGAATGTCGAAGCCTCCAGATCATCGACGGCGTTGCAGAATATGCCGGCACGATTGGCAGCATCGGCGACCGCGCGGTTGACCTCGCGATCGTCTGTCGCGGCGATAACGAGGCGCTGGTCCCGCAGAACCTCTGCTGTGTAGACACCGACATGCCAGTCTATTTCGCGACGCTCGTACATGCCGGTCAACGCATCATTTAACTCCGGAGCAACGACCGACACGCGCGCGCCTGCGCGACGCAGCAGGCTGACCTTGCGTTCGGCGACGCCACCACCGCCCACCACCAGGCACGGTTGTTGGTCGAGATTCAGAAATATCGGAAGGTGCTGCATGGACCTGCGCCGGGCTTGATTCAGGCCACCATAACGCGGCACGGCTTGCGCGAAAAATAGATAAAGGCTCTGGGTCCATAACCTCAGGTCATATGGTTGCAGCCCGGTCATTTGACACGGCGGTGATGACAGGGCATATAGGTGCGGTATGTTCGATGCCGTCGTAAAAGTGATGAGCATGTGTTGCTGCCGAAACTATCGGCGGCCCGCGATGTGCATTTGAACTAACCCGACGCATAACGCACGAATACCAGGCCGCCACGACATTCGAGTCAGGCGGCTTTTTTGTTTTGTTATTGTTTGTTTACGGATCCGGCAGCGACCGGGTGCATCCCGGGACGGGAGTGACTGATGACCCTCAACCAATTGAAGTACCTGCTGGGCGTGGTCGACAACGGGCTCAACATCACGACTGCGGCCGAGCGCCTGTTCACCAGCCAGCCGGGCATCAGCAAGCAGTTGCGCCAACTGGAGCAGGAAGTCGGCGTGCAGCTTTTCTCGCGCAAGGGAAAAAGTCTTGTGGCATTGACGCCGGCGGGCGAGTCGGTCGTCGAGTACGCGCGGAAGATCATGCGCGATGTTGACAATATTCGCAGCCTCGGCAAGGAACTGTCGGCCGAGG
The DNA here is from genome assembly GCA_964605635.1 of uncultured Woeseiaceae bacterium. Taxonomy (GTDB): domain Bacteria; phylum Pseudomonadota; class Gammaproteobacteria; order Steroidobacterales; family Woeseiaceae; genus IDS-8. The sequence continues at coordinate 4,489 of CAZSDL010000088.1, forward strand.
ACGATGGCCGGCTTTCGATCGCAACGACGCACACGCAGGCGCGCTACGTGCTGCCGGACATCCTGCGGGAATTCCATGAGCGTTTTCCCGGCGTCAACCTGGAGTTGCACCAGGGCACGTCCGAGCAGATCGCGGCGCTGGTCGCGGAGAATCGCGTCGATTTTGCGATTGCCACCGAGTCGCGCGACCTGTTCCCGGAACTGAACCTGCTGCCCTGCTATAGCTGGGATCGCATCGTTCTGACCCAGCCCGACCATCCGCTGGCGAACGACCCGAAGCCGCTGACGCTGCAGAGGCTGGCAGAACATTCCTTGATTACTTACGTATTCAGTTCAACGGGTGAGTCTTCGTTTCTCAAGGCATTTGCGGAAGAAGGCCTCGAACCCAAGGTCGTATTTACGGCGCGCGACGCAGACGTCATCAAGACCTACGTACGCATGGGCATGGGAGCGGGCGTGATCGCGCCGATGGCGTTGCAGTGCGACGAGCAGGAGCAATTTGTGGCTATTTCGGCGAAAGGCCTTTTTCCGCGGGTGACGACGTGGATCGGCGTGCCGCGGGATCGGGTGTTTCGGCATTACATGCGCGAGTTCATCGCACTTATGGCCCCGAACTGGCCGGTGGAGTTGATTGAGCAAGCCGCGTCCGCCGGTTCGCAGCAGGAAGCGGATGCGATCGCGGCCCGCGTGCGGGTACCGTTGCGGAACGGCTGCACCGAGACACTCTCGGCAGCGGCTTGAAAAATCGCCGGTGATACGGGCTCCTACAGAAGCACCCCTGTTGGAGCCCGCCCTGCGGGCGAATGGTGGGACGATTCAAACTCTTCCCATTCGCGCGCAAGGCGCGCTCCTACGAGTCAAACCGCCGACAGATCGATCTCGTGCAATCCGCATTCCCGCCGAATACCAAAAAACCGCGTCTGCTCAATCTCGCTCACCTCATGAATCGACTTGGTCGTGTGCCGGTCCCCGATGCTGAGATAGCCCTTCTCCCACAACGGGTGATACGGCAGACCGTGGCGTTTCACGTAAAAGTGCACGTCGCGATCCGGCCAATCCGCGATCAGGTGTACTTTCCACCGATCCCCTGACCAGTCGAGATACGGCGTTCCGGCACGCGACGCAGACTGCGACCGGCGCAGCCCGGCAAACCAGGTGCCGGCGTTCAGGTCACGCAGCGCGTTCTTCATCGGCACGACCTTGTTCTCCGCGTTGTATGCATCGATGCCCGCCGCACCCTGCTCCCAGCGCTTGCCGTGACGCGCTTCCTGCCACGCCGGTGAAACCTCCGGCCGGTAGACCTGCAGGTTCAGCTGCAAGCGCTCCGTCAGTTCGTCGATGAAACGATAGGTTTCCTCGAACAGGTAGCCGGTGTCGACCAGCACCACCGGTATATCCGGTTGTTCGCGGGTGACGAGATGCAGCGCAACCGCCGACTGCGCACCGAAACTCGAACTCAGGATATGCCGGCCCGGCAAATTTTCCAGCGCCCATTGCACCCGCTCGCGTGCGTCCAACCCCGCGAACAGTTCGTTGCAGCAATCGATGGTCGCCTGGCGGCTTTGCACCTCATCGAGCGCACGCGTGCGCGGGTCACAGCGGCGGACGGGTGCTGTTGCCGTTGCCTGGGCCATCAGTGTACCTCCCCGGCGGGCAACGTGCGATCGGCAAAGTCGCCGAACGACTCGCCGCCCGATCGTTCCGCGGCGAAACGCTCGAACAGCTCGTCGAGCGCCCCCAGAATCTCGTTTTCGTCGATGTTCTCGCGCACCAGCCGGTTAAGCCGGTGCCCCAGCGCATCGCCACCGAGGTACAGGTTGTAGCGTCCCGGCGCCTTGCCGACCAGCGCGATCTCCGCGAGATAGGGACGTGCGCAGCCGTTCGGGCAACCGGTGATGCGCAGCGATATCGGTTCCTGACCGAGACCGTATTGGTCCAGAAGCGCTTCGACATTGGCCGTCAGATCGGACAGGTATCGCTCTGCCTCGGCCATCGCCAGCGCGCAAGTCGGCAGCGCGACACAAGCCAGCGCCTGCTGCCGCAGCGGCGAAATGCTCTGCAGTTGCTGGATGCCATGGGCGGTTAGCAAACGTTCGACGGCCGGTCGCGCGCCATCCGAAATGCCGCTTACGACCAGGTTCTGGTTGGCGGTAAGCCGGAAGTCGCCATTGTGAATCCGCGCCAGCTCGCGCAAGCCGGTCAGCACTTGCGCATCGCCGCGATCCTGGATGCGGCCTTCGGGAATGAACAGCGTGAGGTGCCACAAACCGTGCTGGTCGTTCGCCCAGCCGAAGACATCGCCTCGTGACGTGAACCGGTATGGCTTCGCTTCTGTCAGTGCATAACCCAGCCGCTTCGCCAGTTCGTCCTTGAACCATTCGATGCTGCGATCATCGATCGTGTATTTCAGCCGTGCATGCTTGCGATTGGTGCGATCGCCGTGGTCGCGCTGGATGCCGACGACGTGTTCCGCAACTTCCACCACCTGCCCCGGTGTGCAGAAGCCGATGACATCGGCGACACGCGGATAGGTCTCGGCCTCGCCGTGCGTGACACCCATGCCGCCACCGACCGTTACATTGAAGCCGATGAGCTTGCCGTCCTCCTCGATCGCAATGTAGCCAAGGTCCTGCGCGAAGATATCGACATCGTTCGACGGCGGTATCGCCACCGCAATCTTGAACTTTCGCGGCAGGTAGGTCGGGCCGTAGATCGGCTCGTGATCTTCAGTGCCAGCCACCTTTTTACCGTCCAGCCAGATCTCGTGATACGCCGTCGTTTGCGGCGTCAGGTGCTCGCTGACCTGCGTCGCCGCGCGGTACGCGCCCTCGTGCACCGCGGAGGCTTCCGCCACGGGCGTGCACATGACGTTGCGATTGACGTCGCCACAGGCCGCGATGGTGTCGAGCAGGCTGTAATTGATCCGCCGGATGGTTGATTGCAGGTCACCCTTCACGACACCGTGAAACTGGAACGCCTGGCGGGTGGTGAGCCGCAAGGTGTTGTTCGCCTGGCTGGTTGCGAGCTCGTCGAGGGCCAGCCATTGCGAGGGTGTCGCAATACCGCCTGGCACGCGCACGCGAATCATGAAACTGTAGGCAGGCTCCAGCTTCTGGCGCGTGCGCTCGCTGCGCAAGTCCCTGTCGTCCTGCTGGTAGAAGCCGTGAAACTTCGAGAGCTGCGTGTCGTCTTCGGCGAGCGTGCCGGTGGCGATATCGGCAAGGCTTTCCTTGATCGTGCCGCGCAGGTAATTGCTGCGTGCCTTGATGTGTTCGACCGGTGTGAGCGCGGTGTCGTTTGCCATGCCGCGTCCTCAGTACACGTCGCGCTGGTAGCGGCGCGCGGACTTCAATTCGTTCAGGTACTCGGCCGCCCGCTCGGACGACAAACCACCCTGTCGCTCGATCACCGACTGCAACGCCGCGTGCACGTCGCCCGCCATGCGGGTCGCATCGCCGCACACGTACACGTGCGCGCCGCGCTCGAGCCACTCGTAAATGCTTTTTGCCTGCTCCAGCAGACGATGCTGAACGTACACTTTGTCCGCACGGTCACGCGAGAACGCCACGTCGAGACGCGCGAGAATGCCGTCCTTGCGGTAACGCAGCCATTCGAGCTGGTAGAGGAAGTCGCTGGCGAAATTGCGATCGCCGAAGACCAGCCAGTTGTCGCCGCGATGGCCCAACTCCTGCCGGTGCTCGACAAAGGCGCGATACGGCGCGACACCGGTGCCCGCGCCGATCATGATGATGGGCGTGTCGCCATCCGTCGGCAGCCGAAAGCGGTCGTTCGGCTCCACGTACACCGGCACCGTGCGCGTGCCGCTGATCAGGTAGTTCGACGCGGCGCCCCAGTGCGCACGGCCGAACTGCTCGAAGGCGACGACGCTGACGGTCAGGTGCGCTTCGTCGGGATTCGCGTCGGGGCTGGAGGCGATCGAGTACAGGCGCGGGCTCAGGCGACGCAGTGAGTCGACCAGTTCCTGTGCCTCCCAGGCCTTGGGATAGTCTGCGAGCAAGTCGATGATCTGCCGCGTGGCAAAGAAATCCGCGAGCTGCGTGCGGTCGTCGAGGGTCGATTGCAGCGGATCGTGCTGCTTCGCCACGTGCTCGATCAGCGGCCGGCTCACCACCGTGATTTCCTTGCTGAACGACAGCGCCTTCGCGAGACTCGTTTGGCGCTCACCAACCGTGACGGCGGCATCGCCGTCGATTTGCACGACATCGAGGAGCGCTTCAATGAGGCGCGGCGGGTTTTCGGGCACGACGCCGAGCGAGTCGCCGGGCAGATAGCTGAGGCCGGAACCTTCGAGACTCAGTTCGATGTGGCGCACGTCCTTGCTGGAACCGCGACCGGTGATGCGCTGGTCGAGCAGCAACTCGGCGTCGAATGGCCGGTCTTTGGACGGCGATTTCGAGACGGCACGCAATGGCACGCGTTGCACGCGGGTCGCGGCCGCCGCTTCGAGGTTTTTCGCAGCAAACTCGACTAGCTTGCCGGACCAGCCGGCGGCCGGCTCGTCAAAATCGAGATCGCACTCTACGTGATCGACGACCGACTTCGCGCCGAGCGCGCGCAGGCGCTCGTCGAACAGGCGACCCATAGCGCAGAAATCGGCATAGCTCGAATCCCCAAGCGCGAGGATCGAGTATTCGAGATTTTCGAGCCGTGGGGCGCGGTCACTTTGCCAGTACTCGAAGAAGGCTTCCGTACCGTCGGGCGGTTCGCCGATGCCATGAGTGGCGAGGACGAAGGCGACGCGGGTCAGTTTCGCGAGCGCTTTGGGGCGTACATCGCGCAGATCCTGCACGTCGACGGCGAGGCCTGCATCGCGGGCGCGTTCGGCGAGGCTCTGGGCGACGCGGCGACTGTTCCCGGTTTCGGTGGCATAGAAAACGGTCCAGCTATCAGCAGCACTTGCCGCGTCGGGCCGGGGCTCGGGCGCTGCAAAAGCGGACGCCTCGGCCAGTCCGGCGAGAAAGCCACTCGACCAGAGCAACTGCTCGCGGTCGAAATCGGCCACCGCGCTGCGCAAAGTCAGCAGGGTGTCGTGCGGGACAGGAGGTGTGTGTAACGCGCTCGGGACAGCAGCCAATGTCCAGACTCCGACTCAGGTGGAGTCACAACGTAACGGCTGCGCGCATCTCAAGGAATAACCGATTTCTTATCGCTACATAACCTCAGGCAATAAGGTCTGGCAAAGTTGTCAGGGTTGATCAGTGGAAGCCACAGGACTAGCGTAACCACGGGGATCCAACCATGGGGAAGAAGAAAAATGGATAACAAGACTTTCTGGATAGGGTTTGTAGCGGTATTCGTGGTCGCCCAGGTGAT
>CAZSDL010000089.1:0-9674 GCA_964605635.1 uncultured Woeseiaceae bacterium
CCGAAGCGATCCCGGTCGGCCAGCCAGGTTTCGTTGATTGCCTCGTTTTCTTTCGGAACCATGCGTTTCAGGGTGCCGCGCAAGGTATGAGCATACATATTCGAGCCGACACAATCATGCGGTGAAACGCTTGCACGCTGCACCATTTCCCACGCCCGTGCACTGTACCGATACGGCTTGTTGTTCAATGCGCCAACCGGACACAGATCGATGATGTTGGCTGACAATTCGTGATCGACACTCTTGGCGACGTAGGTGCTGATTTTCATGTTCTCGCCGCGACCAATTGTGCCGAGTTCCTGTATCCCGGATATTTCCTGGCCGAACCGGACGCAGCGTGTGCAGTGAATGCAGCGCGTCATGTCGGTCGAGATGAGCGGGCCGATATCCTGGTCCTTCACGACGCGTTTGCCGCTGTTGTACCGGGAAATATCCCGGCCAAATCCCATAGCCAGGTCCTGCAGCTCACACTCACCACCCTGGTCGCAGATCGGGCAGTCGAGCGGATGATTGATCAGCAGGAACTCCATCGTGGCACGCTGCGCGGCGATTGCTTTTGGCGAGCGTGTAAAAACCTTCATCCCCTCGCCCACAGGCGTTGCGCAGGCGGGCATGGGTTTTGGCGCCTTTTCGACTTCGACCAGGCACATGCGGCAGTTTGCCGCGATGGTCAGTTTCCTGTGATAGCAAAAACGCGGAATGTAGGGGCCTGCACGGTCAGTGACCTCCATGATCATCTGGCCTTTCTTCGCCTGCAGCGGCACGCCGTCGACTTCCAGCGTTACAGTGTCATCGCTCATGCGGCTACCTCGGCAGGGCCGTCCACAATGCTGCGGCCACGATGCCTGATCATGTATTCGAACTCATGCCGGAAATGTTTCAGGAAACTTTGCACCGGCCAGGCAGCCGCATCGCCCAATGCGCAAATCGTGTGGCCTTCGATCTTGTTGGCGACATCAACCAGCTTTTTCAGATCCGCTTCCTCTCCACGCCCCTCTGTAATTCGAGTGAGCATGCGATAAAGCCAGCCCGTACCTTCCCGGCAAGGTGTGCACTGGCCACAGGACTCGGCCATGTAAAAACGGGAAATCCGTCTCAATACACGCACCATGCAGGTGGTTTCGTCCATCACCATGACCGCACCGGTTCCGAACGACGAGCCCGCCTCTTTCAGCGAGTTGTAATCCATCGTGCAGTTCATGATGATTTCCGCCGGCAACACCGGCACGGATGACCCCCCCGGAATGACGGCCTTCAGCTTGCGTCCGCCGAGCACTCCGCCGCATAGTTCCAGCAGGTCCGTGAAGGCAATGCCCATCGGCAATTCGAAATTGCCGGGCTTCTCGACATGACCGGAGACGGAGAACTGCGCGGTGCCGCCCGATCCTTCGGGTCCAAGAGCGGCAAACCAGGCCGCACCGTTGCGCATAATTGCCGGCACACAGGCGAGGCTCTGTGTGTTGTTGATGGTCGTAGGCTTGCCGTACAAACCGAAATTGGCCGGAAATGGCGGTTTAAAACGGGGCAGCCCCGGCTTGCCTTCCAGCGAATCGAGTAACGCCGTCTCTTCGCCGCAAATATAGGCGCCGGCACCCACAAAGGTGTGCAGGTCGAAATCAATTCCGGAGCCTTGAATGTCCTTGCCCAGCAGGCCCGCGTCGTAGGCTTCGCGCAACGCACCTTCGAATCGTGGCACCGGTTCATCGATGAACTCGCCGCGTATGTAGTTATAAGCAACGGTCGCGCCCATTGCATACGCAGCGATTGCCATGCCTTCGATCAAAGAATGGGGGTTGTAGCGCAGGATCTCGCGATCGTGGCAGGTGCCCGGCTCGCTTTCATCGGAATTGCACACGAGATACTTTTGTACCGGAGCGCTGCGCGGCATGAAACTCCATTTGAGACCGGTCGGGAATCCGGCGCCACCGCGTCCCCGCAGGCCTGATGCCTTCACGATCTCGATGACTTCTTCCGGCTTCAATTCGCCGGCGAGAATGCGCCGCCAGGCCTTGTATCCGTCAAACTTTTCATAGGTCGCGAGTGTCCACGACTCAGCGGCGCCAAAAGTATTGAAACAGACGAGATTTTGCTGAATGTCCTTCACTCGAGTGCATCCAGTATCTGGTCAACGGTCGTGGTAGTCAGGTTCTCATGATACTTGTGATCGACCATCATCATTGGCGCGCCGCAACAGGCAGCCAGGCACTCTTCTTCCTTTTTCAGGTAAATGCGCCCGTCCGCCGTGCTTTCGCCCAACCTGATTCCGAGCTTGTTCTCGACATGAGCCACGATGTTCTCGGCCCCGCGCAGCATGCAGGACACGTTCGTACAAATCGCCACGTTATGCCGGCCGACCGGCCGCGTCTGGAACATGGAATAAAATGTCGCGACTTCGTACACATATATAGTGGGCAGGTCGAGATATTCGGCAACGCTGTTCATCAGCTCCGCAGTCAGATAGCCGTTGTTCTCGTGCTGAACGGCATGCAGCGCGGCGATAACTGCCGAACGCTGGCGATCCTGCGGAAACTTTGCCACCCAGTGATCGATTTCCGAGCGCACATGTTCGGACAATGGCTGCGTCGCACTCACCGGTCGACCTCCCCAAACACGATATCCTGCGTGCCAATGACAGCCACAACGTCGGCAAGCATATGTCCCTCCACCATTTCCGAGAGCGCAGCGAGATGCGCGAAGCCGGGCGCGCGAATTTTCAGCCGATACGGCTTGTTTGCTCCATCCGATACCAGGTACACGCCGAATTCACCCTTGGGAGCCTCTATGGCAGCGTATGCCTCGCCCTCAGGTACGCAATAGCCTTCCGTAAACAACTTGAAGTGATGAATGAGCGATTCCATGTCGTCTTTCATTTCGACACGTGTCGGCGGCACGATCTTGTGGTCGTCCAGCATGACAGGACCCGGATTCTGCCGCAGCCAGTCGACGCATTGTCGAATGATCCTGTTTGACTGGCGCATTTCCTCAACGCGAACCAGGTAACGGTCGTAGCAGTCACCATTCACACCGACAGGTATGTCGAAATCCATCTGCTCGTATACTTCGTAAGGCTGCTTGCGCCGCAGATCCCACTCGACACCGGAACCACGCAGCATTGGGCCTGAAAAGCCGAGTTGCAAGGCGCGCTCCGGCGAGACCACGGCAATATTGACCGTGCGCTGCTTCCAGATCCTGTTGTCCGTCAGTAGCGTTTCGTATTGATCGACACAGCCGGGGAAACGCTCGGTGAAAGCTTCAATGAAATCGAGCAATGAACCTTCGCGAATCCTGTTGAGCTTGTCGATCTGTTTCTGGGTGCGCCATTTCGACGGCTGGTACTTGGGCATCGAGTCCGGCAAGTCGCGATAGACGCCTCCAGGCCGATAATAGGTCGCGTGCATGCGCGTGCCCGAGACCGCTTCATAGCAATCCATGAGATCTTCACGTTCGCGAAAGCAGTACAAAAAGACGGTCATGGCACCGATGTCCAGCCCGTGCGCACCCAGCCACATGAGGTGATTGAGTACCCGCGTAATTTCATCGAACATGACGCGAATGTACTGAGCGCGAACCGGCGGCGTGATGCCTAGCAACTTTTCGATCGCAAGCACGTAGCCGTGCTCGTTGCACATCATCGACACGTAGTCGAGGCGGTCCATGTAACCAATGCTCTGGTTGAACGGCTTGGACTCCGCCAGCTTCTCGGTTGCCCGATGCAGCAGGCCGACATGAGGGTCAGCCTTCACGATGACTTCGCCATCCATCTCGAGAACGAGACGCAGGACACCGTGCGCAGCCGGATGCTGCGGCCCGAAGTTCATGGTGAAACTCTGGATTTCAGCCATGCTCGGGTCGGTCCTTCAGTTCTTCTCGATAGCGGTTGTCGTCCCGTATGACCTTTGGTACGAGCGTTCGCGGCTCGATGCTGACCGGCTGGTACGCCACTCGCCCCTTGTCGGGGTCGTAACGTACCTCGACCGTGCCAATCAGCGGAAAATCCTTGCGGAACGGATGACCGATAAATCCATAGTCAGTCAGGATACGGCGCAGGTCGGGATGTCCATCGAAAAGGACGCCGTAAAGATCGAAAACCTCGCGCTCAAACCAGTTGGCTGAACTCCAGACGTCGACCAGTGAACGCACTATCGGCGGGTTATCTATGCCGGTGTATACGCGCAAGCGCAACCGGGCGTTGTGATGCAGCGAAAGCAAATGGTACACGACGGCGAATCGTCTGGGATCGAAGCTGTCGGCCTCATCGAGGATTACCGGATTGCGATCAACGCCGCGGCTGAAGCCGCTTTCTGTGGCGCTCTCGGTCGTCCACTCGTCCTGGCCATACGACAGGTAGTCGACTCCGCATACATCCATTAATTGTTCGAACCGGAAGGCAGGTTCATCACGCAAAACAGTGGCGACTTCGATGAGCCGATCCTTGTCAACCTGATAGGTCAGTTCCCCGCAACGCGACGCAATGCGCGTAGCGTGCTCGCCGAATCGCTCGTCTATCCGAGCGGCCAATGTCTCGTAAAAATCTGTCATACGTGGCTGTTTTATCGGGCGATCGTTTGCGTGCGACGAATTTTCTTCTGCAACTGCATGAGTCCGTACAGCAATGCCTCTGCCGTGGGTGGACAGCCTGGTACGTAGACATCCACTGGAACTACCCGGTCACAACCGCGCGTGACTGCGTAGGAATAGTGGTAGTAGCCGCCGCCGTTCGCACAGGAGCCCATCGAAACGACCCAGCGCGGTTCCGGCATCTGGTCGTACACCTTGCGCAGCGCCGGGGCCATCTTGTTGACCAACGTTCCGGCAACGATCATGACGTCTGACTGCCGAGGGCTGGGCCGAAAAATAATACCGAAACGGTCGAGATCGTAGCGCGCAGCACCGGCATGCATCATTTCGACTGCGCAACAGGCGAGACCGAAGGTCATCGGCCATAACGAACCGGTCCGCGCCCAGTTCATGACATTGTCTACGCTGGATACGACGAAACCGCGTTTTTGCAGACTATCCTCACTGCCGATATCCGTCACTCCATCGGCTTTCCTGGCGTCTGCCGCTTGTATCAATCCCACTCCAGCGCCCCTTTCTTCCACTCGTAAATGAAGCCAACCACGAGAATGGCCAGAAAAATGCCCATTGCCACGAGACCGAAGCCGCCGACGACATCCAGCGATACCGCCCAGGGGAAAAGGAACGCAATCTCGAGATCGAAAATGATGAACAGGATGGCGACGAGGTAGTAGCGAACGTCGAACTTCATGCGCGAATCATCAAACGCGTCGAATCCGCATTCATAAGGTGAAAGCTTTTCAGCATCTTTGCGCCCACTGCCGAACAGGAAACCCAGCGCCAGCAAGACGACGCCGATGCCGGTAGCGACCGCGAGAAAAATCAGGACTGGCAGGTATTCTTGCAGCATTTATCCGTGCACGCTTTGTGAAATCAGCCTGTTGCAGGCGTGTTAATCGGTAATTGTATCAGTCTGTCCGATGCGTGTAACAGTCTTGCGGCAAGATGCGCAATGAAAAAGGAGCAGGCCCGCACGGAACCGCCCCTTTTCGTGAATGGTGCCGATGGCCGGACTCGAACCGGCACAGCTTTCGCCACTGCCCCCTCAAGACAGCGTGTCTACCAATTCCACCACATCGGCTGTTGCCGTGCGTCGATGCACGGACGATGTTGTAAACGTTTGGCCGTATTTTCCCGGCCTAGTTCCTGTCGTCGTCCTCTGCATCGGACGCCGATTCCGGCGGCTCTGCGGAGTCGAGCGACGGCATCCCGCTGCTGTCGAACCCTGCACCCTGAGGCTCGTCCAGTTCAGGAATCTCGAGTACGCCATCGGCACTGTCGCTGCCCCGGGTACCGGCGGGATCCTCGAATTCAATCTCCGGCGCCCCTTCAATCAAGCTCTCCGGGCGCTCCGCTTCCTGGCTGCTCAGGTAAGCGAGCGCGAGACTGCTGGCGAAAAACATAGTTGCCAATACCGCCGTCGCGCGCGAAAAGAAGTTTGACGAGCCGCGAGACCCGAAAACCGTACCGGACGCACCGGCGCCGAACGCCGCACCGGCATCCGCACCTTTTCCGCGCTGCAGCAGCACGAGCACAATTATTACGATTGCTATGACAGTGTGGGCCATGAGCACCACGGTTTGCGTTGTATTCATTAAATCCTCAATTACCTGCCGCTGCGGCAACGATCGACAGGAACTCGTCCGCCTGCAACGATGCTCCGCCGATCAAGCCGCCATCGATGTCCGGCATATCCAGCAATCCGGCCGCGTTATTCCCTTTCATGCTGCCGCCATAAAGAATCTGTGTCGTTGACGCCACGTTCTCGTCTTTTGCGGCCAGCAGCTCACGAATATATCGATGCACTTGCTCGGCCTGGTCCGGCGTTGCGGTGCGCCCCGTACCAATCGCCCACACCGGTTCGTAAGCGATTACAGCCCCGGCAATAGCCGCAATACCCGAGCTTTCCAGGACAGCATTCAGCTGTTCCCCGATAACCTGCTCGGTAAGGTCCGCCTCGCGCTGCTCCAGGGTCTCGCCCAAGCACAATATTGGCTTTAACCCGCCTTTTTTCGCTGCCGCGAACTTGCCGGCGACAACCTCGTTCGATTCACCCATCAGGGCGCGTCGCTCGGAATGACCGACAATTACATACTCGCAGCCCACATCCTTCAGCATGGCGGCCGCTACTTCGCCTGTATACGCGCCGGCCGCGTGCTGTGAGACGTTCTGCGCACCCAATACCAGGGCTGTACCGCCAAGCTTCGCAGCAGCTGCCGCCAGGTACGGAAACGGCGGGCAGACCAGCACGTCGGCAGCCTCTCGGCCACTGAGACCCGCAACAATCGCCGCAAGCAACTCGTTGGTGAAGGCAGTGCTGCCATTCATCTTCCAGTTGCCGGCTATCAGGCTTTTGCGCATGTAGCGCTCTCGGGGCTATCTGATTGAAAAGGCGCGCAAGGATACCGGGGCTGGCCAGTATTGACAATGCTCAGGCAGCCGCCTCGGCCACAACCGCCGCCAGACGCTCCGCCAGGCGCAATACCTGGTGTTCGTCCTGCCCTTCCACCATCACCCGGATCAACGGTTCAGTGCCCGAGGCGCGCAACACCACCCGGCCACCCTCCGCCAGTTCGACCTCGGCCTCGCGAACCGCGTGCTGGATGGTTTCTGAGGTTGCGGGATCAAAACGCCGCTCCGTCTGTACATTAAGCATCTTCTGCGGGTACTTGGACATGCCGGCAGCGAGCTCCGACAACGGTTTGCCCGTTTTCTTCATCACTGCCAGTACCTGCAGCGCCGCGATCAGGCCGTCTCCGGTCGTCGACATGTCGAGGCAGATGACATGACCCGATGTCTCGCCACCAAGACTGCCACCCGTCGCCCGCAGCGTCTCGAGCACATATCGATCGCCAACGCTGGTGCGGCAAAATTCGATATCGAGTCGTCGCAAGGCGTGCTCCAGTCCCAGGTTACTCATTACCGTGCCGACGACGGGGCCTCGCAAGCTGCCATTCTCCCGGCATGCGCTTGCGACGATGAACAACAACTGGTCGCCATCCACAAGCTGTCCGGTTTCGTCCACCATCACCACGCGGTCTCCGTCACCGTCGAGCGCGATACCCACGTCCGCGTGCACGGCCGGAACGGTCTGCTGCAGCAGCCCCGGTTCTGTCGATCCGCAGCCAGCGTTGATATTGCGACCGTTCGGTGAACAGCCGATGGGAATGATCTCGGCGCCGAGATCTCCGAGGGTTCGCGGTCCGACCTTGTAACCGGCACCGTTGGCGCCATCGAAGACGATCTTGACACCTTCCAGGGTGCAATCCGACGGAAACGTGGACGCACAGAATTCCTGGTAGCGAACCTGGGCTGAATCGATACGCTTGGCCCGACCCAGCTTGTGCGACTCCAGCGTAATCGCGGATTGGCCGAGATAGCCTTCGATGGCTGCCTCCTGGCTGTCGGTGAGCTTGTTACCGGCGCCGTCGAAAATCTTGATGCCGTTATCGTGATACAAATTGTGTGAGGCGCTGATGACCACGCCGATATTCGCCTTGAGCTGCTGGGTCAGGTACGCAATACCCGGCGTCGGCAGTGGCCCCAGCATCAGCACGTCAGCGCCGGCAGCGACGAAACCCGCTTCCAGTGCAGACTCGAACATATAGCCCGACAGCCGCGTGTCCTTGCCGATGAGCGCGGTGCCGCCATCCGGGGCCAGCACCTGGGCAGCAGCGCTGGCCAGGCGCATCGCGAAATCCGCCGTCATCGGGTCTTTGCCGACGCGACCACGGACACCATCGGTGCCGAAGTACTTCTTTTTCATATTCCTTCCATCAGGCGCCGTGAGGCATAACGGCGGCTGCAACTTTCAACGCATCGACCGTTGGGCCGACATCGTGCGTCCGCACTATATGCGCACCGCGGGCCACTGCCAACACCGCTGCTGCCAGCCCGCCCGCCAGCCGATCGCCGAACGAACGTCCGGTCAGGGTGCCGAGCATGCCTTTGCGTGAAAGCCCGACGAGTATCGGCAATTGCAACACCTGCAATGCCTCCAGGTTGGCGAGCAGACGAATATTGTGCTGCACTGTTTTGCCGAAACCGAAGCCCGGATCGATCACAATCCGGTCGCGGCCCAGTCCCGCCTCTTCGCAGGCCCTGACGCGTTCCTCGAGAAATGCGGCAACTTCGTCGACAACGTTCTCGTAGCGCGGATCGTCCTGCATCGTTGCCGGCACGCCCTGCATGTGCATCAGGCACACGGCGACATCGAGACGTGCCGCTTCGGCCAGCGAATCCTCGCCTCGCAGTGCATAGACGTCATTGATCATTGCTGCCCCGGCTGCGACGGCTTCACTCATTACCGTTGCCTTGCCGGTGTCTACAGAGACCAGGACGTCGAAACGCTCGCAAATGGCCGCGACGACCGGCACAACCCGTTCGACCTCTGCCTGCTCGGATACCGGCTGCGAGCCGGGACGGGTCGACTCCCCGCCGACGTCGATAATGCTTGCGCCTTCCTCGACCATGCGGCTCGCTTGTTGCAAGGCCGCGTCCACCTGGACGAACCGCCCGCCATCGGAGAACGAATCGTCAGTGACGTTCAGGACACCCATGACCACAGGCGAGGACAAATCCAACAGCCCGTTTCGCGTGTGCAGTTGCATAACTAATGATGCCGGCTCCGGCCGGGAGCTGGACTCTATGAATTGCGGCTAATGCTCGCTCGCGGGCCCACCGATTGGCCCCGGGGCAGCCTTGCCCTTGCGTTTCTTCTTGCCTGCCTTGGGCTTGCTGGTTTCGTCCGGGTCTTCCCAGTCCTCGGGTGGGCGCGGTTCACGGCCTTCCATGATGTCCTTGACCTGCTCCTGGTCGATGGTTTCGTAGCGCATCAACGCCTTGGCCATCACATGCAGTTTGTCTTCATGGCTTTCGAGGATTGCTTTGGCCCGTGCATAGTTCCTGTCGATAATCTTGCGCACTTCTTCGTCGATGACGTGCACGGTGACATCCGAAACCTGCTTGTGCTGGGTCACTGAACGGCCGAGAAACACTTCGCCATCATCTTCACTGTAAGTCAGCGGACCCAGGCGCTCCGAGAGCCCCCACTTGGTGACCATGTTGCGCGCGATATCCGTAGCGCGCTCGATGTC
>CAZSDL010000090.1:0-9647 GCA_964605635.1 uncultured Woeseiaceae bacterium
ACACCGATTTTAGCACTCGCAGCCTTAGAGTGCTAACCGGGCGTCCGGTTCCGCCTCGACGACGTTGCTCGCAAGTTGATGCCTTTCGCCCGTGATACGGGCTCCTACAGCGTGTCTACTGCCACCGGTAGGAGCCCGTATCACGGGCGAAAGGCCCGCACTTTCCCTAGCGCGGCTCGATGCGCCGCATATGGCGTGCTGCGGCCAGCCAGGATCCAGCCAGGCCCAGGGCCACGCCGGTCGACACGATGAGGAGACTCTCGCGGAAGGACAGTGCCAGGAGGGTGTAGGGGCTGCCGTAGAGCCCGGCAAGACGGCTTACCGGCGCCTTGAGCACGTACAGGCCGTAGGCGACCAGTGCCAGGGCAAGCAGCCCGCCACCCAGCCCGTACCAGACGCCCGAGTAAAGGAACGGCCGCCGCACAAACGCGTTGCTGGCGCCGATGAGCTTGGTGACCTCGATTTCCTCGCGCCGGTTCTGGATGTCCAGCCGGATGGTATTGCCGATGACAATTACGATAGCTGCGCCGAGCAGTATGGAGGCCATGGTGATGCCGCGCTGCAGGATGTCGAGAATGGCGTGAAAACGTTGCACCCACTCGGTGTCAGCCTGTACGAAATCGGCTTCGGGAAGGTTGGCTATTTCCTCCTGCAAGAGCGTCATGGACGCCGCCGTATTGGCGCTGCCGGGCCGCACCACCAGCGCGTGCGGCAGCGGGTTGTTACGCAAATGATCGAGCGCTTCGCCGAACCCGGATTGTTCCTTGAACTCCGCAAGCGCCTCGTCCGCGGGGATCAGCGTGACGGTGGCGACGTCCGCGCGTTGTTCAATCAGCCCGGCCAACGCCGTCGCCGCTTCAATCGTCGTGCCGTCCTTCAGGTAGACAGAAAAATCCAAAGCGTTGGCCCAGCTGCCGCTGACCGATTGCGCGTTCTTTATGACGAGATGCAACGCCGCCGGCAACGCCAGGGTGACCGCAATGACCAGGATGGTCATGAGATTGGCGAACGGCTGCTGCGCCAGCCGCCCGAGCGCGCCGATCGCCGTGCTTACATGGCGCAAAAACCAGGTTGAAACGGGGCCGGTCGTCTTCGACGGCACGAACACCTCGCCGGACCTGTTCACTGCCATTGTCCCAACTCCGGATCGATGCCGAGTCGTTCGGCGTACTCGGCGACCACATCTTCCTCGTCTTCAATCTGCACTGAACCGTTCTCGAGCGGGATGCGCCGGCAGCCGAGTTGGTCGATCAGCGCAATGTCGTGACTTGCAATGAGCACGGTGACACCGACTTCGTTGAATCGTCGAAAAATGCGCATCACTTCGAGAGACAGGTCCGGATCGAGGTTGCCGGTCGGCTCATCGGCGATCAGCAGTTTCGGGCGACTGACAATCGCTCTCGCGATGCCCACCCGTTGCTGCTCGCCACTCGATAGCGTCTCGGGCCGCTGCTTCTCCTTGTGCAGCAGCCCGACCTGATCGAGCGCCGCGCGCACACGCCGCGCCGCATCGCGGTGGTTTATGCCCGCGATGACCAGGGGCATGGCGACGTTATCGAATACCGGCCGGTCATATAACAGCTTGTGATCCTGGAAAACCATGCCGATCTGTCGTCGGTAGGCCGGGATCTTGCGGCGGGATACGCGTCGGGTGTTTTGTCCATCGACGATGACCTGACCGCTCGTCGGTCGCTCGATCAACGCGATCAGTCGCAGGAGCGTGCTCTTGCCGGCGCCGGAATGCCCCGTAACGAATGTCATTTCGCCGCGCTCGATGTGGAGGCTCAGGTCTTTCAGTGCTTCCTGACCGCCGGGAAACCGCTTGGTGACATTCTCCAGGCGGATCAATGAACGGCATCCTTTTTGTGTGCTCGTTCTGCTTCGCCATCCAGTAGTGCGTCCGCGTATTCATCGGCCCGGAACGGCTGCAGGTCTTCGGCGGATTCGCCAATGCCGATGAAGCGCACCGGAATGCCCAGGCGTTCCGCGATGGCGACGAGAATGCCGCCCTTGGCACTGCCGTCGAGCTTGGTTACCGCGATACCGGTAATGCCCAGCGCTGCGTGAAATTTTTCGGCCTGCACCAGCGCGTTCTGGCCGAGGCCGGCATCGAGCACGAGGAGGATTTCCTGTGGCACGTCCTCATTCTGCCGCGCCAGCACGCGCTTGATCTTTTTCAATTCATCCATGAGCCCCTGCTGGCTTTGCAGGCGACCGGCAGTATCCGCAATCAGCACGTCGATCCCGCGCGCCTTCGCGGCCGCATAGGCGTCGAACATCACTGCGGCGGGATCGGCGCCGTGCTGCTGCGCAATGACCGGTGTGTCGTGGCGGTCGCCCCACGCGCGCAATTGTTCGATGGCGGCCGCGCGAAAGGTATCGCCGGCCGCCAGCATGACAGACAGACCTCCA
This sequence comes from uncultured Woeseiaceae bacterium, assembly GCA_964605635.1. Lineage (GTDB taxonomy): Bacteria > Pseudomonadota > Gammaproteobacteria > Steroidobacterales > Woeseiaceae > IDS-8. The sequence goes on from CAZSDL010000090.1 coordinate 2,413, forward strand.
TCCTGCAGGCGCTTTGCCACTTTGCCGATGGTCGTCGTCTTGCCGGCGCCATTGACGCCGACGACCAGGATAACGAACGGGCCATCCGACGGGCTGACCTCGAGCGGCCTCTCCACCGGCGCCAGGATATCCACTATGCTGCGCTTCAATCCCGTCATAAGCGCATTCATGTCCTTCAACTCCTTGCGAGCGAGTCGTTTCCTGAGATCGGCGATGATGCGTTCGGTTGCGGCGACGCCGATATCGGCTGTTACCAGGCGCGTCTCGATTTCTTCGAGAACGTCATCGTCGATTCGACCGCCCGGGGCCAGATTGGCAAGGTCGTACGTCAGCCAGCTGTCGCCGCGATTGAGGCGAGCCCTCAGCCGCTTGACGAAGCCGTTCCGCGACGGCGCATCCGGCTTTTCCTTTTTTCCAAACACTAATGACCCCAATGACCCTGGATTAGAATTGATGCGTGATTGGGCATCTGATAAACCGACCTGGCCGCCGGCATGATTGCTGCGACAAAATGAGAACAAACCCGTAATGACGCCAAGCCGCAGTCCCGCACCGCGCCGCGCACCTGCAATGCCCGGACGGGTGCGTATTGTAGCGGGAAAGTGGCGCGGCCGTTTGCTGCCGGTTTGCAACGAGCCGGAACTGCGCCCGACGTCGGAACGGATTCGCGAAACACTTTTCAACTGGCTTGCACCCCGCATCGAGGGCGCACGTTGCCTGGATCTTTTTGCAGGCAGCGGCGTTCTCGGACTCGAAGCACTGTCACGCGGTGCGTCGGAGGCCATCTTTATTGAACGCTCTGCTGCAGCTGCCAGGACATTGCAGAAAAGCATCACGACGCTAGCCGCCGACAGGGCAGTGATGCACGTCGGCGATGCATTTGCCTGGCTGCGGGACAGTAAACCGCAAGCGATGGACATCGTCTTTCTGGATCCGCCTTATGCGCTCGAATCATTGGCGGAATTGTGTAGACTGCTGCAGGCAAATTCGTGGCTCGCAAAGGGCGCAAGCATCTACATGGAGCAGGATCGCGGCGACGAACGACCGATTCTTCCGGACGGTTACACCGTAGTGCGCGAGAAGGCGGCGGGCAGCGTGCGCTACTCCCTCGCGATGACTCTCGCAACCAGTGAGGACTGACGTATGCCAGTATCCGCAATGTACCCCGGCACGTTTGACCCGATCACGCTCGGCCACGAGGATCTGGTGAGACGTGCCAGCCGGCTGTTCGACAAGGTCGTCGTCGCCGTGGCGGCCAACCCCGGTAAGCAGCCGATGTTTAATCTCGAGGAGCGCGTAGCGCTGGCTAAAACGGTCCTGAGCGATTTCGAGCGCGTCGAGGTAACCGGTTACGACGGACTGACAGTGAATTTCGCTCGCGACAACGGCCTGCAGGTGATTGTTCGCGGACTGCGCGCCATCTCGGATTTCGAGTACGAGTTCCAGCTTGCCAACATGAACCGGCATCTCACCGACGAGGTGGAAACCGCATTTCTGACGCCGACCGAGACCTATACCTACATTTCTTCGAGCCTGGTGCGGGAGATTGCCAGTATGGGCGGCGATATCAGCGAGTTCGTCTCACCCAAAGTGAAGCTGGCATTGATGGAGCGCTGCGGACGGGCGTGAAAGATCCTTAACACCTATTGTTTTTGGCAATCATCTTTGGCAACTGCCACAATAAAAAGTCGAACGCTGGCCCAAAACGATCACGGAGATCGGGCGCTCGCAGATGCGGCAGGGCTCTCCGTCGCGACCGTAAACGTCCAGTTGCTGGCGAAAATACCCGGGCTCGCCGTCGCCGCCGTGAAAGTCACGCAGGGTGGTGCCGCCGGCGACGATGGCGCGCTGGAGTACAGATTTGATTGCCCCGGCCAGCACCTCCAGGCGCGCGGCAGAGATGCGGTCCGCGCGGCGTTGCGGATGGATTTTCGCGAGAAACAGCGATTCGCTGGCGTAGATATTGCCGACCCCGACGACGATCGCCGAGTTCATGAGAAAGGGTTTTACCGAGATCCGCCGTCCCCGCGACAGCCGTCGCAGATACGCGCCGTCAAATTCGTCGGAGAGCGGTTCCGGTCCGAGGTTCATGAGCAACGGGTGCCGGGGCGGGTCGCTGGCCCAGAGCAATGAGCCGAAGCGTCGCGGATCGCGAAACCGCAACGCCTTGCCGTTGCCGAATTCGATGTCTACGTGGTCGTGCTTTCCGGGCGGTTCGTCCGGCTCGATGATGCGAACACTGCCTGACATGCCCAGATGTAGCATCATTGTGCCCGCGTCGGTCTCGAAGAGCAGGTACTTGGCACGGCGTGTGAGCGATCGCACGAATTTTCCCGGCAACTCCCGGTCTATATCCTGCGGTACGGGCCAGCGTAAGCGCCTTTCCCGGATCGTCACCTTGAGGACCTGCTGCTGTTCGAGCCACGGTGCAATACCGCGCCGGCTGGTCTCGACCTCGGGCAACTCGGGCATGGGAAAACCGGAAATGTGACGGGAGCACACTATACCGGCTTCACGCTCCGGCAGAGTATCGTTACGGGTCGGCCCGGATGCGCCTGTTGTGTGCCCTGGCGAACTGAAGATTGTGTCTTGGAGCTTTAAAGTCCGAGGCGCTATAGTCGCAACCCTATAGTCGTAAACTTATAATCGTAAGCAACGAAAACCTGTGAATCGCCCGTAAAGCGGGCACCTGCAGCTGGGATCAAGCAATGGATTACCTGTACGGCCTGTTGAATCTGTCCTTTTGGGGCTACGTGATCGTCACTGTCGTTATGGTGCAGATTACGATGATGGCGGTGACGCTTTATCTGCACCGTGATCAGGCGCATCGCGCCATCAATCTGCATCCAGCCTTGCGGCATTTCTTTCGTTTCTGGATCTGGTGCACGTCGGGCATGCTGACTCGCGAGTGGGTCGCGGTGCATCGCAAGCATCATGCGTTTTGCGAAGTACCCGGCGATCCGCACAGCCCGCAGATCTTCGGCCTGAAAAAGGTGCTGCTTGAAGGCGCCGAGCTGTACAAGATCGAGAAAACAAGGCCCGAGACGCTGGAGAAGTATGGGCGAGGCACGCCGAACGATTGGCTGGAACGCAATGTGTACCTGCGTTTCCCCTCGGGAGGCATCGTACTGACGGTGTTCGCGGACCTGCTGCTGTTCGGCGTCCCGGGCATCATCATCATCGCGGTACAAATGATTTCCATGCCGCTGTTCGCGGCGGGCGTCATCAACGGCCTGGGTCACTACAGCGGGTATCGCAATTTCGAATGCGACGATGCGGCCCGGAATCTCTTGCCCTGGGGCGTGTTCGTGGGCGGCGAGGAACTGCACAACAATCATCACGCGTTCCCGACATCGGCCAAGTTTTCGGTGCGGAGCTGGGAATTCGATATCGGCTGGCTGTATATCTGTGTGCTGCGCAGCTTGGGCCTGGCCAAGGTCAACAAAGTCGCGCCGCGGCCGGTGATCGTGCCTGCTGCGCGAGAAAACGTCGATATCGAGAATCTGCGGGCAATTATCGTCAACCGCATGCACGTGCTGCGCGACTACACAAAGCAAGTCACTATGCCTGCGTTGCGCCGCGAACGAGCGGTTGCCGCAGGCAACGAAGCGTTGCGCCGGGCAAAAAAATTGCTGGTGCGCCGGCCGCAACTGCTTGACGAGGGTTCACGGCACCGACTTTACGAACTGTTGTCGGAACACGCGACGCTGCAAACCGTGTACGATTTTCGCGAGAAGTTGCGCACGCTCTGGAGCGGCAAGAATGTCAGCAACGAGCGATTGTTGCAGCACCTGCGAGACTGGTGCGCCGAGGCAGAAGCCAGCGGCATCCAGGTCCTGGAGGATTTTGCGGCACGGCTACGATCCTACCGGCTGCAGACCATCTGAACTGCTCTGACTTTCAGCAAAAAAAACCCGCAGTTCGCGGGTTTTTTTCTGGAGTTCGGGATGCGCAGTCAATCTTTGTTGAATGAATCGCCCGTGATACGGGCTCCTACGGCGTTTCTACCGCCACCTGTAGGAGCCCGTATCACGGGCGATTACTTGATTTTCGCTTCCTTGTACACCACGTGCTTGCGGGCTTTCGGGTCGTACTTTTTGGTTTCCATCTTGTCCGGGTGCAGGCGTTTGTTCTTCGTGGTTGTGTAGAAGTGTCCGGTGCCGGCACTGGAAACGAGCCTGATTTTTTCACGCATGATATTTCTTCCTGAATAATTCCAGCTCGCCTAGATCTTCTGCCCTTTGGCACGAAGATCGGACAGCACCTTCTCGATGCCGAGCTTGTCGATGATGCGCATACCCTTATGCGACACGCGCAGGCGCACGAAACGCTTCTCGCCCTCGAGCCAGAATCGCTTGGTCTGCAGGTTGGGCAGGAAGCGACGTCGCGTCTTGTTGTGAGCATGGGATACGTTATTGCCGCTTTGCGGGCGCTTCCCGGTGATCTGACAAACCCTGGACATAACAGTCAAGTCTCTGATTTTACTGATAGCGTGCCCACGGAGGGTAGGCAGAGAGCGAAACTTTATACCAGCCCCACACGGCCTTATCAAGGGCAGTCGCCGACGCTGCGATCAAAGCAGGCCACGCGATGCCAGCGAGGTGGTGGCGCCGTCTCCGACCACGAGGTGATCCAGCAGCCTTATATCTACCAGCTCCAGGGCGGCCTTCAGCCGCCGCGTGATGCGCTCATCGGCCTGGCTCGGCTCGGCGACGCCGGACGGGTGATTGTGGGCCAGGATGATCGCCGCCGCATTGTGAGCGAGGGCCTGTTTGACGACCTCGCGGGGATAGACACTGGTGCCGTCGATCGTGCCACGGAAAAGCTCCTCGAACGCGATGATGCGATGGCGGTTATCGAGGTAGATGCAGCAGAAAAGTTCGTGCGGGAGATCGCGGAGCCGGGCGAGCAGAAAAGCCTCGGTGTCAGCCGGGCTGCGGATTGGCTCGCCCGTCTGCAAGGCTTGCTCGTAAAAGCGCCGCGCCAGTTCGGGAATGGCCTGCAGGACAGCGAGCCGCACCGCACCGACACCGCGCTCACCCGCGAGAGCCTCTGTGCTTGCCGAGAGCAATTGCCGTAAACCGCCGAACCGCGACAGCAGCCGCCTCGACAAATGCATCGCTTTTCGGGTTGTCGGTCCGCATTGCATGACAATGGCAAGCAGTTCGGCCTCGCTGAGCGACGTCGCAGCGGTCGCTTGCGGGGGGTGGCGCGGCCGCAGATCGCAGGCAGGATCATCGGTAACATTTTCGCTCAAATTTTCGGTCACCCTGGACACTCCTTGTCCGGCCCGCCTGTCTGCAGTAACAATCTGCGCCTCTGCCGGCCCCACCCGCAAGCCGCAAAACAATGCGCGAGAGCGAGAATGGGCTGCGCGCACTTAAAGTTGCTCACTGGCAATGGCACGGTGCAACGGGCTAAGCTCGCGCTATGCCAAAGAGCGCAACCTCATGAGCAATCCCAACATTCTTCTCGGTGTGACCGGCAGCATCGCCGCGTACAAGGCGCCCGAGATTGTGCGTCGCCTGCGCGAGCGAGGCGCGGAAGTGCAGGTAGTCATGACGCAGTCCGCCGGCGAATTCATCACCGCGACTTCGTTGCAGGCCGTTTCGGGAAAACCGGTGCGGGCGAATCTATGGGATTCCGACGCCGAGGCGGCCATGGGGCACATCGAGCTCGCCCGCTGGGCGGACCTCGTACTGATCGCTCCGGCGACCGCGGAAATCATTGCGCGACTCGCGACCGGTTCTGCGACCGACCTCCTGACCACGCTTTGTCTCGCCACGGAAGCGCCGCTCATCGTCGCACCGGCGATGAATCGGGTCATGTGGGCACATGCGGCCGTGCAGGCCAATTGCGAAACTTTGAAGTCACGCGGCGTACGCATTCTTGGCCCGGGCAGCGGCGACCAGGCATGCGGTGAGTTCGGCGAAGGTCGTATGCTCGAGCCCGCAGAAATTGCCGCTGCGGTGATGCAGAATCACGCATCGGCAGCCATTGAGACGCCAGGGCCACTGGCCGGCACGACCGTCATGATCACCGCCGGCCCGACCCGCGAAGCCATTGATCCGGTCCGCTTCATCAGCAATCGCAGCTCGGGTCGCATGGGCTATGCGCTGGCGCGGGCTGCGTCGGACGCCGGCGCGAAGGTAATACTGATCAGCGGTCCCGTGAGCATGGTGGCGCCGGATGGCGTTGAATGTATTACGGTTGAAAGTGCGCAGGAGATGTTTGCGGAAACGCACAATCGTATCGACGAAGTCGACCTGTTCATTGGCGCCGCCGCGATTTCCGATTACCGGCCAGAGAGCGCACACAAGCAAAAAATCAAGAAGGGCGACGGCGGATTGCGGATTGACCTGGTGAAAGCGCCGGATACCCTTGCTTCGGTAGCGAAGCTCGAGCGGCGACCCTTTACCGTGGGTTTTGCCGCTGAGACGGAGAAGTTGCGCGAGTACGCGCTCGGCAAGCTTGCTGCCAAGAATCTCGATTTGATTGTGGCTAACCAGGTCGGCAAAGGACGCGGTTTCGACTGTGACGACAATGCCGTCGAGGTTTACTGGAGCGGCGGTGAGAAGTCCTTTCCGATGATGGAAAAATCCGCACTGGCCAACGCGCTGATCGAACTGATCGTCGAGCGTTACCGGGCGCCGGACAAGGGCGATACGGTGCCCTCCGTGGCTGCCCTCAGGACTGAGCGAGCGATTTAATTGCGGTCGATACAGCTCAAGATCCTGGATTCACGGGTCGGTGATTCCGTGCCGTTGCCCCATTACGCGACGGACGGTTCGGCCGGACTCGACATGCGAGCCTGCATCGACGAGCCGCTCGCCGTTGCACCTGGCGAGACGGTGCTCGTGCCGACCGGCCTTGCGATGCATATCGGGGATTCCGGTCTGGCCGCGGTGTTGCTGCCGAGATCCGGGCTGGGTCACAAACACGGCCTGGTGCTCGGAAACCTGACCGGGCTCATCGATTCCGATTACCAGGGCCAGATTTTTATCTCCTGCTGGAATCGCAGCAGCAAGGCCTACGAGATTCAGCCGGGAGAACGCATCGCGCAGATGGTGTTCATTCCGGTGGAGCAGGTGCGCTTCGAGGTTGTCCAGACGTTTGCCGACAGCGAACGCGGCAGCGGCGGATTCGGGCACTCAGGGACGGCCTGAGGAGCGCGCTGTAGGAGCCCGCCCCGCGGGCGAATGCGCTAAGGACGGGCCTTTTCCCATTCGCGCGCA
>CAZSDL010000091.1:0-9610 GCA_964605635.1 uncultured Woeseiaceae bacterium
TCGGCATCCGCACCCTGTTTCCTTTCGAACTGTTTCGTGCCTGGGCGTGGGTGCACATGGATCTTTACGGGCTGGTCTATCCACGGCCCGCCGCAACCCCGCCCGAACCGCCGCCGACACAGACGGCGCACGGCCATCGACAGCATGACGCAAGAGGTGAAGAGGACTTTGCAGGATTCCGGCAATACCACGAAGGCGACTCGCCGCGCCATGTCGCCTGGAAGGCGTTCGCCCGTAGTGGTGACCTGCTCTCGAAACAGTTTGCCGGCGCCGATACCAGCAGCCAGTGGCTCGATTTCGCCCAGATTCGTACCGAGAAGACGGGCGCCGACGACGTTGAAGCCCGGCTGGCTATCCTGACCCGCTGGATCGTTGACGCCGATCGCACGCACCGCGATTACGGATTGCGTTTGCCGGGCACTGAATTCGCACCCTCGCACGGCGATGCGCATCGCCATTGCTGCCTGCAAAGTCTCGCGCTTTTCAATGCAGCGCCGCTGGAGCGGCCGGGGCAGGCATGAAAAAACGCAACGGCACGGATGGCTCCCTCCTGGCGACGCTGCCCTGGACGCTGGCGGCACTCGGCATGTCGATCGCTCCGCATGTGCAATACCTGCCGGTATGGATCACCGCAACGTTCGTCGCGTGCGCCATCGGCCGCTGGCAGATCGAACGCAAGCGACGTCGACTACCGCCCGCATGGGCGCGCGTCGTCCTCGCCCTCATGTGTTTCATCGGCGTTTTCGCATCCTATGATGCTATCAGCGGTGTAGGTCCGGGTTCGGCTCTGCTGGCCGTGATGGCGGCATTGAAATTGCTTGAAACGCGGCAACGCCGTGATCAGTTTGTGCTGCTGTTCATTTCTATCTTCCTGATCATGTCGTCGTTGTTGCGTGAACAGTTCATCTGGTCCCTGCCGTATCTGCTCGCCGGTACCGCGTTAACAATGACGGCATGGTTACGAATGTCGATCGGCAGCACCGTCGGCTTCCGCCAGAGTTTTGCTGTCGCTGGACGCCTGATGCTTTACGCCCTGCCGCTCGCAGTCGCCATGTGGGTTTTCTTTCCGCGCATCGCTACACCGTTCTGGTCGGTACCGATCGATACCAGTACCGCCACGTCGGGACTCAATGATCGCATGAGTCCCGGCGATATAAGCTCCCTGTCCCTGTCCGACGCGGTGGCGTTTCGCGCGACGTTCGAGGGCGCAGTGCCGCCACCGAACCTGCGCTACTGGCGAGGGCTGGTCTTGCATCGTTTCAACGGCCGCACCTGGTCGGGCAGCGAGCCAATTCCTGACTTTCGCGCGCGGGATACGCTGATCGTCGCCGGCGAACCCGTGCGCTACCAGGTCATCCTCGAACCCACGCGCCAGCAATGGGTATTCGCCCTCGACATTCCGTACGAATGGTCGGCCATGGACGATACGTTCATGGGTCCGCAGAAGCAGTTATCCCGGGTGCGTCCGATCGATCAGCGGCTGGCCTACGAAGTAACGTCGTATCCGCGCTTTCAGAGCGATGTCGAACGGCCGCCGGCACGCTGGTTCTGGGAAGTACGAGACGACGCCAATCCGCAAACGGCCGAGCTCGCACGCCGTATGCGAGCGGATGCCGGCAACGACGACGACTATATCAACGCCGTATTGCAGATGTTTCACAAGCAGGACTTCTACTACACGCTCGAACCGCCGGCACTCGGCAGCAACCCGGTCGATCGTTTTCTGTTCGACACGCGTCGCGGCTTCTGCGAGCACTATGCGTCGGCATTCGCGGTCATGATGCGCACCGCCGGAATACCGTCGCGCATTGTTCTCGGTTACCAGGGCGGCGAAATGAACAGCTTCGGTAACTACATGATTGTGCGTCAGTCCGATGCACATGCGTGGACCGAAGTCTGGCTGCCGGGCCAGGGCTGGCTGCGGGTCGATCCGACGGCGGCCGTCGCGCCCGAACGTATCGAGTCCGGAATGTCCGGAGCGCGTTTCAGCGCTCTCGGCGAAAGCTGGGGACTTAGCGCGACAACCCGCTGGCTGTATGAACTCGAAATGACCTGGGATGCGCTGAATGCTGAATGGAACGAATGGATTCTGGGCTACGGCCCGGAGAAACAGGAACGCTTTGTAGAATGGCTGGGCTTCGAAGATCCGGACTGGCGTAAAATGATGTTGACGATGATGGCGTGCATCGCGCTCATCCTGTTGGCCATCAGTCTGCTCCTGCTGCGGCGCTACCGCCCGCCGAGCCCCGATGCCGCAGCGCAGCTTTTCCAGAGTTTCACCCGCAAGGTCGGCGTGTCACCCCAGATCGGTGAAACCCCGCAAGACTACGCCCGGCGCATAACCGGGCTGGGGCGTACACAAGCGCGTGAATCCAATCGGGTCGTGCGCGCGTACCTCGCAGCTCGCTATGGCAAGCCCAGCGCACAATCGGTAGTGGCACTGAGATCGGCTGTGATGTCGTTCAAGCCGCACGGACGACTGCAGGCTCACGAACGCGAGTCAGAAGCAACGCGCCCACTATAAAAAGCGGAAGCAGTGCAAAGAGTATGTACCTCGGTTCGTCGGACAGGATCGTCACCATGAACACCAGCAGGGGTCCGAGAACGTGTGCGAATTTTGTCATCATGTTGTAGAAACCGAAAAACTCACCTGACTTTTCGGCGGGAATGAGGGATGCGTACAACGAACGACTCATTCCCTGCACCCCGCCCTGCACCATGCCGACCGTGATTGCCATGGCATAGAACTGCCGCACGTCGGTCAGCGTCACCGCCCAGAGACCCACCACGATATACACCGCGAGGCCGACATAGAGTGACCGCTTGGGTCCAATGCGATGCCCGAGATATCCGTAGGCGAGCGTGGCCGGAAAGCCGACAAAATTCGTGATCAGGAGTGCGGTAACGAGATCAGTGTCGCTGAATCCCAGTCGTTGACCGAAGTTCACGGCCATGGAAATGACTGTGAATACGCCGTCAATGTAGAACCAGTAGGCAATCAGGAAGAGATAGACGGCGCGATAGCGGCGAATGTCGCGAAAGGTTGCGAGCAAGCCCTGGTAGGCAGACCTGACAGAGTTGACGCCAACCGCGCCGGTCGCTTTCTTTTCGCGCACCAGGAACATGAGCGGCATGGCGAACAGGATCCACCACACGGCGACGGACATGAACGTGAATTTCATGACCGAATTTATGTCAGTGAAGCCGAACTCGGCGGGCGACCGGAGCATCCAGACGTGTCCTACCAGCAACAATGCGCTGGCGACGTAACCGAGCGAAAATCCCAGCGACGACACCAGGCTGTAGTAACGCGGCGTAGTGACATCGACGATCAGCGAGTCATAGAAAACATTCGCGCTGTAAAAGCCGACGGACCCCAACATAAATAATGCCAGTGCGGCGAACCAGGCACCTTCGTCAAGAAGAGCCAGAGACGCAGTGGCTGCGGCGCCCAGGAAGGCCAGTACAAAGAGAAAGCGTTTGCGATAGCCGCCGCGATCGGCAATTGCGCCGAGCACCGGCGCAAGTACGGCCACGATGATACTTGCCAGGGCCGTGGTCAGGGACAACCTGGCAGTAACGGTCGAACCGTCGTCCCCTGCACTCCAGTAGCTGCCGAGAAACAGCGGATAGAGGACCGCAAGCACACTCAGGGCAAACGCTGAATTGCCGCAGTCGTAGACTGCCCAGGCAATCACCTGCCGATTCAGAAAGTTCCGCTTGCGAATGATGCGCTCCCTGAGCATGCCCGCCGTGCAACGCGGCAGTCGAACCTTTTTTAGTGCTCCCGCGTCTCGCGGAAGCGGATCTCCGGCCAACGCTCTTCAGTCAGGCCCAGATTGACGCGACTCGGTGCTATGTACACCAGCCTGTCACTGTGATCCAACGCCAGATTATCATGCGCCTTGCGGCGAAACTCCTCGAGCTTGCGCTCGTCGGAGCTTTCAATCCAGCGCGCAGTCGATACCGTCACCGCCTCGAACTGGCAATCAACGTTGTACTCATCGCGCAGGCGATGGGCCACAACTTCGAATTGCAGCGGTCCGACCGCGCCCAGGATAAGCTCGTTGTTACGCAACGGCTTGAACAACTGGGTCGCGCCCTCTTCACAGAGCTGTGACAATCCTTTTTGCAGGGCCTTCAGGCGCAGCGGGTCCTTCAGTATCGCGCGACGAAATATTTCCGGCGCAAAGTTCGGGATGCCGAGGAAGCGGATCTCCTCCCCTTCCGAAAAACTGTCACCGATATTGATCGTACCGTGATTGTGTAACCCGATGATGTCGCCGGCACATGCCGTCTCGGCGTGTTGCCGGTCGGCCGCCATGAAAGTGATCGCATCGGCAATTCTCATGTCGCGCGCAGCACGTACGTGCCGTAGCTTCATGCCCTTGTTGTATTCGCCGGAGCAGATGCGCATGAAAGCCACCCGGTCGCGATGGCCGGGATCCATATTTGCCTGGATCTTGAAAATGAATCCAGTGAATGCCTGTTCAGTTGGCTGCACCATCCTCGTCTCGGTTTCGAAAGGTCGCGGCGTCGGCGCATGCTCGACGAATTCATCGAGTAGTTCGCGGACGCCGAAGTTGGTGATTGCCGAGCCGAAGAATACCGGCGACTGGCGACCGGCGAGATACGCCTTGATATCGAGCGGTGGACAGGCGCCCTTGACCAGTTCGATCTCCTCGCGCAGCGCCGCCGCGTCGTCCCCGAGTACCGCAGCGGCTTCCGGAGACGTGAGCCCCTCGATCACATCGATTGTGGATGCGCGTTCCCGATCGTCGCCGGAATAGACGTAAATGCGATCCTGCAGGAGGTGGTAAATCCCCTTCAGCGCCCGGCCCATTCCGATCGGCCAGGTAACGGGGGAACACTGGATACCCAATACCGACTCGATCTCGTCCAGAAGATCGACCGGTTCCCTTCCGTCGCGATCAAGTTTGTTGATGAAGGTCATGATCGGCGTGTCGCGCAAACGGCACACTTCCATCAGCTTGATGGTGCGCAATTCGACGCCTTTCGCGCAGTCGATCACCATCAGGGCGGAATCGACGGCCGTGAGGGTACGGTAGGTATCTTCGGAAAAATCCTCGTGCCCAGGCGTGTCCAGCAAGTTGACGATGCGATCGCGATAGGGAAACTGCATCACGGACGAGGTAATCGATATGCCGCGTTGCTGTTCCAGCGCCATCCAGTCCGAGGTGGCATGGCGGCGCGCCTTGCGTCCCTTGACAGTGCCGGCAAGCTGTATGGCTCCGCCAAACAGCAGCAGTTTTTCCGTCAGGGTTGTCTTGCCCGCATCGGGATGCGAAATAATTGCAAACGTGCGCCGTTGCCGGACCTTTTTTTCGAATGAATTCATTACGGCTGGCGGCGTTTGAGGACCAGCGACAGCACCGATGCGTCTTCGCGGCCGTGGCGTGCCTGGTAGTACGCGCGCCGATTGGCTATCTGCCGGAACCCCTTCTTGCGATAAAGCGACAGCGCGGTGGCATTGGACGGGCGAACTTCCAGAAACACCTCCCTGACACTGGCTGCCTTCGCACGCAGCAGGATCTCGTCGAGCAGCCGGTCGCCATAACCCAGCCGCCGGTAATCCGGATCGACGCACAGGTTCAATATGTGAGCTTCCCCGGCGGCGACGGACAAAATTGCGTAGCCGGCGATACTGTCGTCGCGCTCCAGTACGATGCAGGTGTAACCGGCCAGCAGGCAGTCGCGGAAAACCCCGTGGCTCCAGGGAAATTCGTAGCTCCGGCGTTCGATGTCCGAGACCTGGGGCAGGTCGTCATGAACCATGGTGCGGGCCAGGACCGGCAATTGTGGAATGGGTGTAATCATGCGGCACGCTCGCGCAGGACTTGCTGTGCCAGGCAAAGATCCTGCCACGCTTTGCGTTTGTCCGTCGGCTTGCGCAGCAAATAGGCCGGGTGGTACGTGACAACGAGCGGTATCCCGGCCTCGGTCAGGCGATGCAACGTGCCCCGCAGTCGAGCGAGTGGCGCGTCGGAACCGAGAAGTTGCTGCGCGGCAATGCGCCCGACGGCCAGGATCAATCGGGGTGACACCAGTTCGATCTGTCGCTCCAGAAAACCGCGACAGGCAGCCGCCTCGACAGCGGAGGGATCGCGATTACCGGGCGGACGGCATTTCAGTATGTTGCAGATGAATACGCTGTCACGGGACAGATTGACGGCACGCAGCATTTCGTCCAGCAACTTGCCGGCGCGACCGACGAACGGCTCCCCGCGCCGGTCTTCCTCGGCGCCCGGCGCTTCCCCGATGATCATCCATTCAGCGTGCTGACTGCCAACACCGAAAACCGTTTGCGTGCGGCCCTGGTGCAGGGCACAACGCGTGCAAGACGCGACAGCCTGCTGCAACTCCGGCCAGGCAAGCAAGCGAATGTCACCTGGCGACGCACTGGATTCACCGGCCGCGACTGCCCTCTCCGCGACCGATTGCCGGCCGCGCAGCGCAAAGACATCGACGCCCAGCGCCGCAAGGTAGGCGAGGCGATCGCTGTTATTCATTGCCCTTCTCGTCGCCCTTCTCGTCGTCGGTCTTATTGTTCTTTTCGCCGATCCTCGTGCCATCCTGCTCACGCCCGCGCCGTCGTGCCACTGCCGGCCGGCGACGCCGCCAATACCACTGTGCAGGCCCGGACAATGCGTAGGAAGCAAACAGAACAAATAACACGAGTGCCGGTTCGAGCGAGACGAGCATGAAGATCAGCGGAATGGCAAGCAACCACGTAAAGGGAATGCGTCCACCGAGATTGACTTCCTTGAAGCTGTGATAGCGGAAATTGGAAACCATCAGTACGCCGGCGGCGGCCGTAATGACGAAGGCGCTGACGAGTGCGCCGAAACCGTCCAGTTGCAATTTGCTCCCGAGCCAGACAAACGCCGCCACTACCGCCGCTGCTGACGGACTCGGCAAGCCGATAAAATAACGTTTGTCTTCTGTTGACACTTGCGAGTTGAAACGTGCCAGCCGGAGCGCCGCAGCAACGGCGAACAAAAAGGCGACCAGCCAGCCGATGCGCCCCCAGGCAACACTCCATTCTGCCAGCCGGCTCACTCCCCACTGGTACAGCACGATGGCTGGCGCCAGCCCGAACGACACCATATCCGACAAGCTGTCGTATTCTTTGCCAAACAGGGTGGTGGTACCGGTCAGACGGGCTACACGGCCGTCCAGGAGGTCGAGAACCATCGCGACGAAAATAGCTGCGCCGGCCTTCTGGAAATTGCCGTCGACCGCCGCGACGATTGCGTAGAAACCCGCAAACAACGCTGCTGTAGTAAACAGGTTCGGCAGTAGAATAATGCCTCTTCGGCGAGTTTTTTGCGGCTCGTTCTGCATGGACGTGTCAGGCTTTTTTTCCTGGGACAATTTTCCTGGGTCGAATGTGCGGGTGGACAATACTGCCATGCCACACGGCGGGTTAGAACCGCCTGCATCGCGGCGGCAATCGTCAGCGATGCGGCAACTTTGCAATGAGTGACGAGCCGGCCGTGACCTTCTCTCCGGCACTTACCAGTACGCGGCCCGTGGCCGGCAGTTGCACTTCGGCAAATTTCGTCAGGCGCAGCCAGCCACACCGTTCACCCTGCCCTACGCGCTCGCCGAAACGGAGAAAAGTGCGCGGCACCAGGCCCAGGCGATGGCCGCGGAAGTGTAAAGAAACTTCGATGCCTTCGTCTGTTTGCAGGTATAGGCCGCGCGGGCTTGCCGGCCTTGATTCGGCTGCCGTGCCCGACTGTCGCTCCATCACCTTGCCTTCGACCGGGCTGCGCGCCGTATAGGTCCCGAGACTGTTGACGCGAATGCAAATACGATGCGCAGCGCCGTCGCCGCCGGGATCGTTCGCGGTTTCACTGACCTCGGTCACGGTACCGTCCACCGGACTCACCACGCCAAGTGGCGCAGCGGGCACCACGCGGGTCGGGTCGCGAAACAGGAGCGCGAGGAATACCAGCACGACGAACGCTACGATCGCGTAGCGAATATCGACGTAATAAGCCAATGCAGCTGTGAGTGCAGCAGTTATCAGCAAGAGCGGGATTCCCTCGCTGGCCACCAAAAATTCGCGACGCGCTTTCAATCTGCTTCGATCCTCCGTACCTGGATTTCTTCAGCATGCCCGCGAACACAGACGCTTGGAGCCGTCGTGTAGAATACGCGAGCCACCGCACAGGGAACAGCCAGCATATGCGATTCACGGAATTCGGACTCGTTACTCTGAGAGAAATTCCGGCCGATGCCGAGATCGTCAGTCACCAGCTCATGTTGCGTGCGGGACTGATTCGTCGGCTCTCTGCCGGTCTTTTTACATGGATGCCGCTCGGCATGCGCGTATTGCACAAAGTGCAGGATATCGTCCGTGACGAGATGAACCGGGCAGGCGCGCTCGAAGTACTGATGCCGGCTGTCCAACCGGCCGAGTTGTGGCAGGAATCCGGCCGCTGGGACCAGTACGGGTCTTTACTATTGCGCATGCGCGACCGGCACGATCGCGACTATTGTTTCGGCCCGACCCATGAGGAGGTGATCACCGATATCGCGCGTCGTGAACTCAGAACCTATCGCCAGCTTCCGGTTAATTATTACCAGATACAGACCAAGTTTCGTGACGAGATCCGGCCTCGTTTCGGCGTCATGCGGGCCCGGGAATTCATCATGAAGGACGCGTACTCCTTCCATGTCGACCAGGCATCCCTCGAGGAAGGTTATCGCCGCATGCACGATGCGTACACGGCCATTTTTACAAGGCTGGGTCTCGAGTTTCGTATTGTCGACGCGGACAGCGCCGAGATTGGCGGCAGCCGTTCACAGGAGTTTCACGTCCTCGCCGACTCCGGCGAAGATGCCATCGCGTGGAGCGATGCAAGCGACTATGCGTCCAATGTCGAATCGGCGGCGACGGAAGCGCCGGACGGCCAGCCGCCCGCCGCGACGAAGGCGTTGACCAAAGTCGCCACGCCAGCGGCGCGTTCGATCGAGGCACTCTGCAAGTTGCTGAAGGTGTCGCCGCAGGAGACGCTGAAGACGCTGATCGTCGACGGCGACAACGGACCCGTTGCACTGGTCCTTCGCGGCGACCATACATTGAACAGCATCAAGGCCGAAAGAATTCCCGGCGTTGTCAAGCCGCTGCAAATGGCTTCTGCCGAGACCATTCGCACGGTAACCGGCTGTGAGCCGGGTTACGCGGGTCCGATCGGTCTCAACATGCCGCTCTGGTTCGATCATGCCACGCGACTGATGTCGGACTTTGTCGCGGGTGCGAATGAAGCCGACCAGCATTACGTTGGCGTCAATTTCCTGCGCGACCTGCCGCTGCCCGACACGGTTGACCTGCGAAATGTTGTCGAAGGAGATCCGGCGCCGGGCGGCAAGGGCACATTGCATATCGCCCGCGGTATCGAAGTCGGACACATTTTCCAGCTTGGCACCAAGTACAGCGATTCCATGGGCGCACGTGTCCTCGATAAGGATGGCGTCGAACGCGCGATGTCGATGGGCTGTTACGGCATCGGCGTAACGCGCATCGTCGGTGCCGCGATCGAGCAGAATCATGACGAGCGAGGCATCATCTGGCCTGCAC
>CAZSDL010000092.1:0-5268 GCA_964605635.1 uncultured Woeseiaceae bacterium
TCGCTATACCTCGGCTTCTCTGATATGTCGGACGGCTACAGCTCCCGTGTAAGCCTGGTGCGCCCATTCTTCGCGCTCGATGCGCGCTGGACGGCGGGCTTCGATTTCCTGGACGATTCACGGGAAGAACGTCTTTATGATCTCGGCAACGAGGTGGCGGAGTTTCAGCACGAGACCGATTACTTTTCCGCATTCGGTGGCTGGTCGGCGGGTCTGAAGGGCGATCTCGTGCGGCGCTGGACCGCC
Source organism: uncultured Woeseiaceae bacterium (assembly GCA_964605635.1). Lineage (GTDB taxonomy): Bacteria > Pseudomonadota > Gammaproteobacteria > Steroidobacterales > Woeseiaceae > IDS-8. The sequence continues at coordinate 247 of CAZSDL010000092.1, forward strand.
GGTGTCGTCTACGACGATCAGCGATTCAGCCAGGTGGCGGACCCGACATTGCCGAACGTGTTTCCTGAGGATCGTCGCCTGCTCTATCCTTTTATCGGCTTCGAGTTGCTGGAGGACCGCTACGAGACCACCTCGAACCGCGACCAGATTGGACGCACGGAAGACTTCTATCTTGGCCGCAGCATTACGGCGAAACTGGGTTATGCCAGCGACAGCTTTGGCTCCGATCGCGACTCATTAATCTATTCGATCGATGCCAGCCAGGGCTTCGGCAGCATCCGTCGAAAAGCACTGATTCTGGCGGCGGGAGCAAGTGGCAGAATCGACGACGGCGAAACGGCAAACGCCGAGATTGATATCGCGGCGCGCTACTACAACCAGATCTCCAGCAAGCGCCTCTTCTTTATGACTGTCGCGGCGCGTTTCGGCCATGAACTGGATCTCGATAATCCGATCGAACTCGGCGGTGACAGCGGACTGCGCGGCTATCCGCTGCGCTACCAGGCTGGAGACAGGAGCGTACTGTTTACCATCGAGCAACGTTATTTCACCGACTGGTATCCGTTCCGGCTGGTGCGTGTCGGTGGAGCGGTGTTTGCTGACATCGGCCGTACCTGGGGCGAAAACCCGGTTGGCGGAACATCACTTGGCTGGCTGAAGGACGTCGGCTTCGGCCTGCGGCTCGGACCGACGCGGGGCGGCGGCAGGAATGTGATTCATGTGGATGTTGCGTTTCCGCTGGACGGTGACCCGACGATCGACGGCGTGCAATTCCTGCTGGAATCGAAGTCCAGTTTCTAGCCTGGCCGACCCTGGTCGCTGCTCCTGGTCACTGTCCCTGACTTTGCGGGTGGTTCCTGAGCTGGGCCTGCGCTGCTTTCAGGGTATTTGACATAAGCATAACAATGGTCATGGGGCCGACGCCGCCCGGTACCGGCGTTATCGCGCCGGCGACCTCCCGGGCTTCGTCGAAATCCACGTCTCCGGTCAGCACTTTGCGCTTCTCGCCCGCCTGCATCTTCTCGACGCGGTTGATGCCGACATCGATGACGGTCGCGCCCGGTTTGATCCAGCTGCCTTTCACCATATCCGGCCGTCCGATGGCGGCCACCAGTATGTCGGCGCGACGTGTGGCCTCGCCCAGGTTCCGGGTGCGGCTGTGACAAATGCTTACGGTCGCGTTCGCCTGCAACAACAAACTTGCCATCGGTTTGCCGACGATATTGGAGCGGCCGATAACTACCGCTTCGAGACCTGACAAATCGGTGCCGAGCTGGTCATGGATCATAAGCATGCAGCCGGCAGGCGTGCAGGGCACGAATGCGTTTTCCGTGTGACCGGCGGTGAGTTTGCCAATGTTCAGGAAGTGAAATCCATCCACGTCCTTGTGCGCAGCGACAGCCTGGGTCACGCGCTGTTCATCGATGTGTTTCGGCAGGGGCAATTGCACAAGAATTCCATGAACAGCGGGATCGTCGTTGAGTCTTTGAACGAGCGCGAGAACGTCGTCCTCAGAACAATCCTCTGCGAGCGTGTGCTGGACAGAGTGGAATCCGCACGACTCAGCCGTGCGTTTCTTGTTACGGACATACACCTGGCTGGCGGGATCTTCGCCGACAATTACGACAGCAAGACCCGGACGCAAACGGTGCGTTCTGTAAAGGGCGGCAGTATTCTCGGTGATGACACGTGTCAATTCTGCAGCTTTCGACTTACCGTCGATGATCGTGGCGTTCGGCATCGAGTATCCTGCCCCCGGTTCGGCGCAACCGGCTACAAGGGCCCGCTGCGAAGGTGTGGCGCGCAACACAATGCGCATGCGCGCCGATGGTACCTGCACTAATCGTGGCAGGTAAACAGAGATCTGCGCTCGGCGCACGCCCCGGTTGCGCTGCAAATCTCCCTTGTCGCACGATACACAGGGACCACTGGACTGATTCGGGTATGAGAGCATGAACAACGACTGGCTCAATCGCTGGGAGGAGGGACGAATCGGCTGGCATGAGCCGGCTGGCAATACCGCGTTGAAGGCACATTGGCCGAACCTCGCGAGTGGCGACCGCGTCCTCGTACCACTATGTGGCAAGTCGCTGGACCTCCTGTGGCTGGCTGACCGTGGCCTCGCTGTAACGGGAGTCGAAATGTCCGCCATCGCGATCGAAGCATTCTTCAGGGAACAACAGCTGGAATTCGACCGCGTCGAGGGCACAATGGACCGCTATTGCGCACGGGACCGTGCAATTGCGCTTTACTGTGGTGATTTTTTTGAATTCGAGAATGAACCCTTCGACGCCGTTTTCGACCGGGGCTCACTGGTCGCCATTCCGCGAGACGTGCGCCCGCACTATGCGTCTCACCTGGATTCCCTGATGCGCGACGATGGCTTCCGGTTGCTTGTAACGCTGGAATACGATCAGGCGCGCGTCGCGGGGCCGCCATTTGCCGTAATGCCGGACGAGGTAGGTCGATACTGGCCGAATTTGCAGCGCGTGGCGGAGCATGACGATATAGACAACTGCCCGCCGAAGTTCCGCGACGCCGGTCTCGATCGGGTCATCGAAGTGGTCTGGAAATCGGATTGACGGCGAACGCAGCAGGCGCACGGTCTCGCGCATTCAGCGGCGCAGTCTTCGCCTTTGCATGCCCACGAGTATTACCAGCATTGCGACAGCCGCGACAGTATGTTTCAGGGCATGTCCGCTGATCAGTTCACCAAGGTGGTAAACCGCGGAATCGCCATACTCGAACAGTTTGGCGACAGCGTAGAGTGCGATTGCCCACCAGAAAAAGCGGTAGCGATCGAAGGGCGACGGATAGATCAGCAAAATAAGCGGAATGAAGACCATGGGCAGGAACTGGATCAAGGCATACGGCCGCAAGTCTCCGGCGCCGCGGGATTCAGTGAAGGACCAGTACAACACAGATGCGACGCCCACCAGTACCAGCGGCACGATGAGACGCCTGCCCCATCGCGATGAGATGTGTTCCCCGACTACGATGCTGAGCAGTGCCGTGATCGCCACTGTAATCCCGAGCCGGTCCCACACAAGTGACGCATTGTCAGGCTGCAGGTGATACCAGGCGGAGCCGAACCCCGTCAGGACCCAGCCAACGAATAACAAGCAGTAGATGCCGCGTAATTCCGGCAGCAAAGACAGGCGGTCCGACATGTGGAGCGCCAGTCCGGCAGCGCCGACGATCACAAACGGCAGGTTCGACATGACGTTCCAGAAATTCGGCACGTCGAAAAGGGTCCTGGCATCCGCAAACCCGTGATACGCAGGATCCTGTGGAATCGGCTCCGTGAGAAGCACTACGAGCAGCAGCGTTACGGCTACGGCGAGCAACCAGTAAATGCCATGCAGGCGGCCAGGCACCGCGATGAGCTTCAACATCCCGCCATTATTGTTCTCCGCCCGGCGGCCCGTAGAAGATTACCCATGCCGCAAAATCCTCTGAGAAATCCTCGAAGCGGTGCTCGACGCCTGCAGGCACGAACAGCGCCTCGCCCGGTTCGAAAGGCTGCCGGATGGTGCCCAATACGAAAAACCCCGACCCGTTCTGGATAATATAAACCTCGTCACGGTCGTGTGGTTGTTGCGGATCGACCTTGTCCGGTTGATAGAAGCCCAGTTCCAGGGTGCCGTGCTCGAGAAGAATGCCGTAGACCCGGTCATCTGAAGTAGCAACGGCACGCAAGGCTGCCTGTAACGTATACCGCTCACTCATTGGGATTCTCCGGTGACACTCTCACCTTAACGCTGCCTGGAAGCGCTGGTGAATATCGACCAGGCGCTCAAGTGGTTCGTTGGCGAAAACGATGCGCAGGTATCTGGCAGCTGTCGCGCTACCCCAGTTCACCATCGGTGTTGCGGCAATTTTGCCGGACTTCAACAAGCGGCGCGACGCCTCAGCACCATCGATGCCCAGCGGCGACATGTCGATGAGAAACGACCAGCCCCCGTGCGGTGGAATTACGTGGTAGTCCCTGAGTTCGGCGAGCAAGAAGTCCCGTCGCGCCTGTAACTCCCGATTGCACGCGTCAATCCCGTCGTCGCCACTGTCGATGGCAGCAGCCACTGCCCCCATCGCAATGCCGGTCTGGCAAACCACGTTACTGAGACTGACGCGCGCAACGTCGGCGATAAGCCGTTCAGGTCCGACGATCCAGCCGACCCGCCAGCCGATCATGCGGTATTCCTTCGACGCCGAACCAATGCTGACAACCTTGTCCGTAATTCCGGAAAACGATGCCGGATGCACAACCTGGCGCTCGTCAAACAAAATACGCTCCATCGCGGCGTCATTGATGAGCCAGCAATCTGCTCGCTGGCAGAACGCGACGATTGCCTGCCATTCACCGCTGTCCAGAACGGCACCACTCGGCATGGATGGACTCATCATCAACACGGCACGTACCGGAGCCGGATCGATTTCAGCCAATGCAACAAGATCCAGCCGCCATCCCTCAGGGCCCGGCAGCAGTGGTACAAATCGCGGTATACCGCCGGCAAGATGGACACGATTGATCAGGCCGACATAGCTCGGGTCAGTGAGCAGCACCTCATCACCGGGCTCGAGAATGGCAAGCAGGACGTTGAGAATGCCGGACAGGCCACCGGCGCTGATAATGCACTCGGTTTTCCAGTCATAAGTGACACCGGATTGCCTGGAAACCAGCGCGGCCGCCGATTCACGCACCGAATTCAGTCCCACGAAGGGCAGGTAGCTGTTGGCGCTGTCGTCATCCACCGCGCTCTTCGTGCTGGCAATGGCGACGCGTGGCGGACGCAAATCGGTATCGAGGTTTTCCAGCCGCAGCACCTCGGGATCCCGCAAGCTGTCGGCGAGGTTCCCCATTTGCTCGACGCCAATCGGCGCAATGTTTTTTAATCGCGTTACGGACATGGGGAGAATGCTACGAGATTGTGACCGGACCGGACAGGTGGCATGCAGCGCTCAACGCATTGCAATCGCGGCGAAAACGACCAGCCAGAGGATCGCCAGCACCAGCCAGCTCAA
>CAZSDL010000092.1:5368-9575 GCA_964605635.1 uncultured Woeseiaceae bacterium
CTGGCGCAAATCGTGATTGCGGACGGGCAACTGGCGAACGCGCACACCCGTAGCGTCGAAAATAGCATTTGTCAGTGCCGGTGCGATAACCGGCGTGCCCGGTTCGCCGGCGCCGCCAAGCGGTTCGCCGCTGTTGATGATGAAGGTCTCGACGATCGGCGCCTCATCCATGCGCAGCATCGGATAATCGTGGAAATTACTCTGGGCAACGGCGCCGTCCCGAATCGAAATTTCGCCGTACAGCGCAGCAGTTAATCCGTAAACGACGCCACTCTCCATCTGGGCGGCGATGCCGTCCGGATTGATCGCGAATCCTGCGTCCACCGCGCAGACGACGCGACGTGCCCTGGCCCTGCCTTCCTCGATCTCGACTACCACTACCTGCGCCACGATCGTGCCGAAGGACTGGTGGATGGCAATTCCACGTCCCATATTGTCGGGAAGCGAACTACCCCAATCGGCCTTCTCCGCTGCCAGCTCCAGGACTCGCTGGAATCGCGGATTGCCGGCGAGCAGATCATGCCGGTAGGCGAACGGATCCTTACCCGCAAAGACTGCAATTTCATCAATGAATGATTCCGTGAAGTACGCGTGCAGGGAATGATCGACACTGCGCCAGAATCCCCAGGGCACATGTGTCTGGCTTTCGACGTACCGTATGTCCTGGGCGGCAATACCGTAGGGTATCCAGGGAGCCTCGACCGGATCGTGTTTATCGACGTAGATATTCTCCCAGGCCAGGGGGTTGCCCGCAGCGTCGATGCCGGCCCGGAAACGGCTGATACTGGCCTGTCGATAATGATCGTGTTGCATGTCTTCTTCACGCGACCAGATCAGCTTGACCGGGTAATGCACATCTGCCGCGATGCGTGCTGCCTGTATCGCAAAGTCGGCAAAAGCACGGCGCCCAAAGCCTCCACCCAGGTACTGGTTGTGGACCTGGACCTGCGACAGCGGCATGTCGAGCGCATCGGCAACCTCTTTCGCAAAGCCCAACGGGTTTTGCGTGCCCAACCACAGCTCACACTGGCCGTCGTGCACCCAGGCCGTGCAATTCATCGGCTCCATTGTCGCGTGGGCGAGATAGGGTACGCGGTACTCGGCTTCGAGCATTCCTGCAGCTCCCGACATGGCATCGCGGGTATCGCCGTTCTTGTAGTCAGTACTTCCGTCGCCACTGGACTGGGCATTGTCCAGAGCTTTTGCAAATTGCTCGAAAATATCTCCCTGATCGATTCGTGCACTGTCGGTACTCGTGAAATTCACGGCGACTCGATCGAGCGCGGTCTTGGCCTGCCAGTAACCATCGGCGACGACGGCCACTGCATCGCCGAGATCGATGACCTTCCTTACGCCCGGCATGGATTGTGCCGCAGCCATATCTATGGACTCGACGGTGCCGCCGAACACGGGTGACGCTTTCACGGTCGCGACTTTCATGCCGGGCAGGGCGATATCTATGCCGAACAGAGCACTGCCATCGACTTTCGCTGGTGCATCGAGTCGCGGCACGGAGGTGCCCATTAACGTAAATTGGCCGACGCTCTTGAGTACCGGCCTTGCCGGCTGCGAGAGGGTCGCGGCTCTGCTTGCGAACGCCGCATACGGGGCGCGCCGCTCGCTATGCGCATGCAAGATATGACTTGCGCTCGCAGACAGCTCACCGATCGGCACTTGCCATTCGTCGGCGGCAGCCTGCAACAGCACTGCTTTCGCGGCAGCGCCGGCGGTCCGCATGGCCAGTTGACCGGTCGTCCGCACCGACAAGCTGCCGCCGGTGATTTGCAGCGCCATAAACTGTGTTGCCTTGAGGAAAAAGCCGTCGATGGAATCAACCAGGAAAGCCGGAAAGTTCCGGTCACCGAGAGCGTAACCGCGCGCTAAGGCGTAATTCGCGTACTCCTTGTGGGCCGGCGCTTCGATCACCCGCATGTCCGGCCATGCGGCGTCCAACTCATCGGCCAGCATCATCGCCAGCGTCGTGTGCGCGTTCTGGCCCATTTCTGCGTGCGGCACAATCGCCGTGATCGAATTGTCCGGGGCCAGTTTGACCCAGACATTGAGCACAGTTTCATTGCTTTCGGCGACGAGACGGGCAACGCGGTCCGTCCGGTCGCCCGGTCGAATGGCCACGCCGAAAACAACGGCCCCTCCCGCCAGGACGCCGGTCGTAATGAAAGCGCGGCGCGTCCACTTACCCATTCGAATTGTTCCCTGCCGAATTGCTTCCGGCCGCTTCTGTGTCAGCAAGAGTTGCTGCTGCCCGCCGGAGACAGTACTCCTCGATACAAGTCCCGGCAACTGACATAGCCGGTCCCGAAATTCCCGGTAGTTACCGGTACAATACATCGTCGAGAACGCGGCGCGGGTGAGGAGGGGCAGGAAAACAGATGCTGGCGGAAGTTCGAAGCAATCTGCGCGGGCTCCTCGTGTTTGCCGCTTTGACGCTTAATACCATTTTCTGGTTCGTGCCTCTGTTCCTGCTGGCGATTCTGAAGCTTCTGGTCCCGATCAGGGGCTTTCGCCGCCTGCTGACCCGTAGCCTGATGGCCCTGGGCGAGAACTGGGTTAGTGGTAACGCCATAATTCTGGGACTTCGAAACGGCGATCTGCTTGATGTACGCGGAATCGAAGGTCTCAATCGCGATGGGTGGTACCTCGTCCTGTCGAACCATCAATCCTGGGTCGATATCCTTGCGCTGCAATCAGCTTTCAATCGTCGCATTCCTTTTCTCAAATTCTTCATCAAGCAGGAGCTGGTCTGGTTTCCAGTTCTGGGGATTGCCTGGTGGGCGCTGGATATGCCCTTCATGAAGCGATATTCGAAAACTTATCTGGCAAAGAATCCGCACAAGAAGGGCCTCGATCTCGAAGCAACACGAGCTGCCTGCACCAAGTTCAGGGAAACACCGACGTCGATAATCAATTTTCTCGAAGGTACGCGATTCAGTGCGGAGAAAAAGGCGCAGCGCGATTCTCCGTTCAAAAATCTGCTACCGCCAAAGGCCGGCGGCATCGCTTTGGCACTTTCATCGATGGGCTCGATGTTCGATCACATACTCGATGTTACGATTGTCTATCCGCTGGGTGTCACGGAATTCTGGGGTATGTGTTGCGGGCGTCTCGGGCGCGTTGTCATCGACGTGCAGCGGCGCGCGGTCGAGGACTGGATGTTGCAGGGGGACTACGTCAATGATCGTGTCCATCGTGCGGCGTTTCACCAGTGGCTCACCCTGGTCTGGAGAGAGAAAGACGCGCGAATCGAAGAGATTTGCAGCGAGTAGTGTGTCGGCCCTGGTATCAATAGCGGGCAGGTATTTGTCGGTTGGCGTACACTGGCCAGAACCCCGCAACCGCTAAGACCAAATGTCCATAAATCGACGCTATGACACAGTGGCTTTCGATGTCCGCGAAAAGGCTACGATGTTGTTCTTCGCAAGGACGACGGCGAGTGGTGACATCGAAGACTACCTGTTGCTGATGCGGGCTTCGGGCGACGAGGAAGACGAATCCTTGTATCTTGAAATCAACGAACGCCAGTTTGGTGGCAGCGATCTCATCAGGGAAGCCCGGCTGACCGGCAATGTGCTCACACTTGAACTTTCCGAACCGCTCGACGCGCTCGATGGGGTCACGCAGATCGTCCTGACCTATGAAAACACGGCTGCCAACAAGGCGAGTATCGAAGCCGGAGCTTTTCGCGTGTTGGGCAATACCTTGTGCGGCGGCAATGCCTGAAGTATCTGGAAACGACAAGTGCTGGAGCGTGTATATGGTGCGATGCCGGCATAACAGTCTGTACACCGGGATTGCCACTGATGTTACGCGGCGCGTGCAGGAACATCGGGAGGGAGCACTTGGCGCCAGGTATCTGCGCGGTCGGGCACCACTGCAACTCGTTGGTCAATGGACTGTAGGAGACCGCAGCACGGCTTTACGCCTGGAGCGTCGCATCAAGCGCCTGGACAAAGCAGCCAAGGAGCAACTTCTTGTGCGCCCCAGGGGAATCGCAGCGTACCTGTCGCCGCTATCGCTCGAAAATCGCCACCGGCCGTCCGAACGGCAGTAACTCCACGTTCACCGGATAATCCGGGTCGGCAGACAGTTCGTCGATCCAGCCGGCTGTCTTTACCACGTCGTCGACGACTTTCGGAAAGAGTGCAATTTCTCCAAACGGCCTGGTGAAGTCGTCGTAGTGCACTGGATA
>CAZSDL010000093.1:0-9500 GCA_964605635.1 uncultured Woeseiaceae bacterium
GCGCTGACCGTTGCTGCCCCGGTTAAAGCTCCAACCGCAGTCATTCAGCTTCCGCTGCCATCTGCTACTGCAAAATAATACATAAAGATTAATTCGGTCGACTGCCTGCGGAAGCCAATTTCATGGGTCGATTCGGGCGAAAAGATCGACGTAATCTCAGCCGTTGAGACCACTTGATGGACCCGGCCGGCAGCCGCTCGATGACAGTGCCCAGAACATCGATCTCGCCGATCGTGGTTGGCAAGTGTAAAGCAATTGGCACAGTTGGAGACGCGCCGCCGCCGAACATACGGAAATGGCGACCGGCTATCGATAGCGCGCGGCAGTAATGAACTGTGCGAACGACTCACACCATACTATGACCGTATTGTAGTCCGCCAGATCCACTGGCTCGGGCACCGGCACAATGAAGCGGTCGAACGTCCTGACATCGCCGACGCGTAACATGCGCTCCTTCAGGCGCGTGAAATCCGCCTCGGTTTCGACGAACTCCGGTGAGAGATAGAGCTTATAGTCGGGTCCCGGCGCGAGCTTGCCGACAAATGCGATGTTTTGTCGTCCGATATAAACCGTGCCTTCGCCCCAGTGAAGAAGATCGCTATCTTCGAGGTCGCGGCGGAAATGCCCGGTATACACGGCCTGCGCCGCCTGCGATGCGGCCTCTGCCGACGAAGGTGCCTTCGGGGCAATCAAAATTGGCAGTGCATAGATGCCCAGCACGAAGCCGGCAACTGCGGTGCCGGCGTGCGACGCTGTAAGCAACAGAACCTTTCTCATCCGAACCATGGATCCATTGTAGCGCACGCGTAGCCGTCAGACGCACAATGAACGCGGTGGAGGAGCACGACCCGCAACATCGCACGCGTCGAAAATCCGAACGGTCCGTTGCTAATCGATGTCGCCCTGATGTCTGCTGCCTGCACGTGGTTCGTCAGTGTTGCAGTTGCGCCGCGGTATTGCGAAGCCTCAAGGAGCGAACAACGCTGTCGTGTAAAGCACCGGCCCGGTCGGAACCGGCTGCGGCGAACCGCCGAGCGGTTCCAGACTGACAGCGAGTGTGGTACTCGTTGCCAGCGCATTCAACGCCGCGTCGTCCAGCGACAGCGTCCTTGCCCCGGACTGCGGCAGCAAACCCAGCGACACCGGCACGCCGGCATCGGTCAGCGCCCACAATTCATAGTCATTATCGGCGCGCGCTTCCACGTCATTGACAGTGCGCACCAGCGCCTGGCCGCTGAGCGGTGCAATACGCGCGAGCCAAAGCGGCTGGCCGTCATCGCCGCTCACTATGGCGACCGCGACCTGCTCCGGTACGCGTTCAATCACTGTCTCTGTGACAATCTCCGGCGGTTGCTGTGCGGCTTGCCACCAGCCTACGCCGGTCACCAGAACCGCCGCTGTCAGCATTGCAGCAACTGCCGGCCACAAGCCGGTACGCGCAGGCGGTGCCACGGCTTGTCCCCACCGACCGATCCCGAGCTCACGGCATATCCGTTGCCAGACCAGATCCGACGGCTGAATCGGTTCCAGGCTCCAGCCGAGCGGCGCCAGGCGCGCTTCCCAGTAATCGATTGCGCTACGCACATCCTGGCGCTTGCGGGCCACGGCCGAAAAACGTTGTCGCGCAGCGCCAACCTGAACGCCAAGAACATAGCGCTGCGCCAGAAGATCGATCAGTTGCGGATCATCGAACTTCATCGTTCGACACACTCGCGAAGTTTCTGCAAGCCACGCCGCACCCAGCTTTTCACCGTGCCGATGGAGCGCTCGAGCCGCTCGGCGATTTCGCTGAAAGTCAGGCCGTCGACAAACGCCAGTTGTATGCAGCCCGCCTGATCGCGACTGATTTCTGAGAAACAGTGCATCAGGCGCGTCACAGTCTCGGAAGGAATCGGATCGGAATCGCCCACGGGTTCGTCATGCCCCATCACGCGCAGGATATCGTGCTGCCCGGTTTGCAGCATATCCTCGCGCCGGGCGCGCTTGCGCAGCAGATCGAGTGCCCGGTAACGCGCGATGGAAGTCAGCCACGTCGTCGCCTGCGCCCGCGACGGATCGAATTCGCCGGCGGAGTTCCAGGCGGCAATCATGGTCTGCTGCACCACATCTTCGGCCTGGTGATGGTCCTTCAGCAGGCGGACGGCAATCGCCATGATCCTGGGCGCGGCTGCATCGTAGAGCACACGAAACGCCTCTTCGTCGCCGCGGCTGCTGCGTCGCAGCAGCAAATCAAGGTCGGGTTCGGCCATCTTACTGGTTTGTCGCCTGTCGGCACTCTCGCTCAACGAGCGCCGGAGTCCACTATCCCTGTATCCATGATACGTCTTTGTAGCCATCCCGGATGCATCGCTGACAAAAAAACCCGTCGCGGTGCATCCGCTCACGAGGTTCGTGCGTATCACATGGGACTCTGTTGCAGTTCTCATGCGCCGCAACGATGGCCTGATTACCTGCTCAAACAATCGGTTACTTGTAACAAGGAGATGCAGTTATGACCACGTGCAAACGGCACATCGGTGCGGTTCTGATCGGGGCACTGTTCCCGCTCGTAGTAATGGCGTCCAGTCACCGGGAAGCGCCGTTTATTACCGGCCTTCCAAAGGTCGACGGCACGGACTTCTACATGTTCAACAGTTACGAGACCGGACGTGAAGGCTTTGTGACCATTCTCGCCAACTACGTGCCGTTACAGGATGCCTACGGCGGGCCGAATTATTTTGAACTGGACGACGAGGCGCTGTACGAAATTCATATCGACAACGATGCCGACGCGAACGAAGACATTACCTTCCAGTTTCGTTTCAGCACCGAGGTGCAGGGTGTGGCGCTCGATATCGATGGCGAGTCCGTGCCGATTCCGTTGAAGCAGGCCGGCGGCGTGGGTCCTGCGGCAACCGATACCGACAACCTGAACGTGATCGAGACCTACACGGTGGACGTGGTTCGAGGCGACCGCCGCAGTGGAACGCGTGAGTCTGTCACTCTCGCGACAGACGCCTCGACGACGTTTGTCAAGCCGGTGGACAATATAGGTAACAAGACGCTGGCCGATTATGCGGCTTACGCCAACGAGCATATATATGACGTGACCATTCCCGGGTGCAGCAACGGACGCTTGTTCGTCGGCCAGCGTCGCGAGGGATTCGTGGTCAATCTCGGCGAGATCTTCGACCTGATCAATACGGACCCGCTCGGGCCGGCCGACGGTGAGCTGAATACACTGGAGGACAAGAACGTCACCACGTTGGCACTTGAAGTGCCGGTGACGTGCCTGGTCGGCGCTGACAGCGGCATCGTCGGTGGCTGGACCACGGCCAGCGTACGCCAGGCGCGTGTCATCAACCCGGCGCCGAACGAGCGCGGACCCGCCATCAACGGCGGCGCATTCACACAGGTCTCGCGTCTCGGCGCGCCGTTGGTTAACGAAGTCGTCATCGGCTTGCCCGACAAGGACCGTTTCAACCACAGCGAACCGGTCGACGACGGCCAGTTCGCACTGTACGTCACCAACCCGACCTTGCCGGCGCTGATCGAACTGCTGTTTCCGGCGGCGATTGCGCCGACCGCGTTCCCGCGCGAGGACCTGGTGGCCGCTTTCCTGACGGGCGTCGACGGTCTGAATCAGCCGCCGAATATAGTCGCATCCGAAATGCTGCGGCTCAACACGGGAATACCGGCCGTACCGGCCGGCAGCCAGGAACCGCTCGGTGTGCTGGCAGGCGATAACGCCGGCTTCCCGAACGGCCGGCGACCGGGCGACGATGTGGTCGATATTGCCTTGCGTGTGGTCATGGGCGTGCTGCTGGACATTGCCGATGCCCCCGCGGGCCAGCTGCCGTTCACCGACGGTGCGTACGTCGACGATACCTTCTTCGATGCCACCTTTCCCTACCTTGTGACGCCGTTGCCCGGCTCACCGAACTGATCAGGAGCGTCGTCATGACACCACGTCGAAACAGTATTGCGACCCTGCTGCTCGTCAGCGGGCTGGTGCTTGCGGGCTGCGGCAGCAGCAATACTCCGCCACCGGCAGAGCCCCCTCCGCCTCCGCCGCCGCCTCCGCCTCCCCAGGCGGTGGACTTCACGGAGTTCGTGCGTGAACAGTTTGCGATGACCGCCGACGACACCGACCCAGTATCGGTCGACGACACGGATTTCGCATTCAACGACCAGGACGATCCGGATGCTTTTAACGATCTGCTTGACAATCCTTAGACTGGGAGGCGTTGTATCTGTTGTCATCGTTGGCATCGCAGCGACTGCCCTGATCGCAGCGATGCCAAACGGTGCGACGCCAGACGCCACGTCGGATCGGACAGCCACAACGATCGATCCCGCCTTGTCCCCTTCCATTTGCAATTCGCCTCCGACCAATGGGCTGTCCGGACCGCGGGTTGAACCGTCAGGATCGGTCAACTGTGCGACTGTCGATAACGCCAGCGCGGCTGAGCGCCAGCCCGTGTTGCGTTCCGGAAAAACGCGCTAACGAGTCAACATTCGAATCTACGCAGGAGCCGATTCATGATCGAACGAAGGCGGGTGCAAGCATTTGCGATGGCGATAGCTGTGCTTGCCGGTTTGCAGGCTGCGGCACACGACGGACATACAGAGATTGTCGAAGAACTCGTGGTCTACGGACGAGCCGAGCAGCGCATCGGCATCGCGCCCTCGGCCTCCGAAGGCCTGGTGGGCTACGACGATCTGCAACTGCCACCGTTGTTGCGGGTCGGTGAACTGGTCGAAGCCGTGCCCGGCATGGTGGCCACGCAGCATTCCGGTACCGGCAAGGCCAACCAGTACTTCCTGCGCGGCTTCAATCTCGATCATGGCACCGATTTCGCTGCGTCCGCCGAAGGTGTGCCACTCAACATGCGTACGCACGGCCACGGACAGGGCTACCTCGATCTGAATTTCCTCATTCCGGAACTCGTCGCGACCACCGAGTTTCGCAAGGGCCCGTATGCAGCCAACGTTGGCGACTTCTCGTCCGCCGGCAGCAGCAATTTCACCTTTCACGAGCGACTCGACGGCACGATGTTCACCGCCGTATTGGGCGAACACGATTATTTTCGCGGTCTGGCAGCCGGCAGCGTGGACACCGCCAACGGCGTGCTGATGGCGGCAATGGACGTAACCGGGTATGCCGGTCCCTGGATGCTGGACGAGAACCTCGCACAGTATAAGCTGTTCGGCAGTTATGCGTTTGACATTGGGGACGCTCGCGCAAAAATTACTGCACAGGGTTATGACGGCAAGTGGTCGTCGACGGATCAGATTCCGCGCCGTGCCGTGCTGTCGGGACAGATCGACGGGCTGGGATTCATCGATCCGGATCTCGGTGGTGACAGCCAGCGTTATGCATTGACCGGCGCACTCGATGTCGCCGGCTGGCGGTTTTCCGCCTACGCGGTTAATTACGAGATGGCGCTCTTTTCAAATTTCACCTATTTCCTGGATAACCCCGACGCCGGTGACCAGTTCGAACAACGGGATCGGCGCAACGTCTACGGCATCGATTTCGAAGCCGCGGAGAAACGGCTGGGCGTTCGGCCGATGCTGCTGCGCTGGGGCGGTGATTTTCGCAGCGACGACATCGCCGAGGTAGGTCTCTACCAAACGGTGGCGCGTACTCGCACAAATACCCTGCGTCAGGATGCCGTCGAGGAGTGGTCAATTGGCCTGTGGGGCGAGGCCGAAGCGCGTTTCACCGACCGGTTGCGTGCGGTTGCCGGGCTGCGTGCGGATTACTTCGATTGGCAAGTCGATGCTGTGCAGTCTGCCAACAGCGGTCGCGGCTCGGATGAAATAGTCAGTCCGAAAATCAGCGTGGCCTACCGTTTTCATGACCGCCTGGAAGGCTATCTGAACTGGGGACGCGGCTTTCACTCCAACGACGTGCGCGGCGCAACGATTACCGCCGAACCGGGCAGCGGCGAACCGGCGGACCCGGTAGCGGCTCTGGTCGACTCGGAAGGAAGCGAAATCGGGCTGCGCGTTGAACTCGGTCGCGAATTCAACGCCACGCTGGCACTGTTCCGGCTGGATCTGGACTCCGAACTGGTCTATGTCGGTGACGCCGGCAGCACGGAGCCCAACGATGCGACACAACGCACCGGGTTTGAAGCCGCGGCTTTCTGGCAGGCCAATGACTGGCTGGCGGTGAATGCGGCCTATACGTTTACCGACGCCGAATTCACACGCGACCAGGGCGGTGGCCGGGAAATTCCAGGGGCGGTTGAATCGACGTTTACACTGGGCCTGAACGCCGCCTGGACCAACGGTTTGGCTGCGAGCATGCGACTGCGTTACCTGGGCGAAGCACCGTTGGTCGAAGACAATTCTGTCAGGGCAGCCGATTCGCTGCTGCTCAACGCCGGTGTCGCTTACCGCCGCGATCGGCTGGAGCTGCGGCTCGACCTGTTTAACCTGCTGGACTCGGACGACAACGATATCGCCTATTTTTACGCGTCGCGCCTCGCCGGTGAAGCTGCCGGCGGTGTCGAGGATCTGCATTTTCATCCGCTGGAACCGCGGACTGCCAGAGCGAGCATGACCTGGCACTGGCGTTAGAAGTTCTTTATTTTCGGGGACAGTGACTATTGCCGGACTTAACCGGAGCCGCTTGCATGATCAAGATACTCACATCCATCCTGCTCGGACTCGTAATTGCAGGTCCGGCCGGCGCACATGATTTTTGGCTGCAGCCGGAAACCTTTCGCATGGACAAGCCCGGCCCGTTGCTCGTGCAGGCGCGCATCGGCCACAGCGACGACGTGTCCAATTGGCCTACAGAACCGGCCCGCATCATCGCATTTAATTCTGTGGGGCCGGATGGCGTTACCGATCAGCAAACCAATCTGGGCGATAATCCCGAAGCGGGAGCATTAAGGCCAGCCTTGCCTGTGCCCGGCCTGCACATCGTGGCTCTCACTTCCATCAATTCCGTAAGCGACCTGGCTGCCGATCGTTTCAACAGTTATGTTGCCGAGGAAGGTGTTCTGCCAATTCTGGAAGACCGCATGGCCCGAGGCGCCATGGATCAGAATGGTCGCGAGATCTATTCCAGACGCGGTAAATCGCTCATCCTCGTCGGGGAACTTGATGCCGCGTCCGCAGAACACATCACCCGTCCGATCGGCTTGACGCTGGAAATTATTCCGTTGAGCAATCCCATGCGAGCTTCGGCAGTTGACGGCTTCGATTTCGAAGTCCGCTACAGAGGACTGCCTGTGGCTGGTGCACTGGTGCATGTTCAAAATCTGGGTAAGGACGATGTCACCATGGATCCTGTCCGGACGGACGCCAGCGGACGCGCCACGTTCAATCCGGAAATCGGTGGCGCATGGATGCTGCACACGGTCTGGTCAGCACCGATTTCTCACGATCCCCGGGGCGACTATGACACCGTCTTTTCGAGTCTGACGTTTTCGTTTGCACCAGTGGACTAATCCGGCTGTGCATGCAGCTTCAGATTCTCCAATTCCGCCACATCGAAACCGAGTTCCTCGAATATACTGACGCTGGATTTCGTCACCCGGGTCACTGCTTTTGCTCCCCGATCTCTTTCAAACGCTGTCTCGAGATCCGGCTTTCGACTCGTCCTCCTTCACTATGCAAGCGACCCCATCGTTTTCTTGTATTCGCCGGCTTGGCATCGCCCCGATTGGCTGAAAGGTGAACGCGTACCGGACCTGTCGTCTGAGCGCCGCTGGAGACCTGTGGTCACCAAACTTCAGGTGAAGGCTGGACGCCGGAGAGAGCGGCAAGGCTTGTCGCACGCCTGAGGGGTCTCGTAGCGCGCTGACCATGCACCATGCCGCTGCGCCCCGCTTCAATCGGCAGGCTGGAACACAAATGGTGCGGCCGCCTGGAAACTGGCGGAAGTCTCACCGGAAAGCACGCGGGTCATGTCGACGCCCAGGGCGAGCTTCCTCACCTCGGCGGTCTCGGAGAAGTCGAGATTGGCGAGATCCACCCAGAAGATGCTGGGAGAGATGACGGACTCGACATAGTACCGCAGGTCGTGCTGGTCGGCCACGACGCGCCAGCGCGTTGTCGACAGGTTCGGCTGATCGGAGAGCGAGATGCCCCAGGGCACCGAGGTCTGCCGGATGACGCTGAACACCGCCGCCGCCGCTCGTCTCGGATCGGACGTTTGCTCCACGGTGTTGATGTAGTAGCTCGCGCGCACGAACCGATCCGTGGCGCGCACTGTGCCGGGCATGAACTCCCGCAAATTTACGCCGTCCCAATACGCGCGGATCGCAAGTTGCCGCTCGAAGGTCGGCTCGTTCGTCATCACCTGGTAGCTGCGGTCATGCCAAATCACCATCTCGCCATCGACGAACTCGACTATGGCACTGTCGCCGGTGGCGTCGGACATCGAGACGTGCACCGTCGCCGCTCGTCCGGGCGGGCCGACCGGCACCTCACCGCCCTGTATGAGGATCGGGTTTTCGCGCAGATCGGTCACCGCCTCGGCCACCGTCGCAAAGCGGTCGAGAAGATACTGCGGGAATACCGAAAGCGACATTCGAGGGGTAACTCCGTCATCCTCGGCGTAAGTCGCCTCGACGTCCCATTGCAGGTTCACGACGAGACCCGCCTCGTTCATCCCGTCCGCGGTGGCGATGTCGTACCCTGTCAGCACGAGGCTGCCATATCGCGTCGCCCAGGTGGCCGAGCGTTCCCCGGCAGCGCCGTCGCGCATCATGCCGCGAGGGAAGACCCAGAGATTGCTGATCATGGGATCCTTCCAATCCATGCTCCGTCCCGTCAGGATCCGGCCCTCCGGGCCGAGGTAGACGACACGGGTGCAGGCTTCTGCGAGCGGCGCAGCCGCGAGCGACAGCGCCGCCGCACAGGTCGCCAATCTTGTGGTCATCGCATTCAGTTGCATCTCCTGTCCAATCGCCGTTTGCGGTTTGTTCCTGTCGATCACGGGACCACCACGCACGCGCGACCCCCATGACTTCAAATGTCGTTCTGGTAGTATCGACGAAACGCCGTCCGGCCGCGAGGGTCACCGACGTCTGGGTCAGTTCACCCGATCCGGGCCCACCCGGTGGCACGAGTCCGCTCTTCGAAAACGCGGCCAGCTCAGGTTGCCGAAAACAACCCAAGCGCCATTCGTGGCCAGTCCGCTAACGAAGAATGCCGCGTCGAGATCGTCCCGCACCTCAGACAACGACTGGTCGATGGAAAGAGAGGGAGCACCGGTGCCGACTTGTCTCATCGTTTCTCCTTCGCGTGGTGCCTGGCGGCTCACGCTTTGGAGTTACTATGGGTCGTTTGGAATTGTCAAACTCCGCCTGCCTCCCCAGCAGAGCTGGGGGTCTCCTTTTCCCTTGTATGTGGTGGATCGTCCCCGAGCGGCGACCTATCGGATACGGGAAATCGAGACGCGCCCAGCAGTCGTTTAGAACTAAGCCCTCCGCCTGAGAAGGGCTGGGAGACATTTCTTGACGCCGTGCTGTCCGACTGCCTGTGAGAGGACTTGA